>NZ_OX458932.1:619167-928751 GCF_949774925.1 Candidatus Methylacidiphilum fumarolicum
TCATAGATTCCTTTTTCTTTGCTTTCTCTGGAACCTGCAACATTAAGTATTTCGATAGAATGAGAAGACAAAAATTTTTTGACTTCGGTTTCTATCTCTGGAGTCGTTTCGTTAATGTGGAGCCAAGGTTTTCCAAAAGTTACTGCAAATTGTTGAGTCGCTAAAGATCCTTCCGTAAGAGACGGTTTTAATGTGACGATCAAGGTAGCATCTGAATCCCAAACATTCCATGCGGTTCTCAATGTATAGCTTGGAGTGGGAGCTTCCGAAAGCTGGTATTTATCAGGAATGATACCTGCTTCCGATAATCTTCCTTTGGGACACCATCCTCCATGGGGTATTCCATTGGCAATCGCCCAATCCAAGGCAGCCCTATCGGCTCCTGTTTGCCCGCCCGAGACAATTTTTCTGATCATTGTTTTAGTTTTTGAGTGAAAAATGTACTAAAATGAAGTAAAAAAAAATGAAGTAAAAACATTTTAATTTCTATCCACCGATGCCAGTACTACCTGAGCTTCCTGAATGCGAATCAAAAATCAAGACCTTTTTTTTTGATACTGATTCTTGTGGACTTATCCATAACATTGCTTATTTGCGTTTTGTAGAGATCGCCCGTTCTGAACTAGCTGAACGGCTTGGTTGGCCATTGAAAGAGATGGAAAAGACAGGGTTGGTCCCTGTAGTCATCAAAACCGAAATTGTTTATAAATCCCCTGCCAGACTTGGGGATATTATCAGTATCATTTCAAGGCTTAGTCGAATAGAAAGGGTGCGGTTTCAGATTGACTTCGAATTAAGAAAGGAAAGTCCTTCGGGTAGTTTACTTGCTGAATGCCGACAAATCCTTGCTTGTATCAAGCTTCCTGAAAGAAAACCCTCGCCAATTCCATTAAATTGGGCTCAAGCTTATCCTTGGTTAGTTGGGAGAAAGACGGAAAATAGCTAAGGTAGTGGTTATTTTGGATTTCAACCTGGAAAGCTACAGAAAAAATGATTGCTTGGGTTATTGAAAAAGAAAATGGAAAAAGAACTTTGCAAATGCGGGAACTGCCTTCGCTCAAACCTGGAAGAGCCGAATTAAAAGTGGATGTTTATTATGCGGGCATCAATAGAGCCGATCTTCTTCAACTTTATGGACTCTATCCTCAACCTGGGCCTCCGGCTTCTTTTGAGATTCCAGGATTAGAATTTTCTGGAAGGATTTGTGAGATTGGGGAAGGAGTGGAAGGTTGGAAAGAAGGTGATCCGGTGTTTGGCTTACTCATTGGCGGTGCTTTTTCTACAGAAGTTGTTGTTCATGAAAGGTTCTTGTTACCCATTGATGGAAAACTATCTTTTGTGGAAGCGGCCGCTATATCCGAATCTTTTTTTACGGCCTGGGATGGGTTAGAATATCGGGCAGAGGCAAAGGAAAACGAAACGCTATTGATTTCAGCTGCTGGGAGTAGCGTTGGTCTTTCTGCATTAGCTCTGGCTAATCTAAAAAACCTTAAAGTCTTTGGGATGGTGAGATCTCCAGCTAAGAAAGAAAAGCTTCTCAAAATTGGAGCTATTGATGTGTTTACAGAAGAGCAAGCAGATCTAATTGATTGGTCTTTGACTAGAACAGGGGGAAGGGGAATGGATATTATTTTCGATTTAGTGGGAGGAGAACGTTTTAGTCAATTTCTTCAAATTGCAGCAGAAAAAGGAAGGATTCTTAGCCTTGGTCTGTTGGGAGGATCAAAAACAGAGATTTCACTCATGCATCTCCTTCGAAAAAGATTAACGCTCGTTGGCTCCACCCTTCGAGCAAGGCCTATAGAAGAAAAAATGTTTTTAACCCAACAGTTTAGGAAAAAAATACTTCCTTTTTTTATAGAAGGTCGGCTTAAGCCTATTATAGATCGCATTTTTCTGTGGGATCAATTGAGGGAAGCTTTGAAGTATATGGAAGAAAATAGACATTTTGGGAAAATCCTACTTAAGGTAAGAGAAGAGAAGTAGAATAAAAAGGCTTATTTTGGGCGACCGACGGGACTTGAACCCGCAACACCCAGAGCCACAATCTGGTGCTCTGCCAATTGAGCTACGGCCGCCATGTCTCTTTTGAGTATACTTAGCTTATATAATATTTTTATCTTTTTTAAGCACTTTTCACGAATAATTGTATACCATGAAAAAAAATTAATGTTGTCATTGTCCTAAACCTTATCCACTCTTTGGGGAGGAAGTACTGAAAATAAAATAAGTTTGATATTTTAAACAACCACTAAATTTGAGTTTTTAACATTCGACAATAAGAAATGATCATTACAGATGTTCCAAATATTAGGAGGTTAGAAGAGGAAGCAATAGCCAATGGCCTTTCTGCTGAAGTTTTGATGGAAAGAGCCGGCAGGATGGCTGCGTGTTTTTTTCTCCAGCATTATCCTCGCATGGGCCAGGTTCTTGTATTGGTTGGTAAAGGCAATAATGGGGGGGATGGGTTGGTGATTGCCAGAGAGTTATTGAAAAGGGGATGGCCTGTATCGGTTTATCTCTCTGCTGAAAGAGAAAAACTAGGAAGCTTATGTAAAAAAAAGCTGGAGGAATTATTGCACGCATTTCCTCAGTTATCCTTGTATGTTTATCCAGATCCTGTCCCCTGGACGAAAGCGGATTATGTGTTGGATTGTCTGCTTGGAATCGGTGTGAAAGGGGAATTGCAGGGTGAAGTAGCTCAGATTGTCAAAGAACTGAATGAAGAGCGTAATCGTTGTTTTTTCCAAACAATAGCCGTTGATTGTCCCTCAGGATTGTGGGAGAAGTCGACAACTAATTCTTTAGCCGTTATTGCCGATTTAACACTAAGTATTGGCTACGGTAAAGATTTCCTTTTTCGAGAGGAGCTTTCCGATTTTACAGGCCGAGTGGAAATTGTCCCCATTTTTGATACCCTGCCTCCCAGTTCAGGCTTGGAATCTATAGTGGGATGGGAGCTAGCCGAATTATTTCCTTTTAGAAATTCTAATACGCATAAGGGCCGTTATGGGCGAGTGCTTATTCTTGGCGGTTCTGTTGGCTTTACGGGAGCTCCGGTGATGGCAGCGCAGGCAGCACTTCGTATAGGTTCAGGACTGGTCAATGTGGGAGTGCCTCAGGAAGTTTATCCGCTCGTGGCTGCAAAGGCCCCTTCTGAATCCATGGTATTTCCTTACGATGACGCTAAGTTATTTGAGATGGTAGTTTCTAAAGCAACAGTTGTTGCCATGGGCCCTGGATTTGGGTTGGAAAAAAAATCAGAAATATTTTTCAAAACGCTTATGTCATTGGATCTACCCCTAGTCATTGATGCGGATTGTTTGACTTTGCTTGCACGCAATCCAGACTTTTTTCAGCTCATTAGAAAATGGGCTGTGCTCACTCCTCATCCAGGAGAAATGAGTCGACTTCTAAGAATGGAATTTTCTCCTGAAGAAAGAATACAAGTGGCGAGAAATTTTGTAAAAGATAAAAAGATCACCTTAGTTTTGAAAGGAGTTAGGACGGTAGTAGCTCAAGAAGGAAAAGAGGTGTTTTTCAATACAACTGGGAATCCTGGACTTTCTACGGGTGGTTCTGGAGATAGCTTATTAGGGATTATTGCTGGATTGATTGCTCAAGGCTTGGACTCCTTTGATGCCGCTCGCTGTGGAGTATGGATTCATGGGAAGGCTGCTGATATAGCAGCGGAAAAAAGAAGGACAAAAGAGGGTTTGCTCCCTTTAGATGTTGTAGAGAATATAGGGGCGGCTTTAGAACAAATGCGGATGCATTTACGGTTGGTGCTAGACCAAAAAAGCCAATGGCAAGAAATTCAAACTGCCTATGCTCTGTATCCCCGTTAAGCTTCAGGAAAAGCGAGCGGAAAAAAATCTCTCAATAAACATCCTTGCGATACCTTTTTTGTTCCTTTGAAAGAACTACATTGACATAATGTTGGGCTTCTTCCTGGGACATCCCTCCTGTATCTCTAGCGATATCAATGAGACTTTGATGCACATCTTTGGCCATATGCTTTGCATCACCGCAGACATATATGTAGGCTCCATTCTGGATCCAGTGCCAAAGTTCAGCTGCTGATTCCTTCATTCTATGCTGGACATAAATTTTATAAGATTGATCTCTAGAAAAAGCCGTATCTAACTTTGTTAATACTCCTTTTTTCAGCCAGTCGAGAAGTTCTTCTTTATAGAGGAAATCAGTGCTTTGGTGTTGCTCTCCAAAGAATAGCCAGTTTTTTCCCCAATGTCCTGCCATCATTCGGTGTTGGAGAAACGCTCGAAAGGGAGCAATACCTGTACCTGGTCCGATCATGATAATGTTAGCTGAAGGATCTTCGGGAAGATGAAAATGCTTAGCAGGTTGATTATACACAGGAATTTCTTTTATCCCTATTTTTGCAAATCTGCTCAAAAACCCGGTGGCATTTCCATATCTCATCCTTCCTGAAAGTTTGAAGCGGATCACAGCAACAGTCAGGTGTACTTCATCTGGAAACATTAGAGGAGAAGAAGCTATTGAATAGAGTCGAGGAACCATTCGACCCAAAGAAGCAACTAGTTCATTGGAGCTAAAAGAAACTTCTGGATATTCTTCAAAGAAGTCAAGGTAATCTTTTCCCCAGAGATAGGCTTCTAGTTCCTTTTCTTGCCCCAAAATCTCTTCTAATCTTTTTCGTTGGGAAGCAGAAGATATTTTTTGGCTCAATAGCTGGAGGAATTTTTTTGTAACACGAGTCAGCACAACGTGTTTGGAAAGAAACTCTCTAAGCGAAATTTTGGTATTTTGATAGTTTACTAGTTCTTCAGGATCAAGAGACTGAAGCTGGAAAATCTTCTCGACAATATAAGGAGGATTGGATGGGAAAACTCCAAGAGAATCTCCCACTTGATAGGTTATCCCACTGCCTTTAATATCGATGACGATGTGTCTAGTCTCTTTTTCAGAGCCTTCTTTCGTCAGTAAAATATTTTCTCTAATCGAAGCTAAATAAGGGTTATTTCTACTAATAATATTATTTTTTCCTTGTTCTGTTTTTGCGTCCGTCATAAATGAAAATGGAATTAAGAGAATCAATCTATTTATTTTTTTAATCTAATTCAACCATTGTTTATTCTCATGGGTATTTTCCAATTTCACCCTATATACAAGAAAAAAATATGGGGAGGAGGATTGCTCAACAAATTTGTAGCTGGAAAGGATTCAGAGTCCTTCCAACTTGTCGGAGAGAGCTGGCAGTTAGTAGATAGGGCTGAAGAAATTAGTGTTCTCAAAAGCCCTTATGCTTCAATGCTTAATCTGCATGATTTGTGGGTGAACCAAAAAGAAGAGATTTTTGGAAGGAACGCTCCACCCACGACACGTTTCCCTTTGATCGTGAAGATATTGGATTGTCGATTACCAACAAGCATACAGGTGCACCCTGGGGAAAAAGTAGCAATCCAATATGGGTGGGAGAAGAAAACTGAATTTTGGTTTTTCCTAGCTACTCTTCCTGGCTCTTCTATATATCTAGGATTTAAACAGGCAATCTCACCCAATTTGCTAAAAGAACTCATCGGTAAAAAAGCTATTATTCAATACCTAAATCATATTCCCACCTTTAGTTCTCATGGAATTTTAGTAGAATCTGGTCAGATCCATGCGATTGGAGAAGGAAATCTTATTTTAGAAATCCAGGATAATTCAGATACAACTTTTCGGATTTACGACTGGGAAAGACCTAATGAGAATGGCTCTTTGAGGCAACTCCATTACTGGGAATCTGTCCTTTCTCTCTCACTGGAACCCAATAACCCAAAACTTCTTAGTCCAGAAGCAATTTCTGTTGAGCAAAATTACTTTGCTGTCAAAAGAATTGAACTTAAAGCTGGCCAGGCCTACGCTTGCCACCTAGATGGGGCCTCTTTTTTATATCTTTTTTTTTGTGGTGGTAGAGTTGTTATCGGCGATATCCTTTATGACAAAGGCCAAGGTATCTTCGTTTCCGCCAACCATGGGAAACTGGAGGTGGTTGGATTAGAGACAAAAAATGAATTCATTGCCGTTTCTTTTCCACTGGAATAAAGACAAAATCCTTTTGTTCGATCCTTTTAGTTTTTAATCTGGTTGGTTTTAACTATGTGTTGTCGTATCTTTTTTGTGAGAAGCGTCTAAGAGAAAAATCATGTGGTAAAATGGGTGGGTATTCTTCTTCGTGGATATGAGTTAAAATTCATGGAAAAAATAAAATATTGGGTGGGAACTTCTGGATGGAACTATTTGGATTGGAAAGGATCTTTTTATCCAGAGGATTTGCCACAATCAAAATGGTTTGAATATTATTGTTCTCAGTTTGACGCGGTTGAAGTTAATGCCACTTTCTATAGATTCTTCCCAAAATCTACTTATGAAAATTGGGCAAAAAAGACTCCAACCAAGTTCCGTTTTGTTTTGAAGGTTCCTAGGCTTATTAGCCATGTCCGGCTTCTTAATAATGTCAATGATCTTATATTGCGGTTTTGCAATGACTCTGGAGTATTAGGAGAAAAAATCGGTTTGTATTTGCTTCAACTTTCTCCTAAGTTTCCTCTTGAACCAGAACGGCTTCAGATTGCCTTAGAGGCATTTCCTGATCCGACGAAAGTGGCTGTGGAATTTAGAACCAAAGCAGACATTGCCTCTCTTGTGGCAATTTTGAAAGCAAAACAAGCGGTCTACTGTGTTGCCGATTCTCCTCTTTTGAAAATGCAGCCCGAGCTAACTTCTTCGATCGGCTACTTGCGATTACATGGGCGCAAACAATGGTTTTCCTATCTTTATAACCATGAAGAAATCCAGGAAATAGTGAGGAGTGCTAAAAAGCTTGTCAACAAAGGAGCCAAAGAAGTCTATATCTTTTTTAACAATACGACCATGGGTTGGGCGGCAGACAATGCTCTAGCTGTTAAAAGAGCCCTAACTGAGCTTTAAACGGCCCATTAATATTTTTTTTGTACCCCATTTTATTATGCGTTGTATGGAGGCGGTATGCGATAAAGAAAATCCAACCAAAAGAGTAGCAAAGAAAAATTCTTTGTTCTACATTAAAAAAAATGCCTTATAGAATTTTTCAAGATAGAAAAGAAGCAGGTAGGCTTTTGGCCGAAGAACTTCTCGAGTATGGAGGCAAATCGGATGTGGTTATTCTGGCTTTACCGCGGGGAGGAGTAGAAGTGGGGTTTGCTATGTCAAACATCTTGAAGCTTCCATTGGATATCTTCGTTGTTAGAAAAATAGGTGTTCCATGGCAAGAGGAACTAGCAATGGGAGCCATTGCTTCTGGCGGAATACAGGTTTTAAATCAATCCGTAATAAATTCTTTGAACATCGATGAAGAAACGATTAGGGAAGTCACCGCTCGGGAACTGCAAGAATTGCATCGACGAGAAAATCTGTACCGGAAGGATCTTCCCGCACTTTCTTTGACGAATAAGACTATCATTTTAGTGGATGATGGTATTGCTACCGGTTCGACGATGAGAGCCGCTGTTGCAGCAATAAGGAGGTTGGCACCTAAAGAATTGATAGTAGCCGTTCCAGTGGCGCCTCCTTATGTATATGAAGAAATGAAGAAAATAGCCGATAGGGTCGTTGTGTTAATGACCCCAGAAGAATTTTATGGGGTGGGCCAATGGTATGAGAATTTTAATCAATTATCTGATTGGGAAGTTTGCACACTGCTTAGGGAGTCCCGAAAGGAAACTCCTGGAAAGGGGCAGGAAGTTTTGACTAATTGATGAGTTTTTTTCCTTTTTAGTTATGTTTGCAGAAGCCCTAAACAAAAAGTTCCGCGTTGTTTCACCATTTGAACCCTGTGGCGATCAAGGGAAGGCTATTGAAGAATTGGCGGCTGGGATTGAGGCTGGGACAAAACATCAGGTATTGTTGGGCGTGACGGGCTCAGGCAAAACTTTTACAATAGCCAAATGTATTGAAAAAGTTCAAAGACCTACCCTAGTCATCTGTCACAATAAAACATTAGCTGCGCAGTTATATAGCGAATACAAACAGTTTTTCCCTGATGCTGCGGTGGAGTATTTTGTTTCCTATTTTGATTATTACCAACCGGAAGCCTATATTCCGAGCACTGATACATACATAGAAAAAGACTCGAGTGTGAATGTAGAAATAGAAAGACTTCGGCTTTCTGCAACCAACTCGCTGCTGACTCGTCGTGACGTCATTGTTGTTGCCAGCGTTTCCTGCATTTATGGCTTGGGTTCTCCAGAGGACTACGAAAGCTTATGTTGTCAAGTTGAAGTTGGCCAGAATCTCTCAAGAAACCAGTTTCTAGCTATGCTTATCGAGATGCTCTACGAAAGAAACGATGTGGAGTTAACCCGGGGAAAGTTTCGTGTCAGAGGGGATGTTGTCGAAATCTGCCATGTCTCTCCAGATAAGGGATTGAGAATCGAATTTTTTGCAGATCGAATCGATCGTATTACCGAATTCGAATTGCTTACAGGCCGAAGTGTGTGCCGGCTTCAAAAGGAGTTAATCTTTCCGGCAAGTCACTTTGTGACGACCTCTGAGAAATTAAGAAAAGCAATCCAGTCGATTCGAAAGGAACTTGATGAGCGCATCGCGGAGTTGGAGTCTAGAGGGAAGTTGCTTGAAGCCCAGCGATTGAGATTAAGAACGGAAAACGATCTAGAAATGCTTGAAGAACTTGGTTTTTGTAGCGGAATAGAAAATTACAGTAGACATTTAAGCGGACGAGCTCCAGGTTCTGCTCCCTACACCTTACTCGATTTTTTCCCTAAGGACTTTTTGACTGTCATAGACGAAAGCCATGCTACAATCCCACAAATTCAGGGGATGTATGAAGGGGATATGTCAAGGAAGAGAACGCTTGTGGAACACGGGTTTAGATTACCTTCTGCTTTAGACAACAGACCGCTATCGTTCACAGAATTTGAGCAAAAAATAGGTCAAGTGATTTATGTTTCAGCCACCCCAGGGGAGTATGAATTAAGAAAAACTGAAGGCAAAGTCATTGAACAGATCATCAGGCCTACCGGCTTGTTAGATCCCGAAGTGGAAGTTCGTCCCCTTGAGGGGCAAATAGACGACGTTATCAAAGAAAGTTATGATCGAATAAAGGATGGACAAAGGGTTCTTATATTAACGTTAACCAAGCAAACAGCCGAGGATTTAGCCGACTATCTAAGAGATCTTGGTTTTAAAGTTCGTTACCTTCATTCTGAACTTGATGCCATAGAACGAGTGGAAATATTACGTGGTCTAAGAGCTGGGGATTTTGATGTGCTGGTTGGAATAAATCTCTTAAGAGAAGGATTGGATTTGCCGGAAGTCTCACTGGTATGCATTCTAGATGCAGATAAGGAAGGTTATTTAAGGTCAGAGAAATCCTTAATTCAGATTGCTGGAAGAGCAGCCCGTCACGAAAATGGTAAAGTTATTCTTTATGCGGATGTCATGACCCAATCGATTCAAAAACTCATTTCTGTAACCCAATACCGTAGAAACAAGCAGCTTTTATACAACCAGGAACATGGAATCACCCCAAGAAGTGTAAAGGCTAAAGAGCTTGTCAGTCTGCATGGGCTGATTCGGTCAGAAGCCAAAGAACCTATCCATCTCAAAGGAATCGATCAGAATGCGGATTATATGGAAATGATCAAAGAATTGAGTGCAGCAATGGTTGAAGCCTCTGCTAGGCTTGAATTTGAAAAAGCTGCTCTTTATCGGGATCAAATTGAAGAACTTAAAAGGAGGTTGCAAAACGGTAAAGAAAATAAGGCTAACGTTCCTATTGTTCCTTCTTTAAAGAGACAAAAAAAGAAGACTGCCAAAGGATCCCTTAAGAAAACCTAAATGCAAAGACCATTGTCCCCATTTTCAACCACTTTCTTTTCATCTTTAGAAATATGACATAATTTGAGAAAGGTAGAAAATATATGGAATTTTTTGATGGAGTTACACAGTCGCCGGTTTATAAACGGATTCTTTTAAAATTGAGTGGAGAAGTATTGTCTGGAGAGACGGAACATTTGGATCTTGAGGTTGCTCGTAAAATTGCATACCAAATTGCTGAAATTTATAGTTTAGGGGTTGATATCGCCATTGTTATTGGCGGAGGCAATATTTGGAGGGGGACGATGGCCTCTCATTCGGAGTTTCTCGATAGATCCACTGCTGATTACATGGGAATGCTTGCGACCATTATTAATGGGCTGGCATTGCAGGGAGCCCTTGAACACTTAGGGATTCCCACACGGGTGCAAACGGCTATCGAAGTGAAAAACGTTGCTGAACCTTTTATTCGAAGAAGAGCGATTAGGCATTTGGAAAAGAAAAGGATCGTAATATTTGTAGCGGGTACAGGGAATCCCTTTTTTTCCACGGACACGGCTGCTGCCCTGCGTGCCAGTGAAATAGAAGCGCAAGTTATTCTTAAAGCGACAAAGGTGGAAGGGGTTTATGATAGTGATCCAAAAATCAATCCACAGGCTAAAAGATACGAACAATTAACTTATCTGGATGCAATACAGAACCGACTGACCATTATGGATTCAACAGCCTTTTCTTTGTGCATGGATAATCGTATTCCAATTATAGTTTTCGATATGTTCAAGCCTGGAAATCTTAAAGCGGTGGTTTGTGGTGCTCCTGTTGGAACATTGGTCTCAGATAAGGTAAAAAGCTCAATATGTTGATAGAGCTTGGTTTTTTTCTTTATTTTTTGTTATTATTTTGTCTACGCGATTATCGAGGGTCTTATGAGTATTGATGATGTGCTGTTGGAAGCGGAAGATAAGATGGAAAAATCTGTAGAAAAAACACGGATGGAGCTTGCTTCTTTACGTTCTGGAAAAGCTAATCCTGAAATGATATCGAATATCTCGGTAGAAGCCTATGAAACGCATATGAAACTAAAAGATTTGGCGGCCATTACGGCTCCAGATGTTAATTTGCTAGTAGTTCAGCCTTGGGATTTGACCCTGGTAGAATCTATACGTAAAGCTATCGAGGAATCGAAGCTTGGCTTTAATCCGGTGGTGGATGCTAAAATTATTAGAATCCCTATTCCACCCCTTTCAGAGGAAAGAAGAATGGAGCTAATCAAAGTGGCTAGAAAAATATCTGAGGAAGGTAGGGTTGGAATTAGGGCCATTCGCCGACATAGTCTAGAGGAATTAAAAAAATTAGGCAAAGAAGCACATATCAGTGAGGATGAAGTGGAACGAGCAGAAAAGGAAATCCAAAAGTTAACCGATCTCTATATAGAAAAGGTTGACAAGATGCTTGAAGTAAAAGAAAAGGATCTTCTGAAGGTATAATAGAATATGGCTCAAAAAAAAATTCTGATGATTGTTGGAGATTATGCGGAAGATTATGAAGTAATGGTTCCCTTTCAGTTTCTTTTGGGAATAGGGCACGAAGTCGTTGCTGTGTGTCCAGGAAAGAGCAAAGGACAAAAAATACAAACAGCGATTCATGATTTTGAAGGCGAGCAAACGTATTCTGAAAAAAAGGGGCATCTTTTTGAGCTGAATGCTGATTTTGAAAAAGTTGTACCTAAGGACTATGACGCTCTAGTGCTTCCAGGAGGTCGTGCCCCTGAGTATCTCAGACTTTATCCAAAAGTGATCGAATGTGTGCGCCATTTTTTTGATGAGCAAAAACCGGTGGCAGCCATTTGTCATGGCATACAGCTTTTAACGGCTGCAAAAGTTCTTTCGGGCTATCGCTTAACAGCTTATCCTACCGTGGGGCCAGAAGTCGATCTGAGTGGAGCAAGTTTTGTGCCAACCGGATTTGAAGAAGCCATTGTGGATAGGAATCTTGTCACTGCTCCTGGTTGGCCAGCTCATCCAAAGTGGCTATCCCTGTTTTTGTCACTTCTTGGAACAAAAGTTATTTGCTAAATTTTAAGTGCCTCTTTTAGATTTTATCCGGGCGGGGGAATACTTTTCGGGATCTATATTATAAAAAGAGAAAAACTCTGGCAGCTTGTAGTTTATTGCTAGACAGGCGGCCATTTCACCCACGGCTGGGGAAGTTTCAATTCCAGAGCCACCAAGAGCAGCAACCCAGAAAAAACCTCTTTCTTCAGGGTCAAACCCAATGACGGGGAGCTCATCCTCTACAAACGAACGAAGACCTGCCCATTTTCTGTTGATTTTATCGATCTTAATGGTAGTGGCTTGTTCTAGACGTTTGATGGCGAGTATACAATCTGCTTCCTCTGGTTTTGCATCGCAAGGAATCGATGGGGTTCGATCCGCAGGAGAAGCTAAGATTTCTTGACAATAAGGCTTGAAGTAAAATTCTTCACTGATTTCAAGGACCATTGGCCAATGCTCAACCGAATAATTTGTAGGTGGATCAAAAGTAATGACCGTTCTTCGTTTTGGAACGATCCCTAATGGTTTGATTGAGGCAAGGCAAGCCACTTCATCCGCCCAAGCTCCAGCGGCATTAATGAGAAGTGGGGCTTTAAACAGTTTATCATTTGCCTCTACTACCCATTCGGTCTGCTGCTTTTCAATCCTTTTGACAAAAGCCTTATAATAGATTTTTCCACCGCTTTGGAGGACTCCTTCAAGATACCCTTGCAATAGTTTTGGTTGATTAATGTCTTTTCCGGAGCTCTCGAGGATACAACCGCCTTCTACCGATTCTTTTTTTAATACTGGGACCATTTGAAGAGCTTCTTCAGAGGGGATTTTCCGTAAAGAAAGATGGGCAGATTGATTGTCCTTAAACCACCTTTCCAAAAATTCCTTTTTTTCCTTTCTTGCAATGAATAATGCATTTCTGGGAGTAGTGAGTGGAATAGAAAAAAAAGGTGCAGGGGGTGATTCAAAAAACTGCTTGCTGGCTTGCGTAAGAAGTCTAACAGAAGGAAGGCCATGACTTCCTCTAAAAAACACAGCGGATCTTCCAGTCGAATGGTATCCAGCGGAAGATTCTTTTTCTAATATAATCACAGAAAGTCCTTTAATCGCCAGATGAAATCCAACAGAAGCTCCTGCGATACCAGCACCGATAACAAGGCAATCTGCTCTTTCCATAAAATTGAATGCTATAGGAAAAAATAGCGTAATTGGAAAGGATAAGATAGATAGAAAATGTACGGAAAGCACCGTTACCTTGTAAAAAGTATGAGCTTGTTTATAAATAAAAAATATCCTAAATACGGATAGACAAAGAAAAAGGATAGAAAATTTGGTTAGAAAAAAAATTGGCGTTTCCTTTATCTTTTCCTTTTGTTTTTTTCTTCTTATTGAGAGCATCTTTGGTCGGCCGACTGTTTTTTGGATTTCAGAGCCTGTCGATCCTGCCGATGGTGTTGTTCTATATGGGGGAGGGTTTGATCCTAAGGAGGAAATATTTCTTTGGGCTGTGCCTGACGACGATCCTAAAACCAATTATATCCCCTTTTCTTTTGCTAAAGAAAAGCGAGTTGCGGTTGCTCCAATCCAGGTATCAGATCAATCTATAAAGTTTCAGATTCCAGCGGTTTTTCCTCCTGGAATATTTGGCATAGAAATCTCCGAAAATAGATTTTTGATCAATAGACCTCAAATAGAATGGTGCCAACCTGCTCGGCTTCTTCCAGGGTTAAAGCAAGATGAAACTTATCCAGGTTCCGAGCTATGTATTATTGGGAAAAATATCCTATTGACTACAGAAGATGCCCAACGGATGAAGGTTATTTTGGTACCGAAAAAAGATGGACAGCCTGTAATCCTAGAAGTGATAGAAGCTGAGAAATATTGTTGTCGGGTGAAAATTCCAGATAATCTATCCCCTGGTGAATTTAATCTGCTTGTTCATAACGGTCATGGAGGTCCTGCTGGATGGAGTGAGGCTTATTTTCTGAAGGTCGTTGCTGTGAATCCTTGGCCCAACAAAATTTTTAATGTCAAGGATTATGGAGCTAAAGGAAACGGGCTCACAGATGATTCTGAAGCTTTACGGAAGGCCTTACAGGCAGCCGATGCCAATGGAGGAGGCATAGTATATATTCCGGCGGGAACATACAAAGTGAGAGGTAGTTTTTTTATTCCGCCAAAAACTTTGTTGGAAGGGGATGGAATGGATTTTTCTTGGCTGAAGTGGCCGGATAATGCACCTCTTGGGGAAGGGGACTTTGTTAGCACCGCTTTCTTTTCCTCTGGGCAATTCTCCTTGGAAGAACTGTCGATAAGCATCAGAAATGCAAAACGGGTTCTTGTGGATAGTTCTGCCCTCAAAGATGAGGAGTTTATGGGAAATTCTAGAGATTGGGAAGATCTCTCAGCACTTTTTAAAGGGAAAGTAGCTCCATTGAAAGAATCTCCTTCTGATGTTTTTATTCGCAATGTTCGAATACAGTTTTTCCCTTTTTATGGATATCCAAAGGAAAATATTGAAAGTAGTCTCTTGTGGAAAATCCTAAAGTGGGGATTAGATCGAATGGACGGGTTAGGCTATTCTGTTGCTCTAGGCAGTCTAAGCAATGTCGAAATTTCAGGCTGTGAGATCATCGGCTTAAGGCAGAGAGCTGTGCATTTAAAAAACGGTCGAATTACCCAAAATAGTTTTTATAACCCAATGGGGGCTTTTTGCCTCACAGAAATAGGAGGCGAAAGACTGTTTGTTGAAGATAACTGGTTTGCAGATGAGTCTTCTTTTTATAGACGCCTTCTCCCATTGAGATATTTGTATGTTGCCCATAATCAATTTTCTGAATTTGGCAGAGGCAACAGGAAGGCTCTGTCTTTTAATCTTAATTTCCCGATGGGAAAAAAGAGGGAAACTCCCTTGAAACATTTTTCTTTGACAGCCAACCTCTCTGGCAACGAGATGTCTTTCAAAGAAAATATTTTGACGAAAGATTCTTTGGTGGGCCAAGAAATTGTAGTAATAGGGCATTCGAGTAAACGGGAATTTTTCGTAAGAAAAGTCATTGCCAATAGCGAACAAAAAATAACAATCGATCGAGGAACTCCTTTACCAGTAAATCAAGAAGTCACTATTTATTTTCTGCCATGGGATAGACCGTTGATTTCAATGGTTAGCTCTTCTGAAGCAATAAAGACAACTCTCACTGAGAAAAATATTTCCCCTGGGCTGGTTGGCATGGACGCTCTTATTATTTCAGGGAAAGGGGCTGGTCAGCTTAGGAAAATAACGGCATTAAATGCAAACACTCTTAGCCTTGATAAGCCCTGGGATATAGTTCCAGATTTTTCAAGCCTTTTGCTTTTTTATCAGTGGGAAGGAAAAGCCATTTTTTATGAAAATCAAAGCCAGGATTGTAGATTTCTTTTTCCTTTAAGCGGATTAGCCTATGATGTCATTTTTGATGGAAACCAGGTAAAAAGAACGCAAGGCATAATTGCTTCAAGTGGTTTTTTTATACAGTGGCTTAATAATGTCCTAGATGTTGCTGTTTCCTATCCAGTGGTTGAGAATAAGGATCCTTTAGACCAAGAAATTCGTAGCTTAAATTTTGGAGCCTTAGGCTTTCTAATTGATCCAAACATGACAAATCTTTCGAATGTTCCTTTCGAAGTGATTCGGGGGGGAATTCTACGATCGAACCGTTTAGCATTTGGACACCAGATTATTGTAGGATTAGGTAGCGAGGAAGGAGAATTTCCTGCTCAGGCTCTTTTAGCTAAAGACCTGCTTATCGATCACAATTGGTTTGAACATGGCCTTTTAGGTATTGAGCTGGATAAAGGAATACGGCAAGCACTTCTAATGCGTAATATTTTCTTCGATGTAAAAGAACCAATAAAAATAAAAGAAAAAAAGGAGATCATTGTTAAAGATTGACTCCTTCTCCTTTTCGATATTAAGACTTTCTTAATCCATATCTTAGAAAAGGCTTCTTAAAATTGTTATGGACAATGTCTTTGTTTTCATACTGGCTGGTGGAAGTGGAGAACGCTTTTGGCCAGTAAGCAGGAGAAATACACCAAAGCACTTAATCTCCTTTTTTTCTGATAAAACGCTTCTAGAAGAGACAATTGATAGGGTTAAAGGTTTCGTTCCAGAAGAAAATCTCTATATTTTGTCAAACAAAGACCAACTTTCCTCCATTACGAAAAGGTTGTCATCTTTTCCATTAGAAAAAATTCTTTTTGAACCAGAAAAGAGGGATACCGCCGCTGCTTCTACACTGGCAACAGCCATAGCGGCAAGGCATTCTAAAGAGGCTACTGTTGTTCTTTTACCTGCCGACAGTAAAATCAAGAACAGAGAGATTTTTCGTGACCAGTTGCTCTCTTCTGTCTTGTTTACTCAAGAAACGAAAAGCATAGTCACTTTTTCTATTCTACCGAATTATCCAGCGACAGGATTTGGGTATTTGAAGTTAGATAAAACCAATTGTTTTATAAAAAATGGCGAGAAATTTTTTCCTGTTATTCGTTTTGTGGAAAAACCCTCCGTTGATGTGGCTCGACGTTATATCAAGGAAGGAGATTGCGGCTGGAATTCGGGTATGTTTATATGGACGGTGAAAGTTTTTATAGAAGAGACCCAACGGTGGGCTTTCCCTTTTTATCGCTTTATTTTGGAGTATCTTGAAAAGCCTTCAGAGTGGGAAAGTGCTTTTATCAGTTTGCCTAAGATATCGATCGATTATGCGTTGATGGAAAAAACTGACAAGATATTTGCACTGGAGGCAAGATTTGATTGGAATGACCTTGGAAGTTGGATTTCGGTCGCAGAATATTTAGATAAAGATGAGGAAGGGAATAGGGTCAAAGGGAAAATGTGTGCCTATGACGCGAAAGAAAATATTGTTGTATCAGATTCGAAACCTATTGCTTTATGTGGTGTCAATGACCTTGTTGTCATCGAATCTGAACAGGCTATTCTTGTGTGTCATAAGGATAAGATTCACGAATTGAAAAAATTGTACGAAAAACTCCCTCTAGAATTAAAGTGAGGGTCTTATGGGAGAATTTGACCAAGTAGAATCTGCTGAAAAGAAAGACACGATCAAAAAAATGGTTATTTTTACTATTTATAATGCCTGCATTGTTGGCCTCATCACAATTTCATTTATGTCAACATGAGGAGGTTGGCAAAGGGCATACAGTATGGCCGAGGCAACTTCCTCAGCTTTTAGTGGAGATATTGTACCTAATTCACCGATAATGGAACGTTTGATTTCTTCATCTTCGATGGAATCAAAAAGCTCGGTTTGAACATAGCCAGTTTCGACAAGGGTGATTTTGATTTGATCAAATGGAGACAGTTCCATTCTTATTCCTTCAGCAAGAGTTCTTATAGCAGACGAACAAGCTGAATATATCGCTGAACCAGGAATGATTTTTTTAGAAGCAATAGAGGAGACAAAAACCAAATGACCATATTTTTGCTCTAGAAAGGTTGGTAATATGGCTGATACCACATGAACAGCCCCCTTAAAATTTATATCGATCATATTCAACCATTCGGCTACTCTCATTTTTCTTAACAAGGAAAGGGGCATAATTCCTGCACTATTGACAAATATGTCGACACCACCAAACTTCTTTTTTGCCCCTAAAACTAGGCTATCCACATCACTCAGTTCCCTGACATTGGTGCGTATTGCTAAAGCTGATGCTCCCATCGCTTCGATTTTCTCTACGAGGCTGTTTAACCTTTCCATTCTGCGTGCTCCCACAACAAGATTAGCTCCTGCACTGGCAAGGGCAAGAGCTGTTGCATATCCAATGCCACTCGAAGCTCCGGTGACAATTGCTGTTTTTCTACTTAGTGTTTTAGAAGCCATGAATGCTGACTTGTTGATCAGTAATTTAACAACAACAACACCTTAATTCGACAAAAATTTTCCCTTAAATTATGAAAAAAGAAAGCAACATTGTTTTATAAATCTCCTTGCTATGTATGATGTGACTTTAGGATCAATTGCTTTTTGTACAAAAAGCGAATAAAATGGGCAAAACTGAAGGAAAATTTTTTGGGATTCTTTTGTTAGGATTCTTTTGTGTCTGTTTCGTCTCTTGTGGGAAAAAAGAACTGATTTGTCCGGTTACCGAAAGGGATAAGCAGTTTTTTGCTGAAAGATTGGAGCAAAGGCCATTTGTTAAGATTACTGTACTTACGATGGTCCCTAGCCGGGTATATCCCTGTGGAGTGGCAGTCCAATGGAGAACGTCGGTGAACGTTCTGACTAAAACACCAGAAGGTAGGTCTATCAGTGGTTTCTGTGGCCATTTTGACATGAGCCAAGACTTTCCAAGGAATTCTTTTGGTGAAATTGATGTTTTGTCTCACATTTCTCCTTTATGGACCGATATGATACATGAACTCCAAACGTATTGGCTGATAAGTCAGCCAGTTCGACAGTACCCGCCCCAAGGACAAGCAATGCCCCAGTAAATTACTTCTTAATTACTATAAAACCAAGAAGGGCATTTCAGAACCGTAAGAAATTGCTACCGTTCCGATAGCCTTACTCATTTCTGCTCATTAGCCAAAACAAAGCTGACTTTCTGCTTCCTCGAGGCCGGTTTCACCGCCGTCTTGCGAAGACGCCCAGAACCTTCCTCTTGCTAGCCTTCACGTCTTGCGAAACTCGTCCTAAAGCCGCCTAGTACGGCCAAACCATGCGCCAGGAGATGCCTGGCCGCATTCACGCCCCGGTCATGTAGGATTCCACAGTCTGAGGTGTCAGGGGGGAGGTTTCCGCCGAGAGAAGGTTAATCCAGCCTATAGCTCTTGGCTTTACCCCCAGTGTGGGTAGGGCCATCCGAAGAACAGCGGGGGGGAGAAGGTTTGTGTGCCTGCATTGTGGGCATGTAAGCTATACGGGGAGGGTTGGCGCATACAACCTCAAGGAAAGGATCGGATATCTGGAGATATGACAGTGGTCGCCACGAGACCAGCTGCTTGCGATCCTTTTGGAGGGGTTTTCCCGCAGGAACGGGAAACCGCCCGTTTGGAATCCCGATGAGGGGAACTGTTTTGGATAGATGACTCCAGTCACTGGCTAACCGCAGCCGATAGAAGCGAAGCGGGAGCAACAGCTATCGCGATTCGTGGAAGTGCTGGCGGATTGTCTGTTGCCGGCTCATCAACACCACGTCAGTTAACTGGAGAACGAAACAGTCTTGGCAATACCGGGCTGTCTTGGCCTAATACCAAGGCAAAAAGTACGAATTCGGTTCAGACGTAAGCAAGTCCCGAGTATGATTTTAGGAACAGTTTGAAAAATTTATTTCAAAAAAGGGGCTTTTAGTTTCATTTTTTTCTTGGTATCCATTTCAAGAGGCAATTCATTAAAGTATTGATGGAAAAGAAAACAGACGAAACTACAGGGAAAAAAGAGCCTTTTTGGGGAATAGGCGAACTTGTTGTTAGACTGATAGAGCTTTTGGAAGCAGAAATAGACTATTTTCGGTACAGGGCTTGGTCCTTAATTTTTCTCCTTCTTTTAAGTCTAATCCTTCTTACCTTTTCCGTTCTTTCCCTTTTTATTGGTTTTCTTTATAGTATATGGGGACTTTATCTTCTTTTTAGTGCAGAGGTGGGGAAGATAGGAGGGGCATTCCTCTGCGCATCGTTTATGGTTGTGCTTTCGGGATTTTTTCTATGGATGATAAAAAAAATAGCAAACAGAATGTTGAAGTAAGGCGGAATGAAGCGAGGATACGATTCCTGGATTCTTTACAAAGAGTAAGCGATAATCTTTCAAAAGAAAATACGCTGTTTATAAGCCTTCTCATTGGAATAGTGACTGGTCTTGTGCTTTATTCTCTTCGTTGGATGCTCTCCAAAGTTACCCGAGTGGGTCTATTTTATTATATATTTCAACAAGTGTGGAAAATTGTATGGAAATATATCCAGAAACAACCATTTAAGTCGGAGTCTCCTGAAGAAAAGAAAACGACTGAAGACACCTCTAGAAACAATCCGTTCTCAAAGTAATTTTACCTAAATAAGCTCTCTAAACATCACATACACATCGACACATCCATAGATAGGATGGCGGAAAGCTTTTGGAATTGTCCCTACAATTTTAAAACCTAGTTTTAACCATAGGTTGATTGCTGGATAATTGGTACTGACAACATAATTAAATTGTATAGCTTGAAAGTTTTGTTTTCTTGCATTTTCTATCGCATGCTTCCCCATGGCTTCCCCAATGCCCCGTTTACGGTAAGGTTTGGCAACAAAAAAGGAAGCATTGGCAATGTGATTCCCAAGTCCAATAAAGTTTGGTTTAAGGAGATAACCGCCGACAATTATACCGTTAAGGCAGGAACAATATCTCCAAACTGGTGGAGGAACATTCCAAAAATTAAGAAAATCGGCATAGGAAAATGGGAGAGAAAAGGGATAAGCAGTTTGTTCTTCAACAACGGATTTAAAAAGAAAATAGAGTTTTAAACAATCCTCATTTGTTGCTTTCCTGATGATAAGTTCATCGGACATAGGAAAAAAAATCTAAAATTTTTTACAATTACTATATCCTTTAAAAGGTTAAAGGGATAGAATAGGACTTTTGAAAATTGATCAATTGCTAATGGACACTTTTTGTGCCAATGGCATAGGAATAAATATAAGTTAACGATGGATCTTTCGAAACCTACGGAGAAACAGAAGCTAGTAAAATCGCTGAATGCCTTTGATCTTTTTTTGCTTGGAGTTGGAGCGATCATTGGATCAGGAATTTTTGTATTGACAGGAGTTGCAGCAGCAAGGGAAGCAGGCCCAGCATTGAGCATTTCTTTTGTCTTTGCAGGCATTGTATGTCTTTTTACTGCATTCTCGTATGCTGAATTTGCTTCTGTCATTCATTCAGCTGGAAGCGCTTATACCTATGCCTACAAGATGATCGGAAGGTTTGCTGGATGGATTACAGGCTGGTGCTTAATTTTGGCCTATCTTTTGACAGGTGCAGTTGTTTCTATTGGATGGTCGGCGTATATGGTGGATCTACTCCATGCTCTCGGAATCCCTTTCTCATCCAAATTTGCTCATGCTCCATCGGAAGGAGGGGTAATGAATGTTCCAGCAATGGGAATTGTCTTTTTGATGTCCCTTTTACTTTCTAAAGGAGCAAAAGAAAGTGCTTGGTTTAATCATTTTATTGTAGGTTTAAAATTATTGGTAATTCTTTTGTTTATCTTTATTGCCTCTAGACATATTGATCCTTCTAATTGGACCCCTTTTATGCCTTTTGGATGGAAAGGAGTGATGGGAGGAGCGGCATTTATTTTTTTTGCTTATCTAGGGTTTGATGCGGTCTCAACGACAGCAGAGGAAGCTAAGAACCCTGGAAAAGACTTGCCATTAGGGATCATTGGGTCCCTTGTGTTTTGCACTTTCCTTTATATCCTCGTGGGTCTAATGCTTACTGGTGTTGTTTCTTATAGGATGCTGGATGTAAAAGATCCAGTCGCTTTTGCTTTAATACAGGTAGGAGAGCATCTGGCAGCATCGATTGTAAGCATTGGAGCTTTAGGTGGTATCACTTCGGCTCTTCTTGTTAATATGTATGGACAGAGCAGGATATTCTTTGCCATGTCTCGTGATCGGTTTTTACCTTCATTTCTAGAAAAGCTTCATCCTAAGTTCAATACTCCTTACCGAATCATACTTGGTTCAGGTTTTATTATGGCTTTACTTTCTGGTTTTACGCCAATTCAGACAGTTGCTGAGCTTACAAATGTTGGGGCTTTAACAGCATTTATAATGGTCTCGGTATCTGTTTTGGTAATGAGAAAGAAATACCCCGAGCTGGTGGCTCCTTTCAGAGCCCCTGGAATGCCATGGACTGGCATTCTTTCCATTGTCAGTTGTTTCTTTTTAATTGCTCATTTGAACAAGATTGTCCTTATGGCTTTCGTAGGCTGGCTTTTTATTGGTTTTGTCATGTATCTATTTTACTGGGAAAATCCTCTAGATAAAAGAAAGAGAGGATTACGGTTATGAGGCAAATAGGTAATAGACACAGGCAAAAAGAAAAGAGCAATTTTAAAGAGCTCCCTCTGTCCTAGGAGCGTAATAAATAGTTAATAATATAGCCATGCCAAACTAGTTAATATATGCATGGCGAACCTATATACGCTGAAGAAGTTTGGCGCGCTGATCGGCCGGAGCGTTAGCAGGCAGTAGCAAAAGGCGACAGGAAGGAGGAGCCCTCAAATGTACTTGGGCAAATCGGCGGTATTACTCCCATGAGGGCTACAAGCAGGTGATCGGCCAAAAGACGACGAGAGCCTAGCACAAGCTCCTATACAAGAATCTCCATTGCCGGGCAAAAGGGGATCTGAAGGATCATCGGTAAGCGTTGGAAAGATTTTGTTTGGCACAAGGGATGACGGTGGCAGGACGGCTGGAGGATTGAAAGCAGTGGACTAAACTACAAGAGAAAGAATTTCCTGCGTCTGATAGGGAAACAGAGCGTGATCTCCGAGATTGTGGTGGTGCACAAGGACCGGCTAGTGGCTTGGACTGCTTCGCGGAAAGCCTAGGCGAATGCTGAGCTGGAAGCAGGACAAGCTTGTGAAGGAAGGATATGCCGACCAAAGCGGATTGCCAGCAAGAATGTGGAAGGTAGCCCTCAAGGATGGCTAGGAAGTGATCGTAAAGTGTGAGTTAGCCTCCTCTATGATGATCAACTCAAAGATCCGGTGCCATCAGAGATGGATAGAAGAAGCAAAGCGGGTTGCTTTCTAGATATTCCACTCTCTGCAGCGACTTGTTTCTGTGTTAGAAAAAAGAGAGCCGCCCACTTCTAAATTTCACATGACAAAAAAGAGCGGCAAGCTGTCATCCTTTTGAGCTTTTGAAAGGACTTACGGAAGGGCAATCGGAAAGCTGCCAAGAGTGAAGCTGCGTCAGTCGATTGGATGCGAGGAATGGAGGTGCCAGGCTTTTGAAGAGAAGGCAAGAGAGTGTATTCTGCTCATGAGTCTTGGAGGTGGCAAAAGGATGGTCACTCTTTTGTTAGCTAACTTAAAGATTTGGGGCATGATAAGCCTTGTTTTAAAGGAAAAGGAGGCGGTCATTCCCTACGCAACTAAAAATTCCTAAACGATTATAGGAGGAAGCGGTCGGGATAGAGGCTCTACTTTCTAGAGTTTTCACGGATAACCACGGGAAAAAATATGGGAGAGGGTTTAGGGAATAAGCCAAGACGCATCCGTAAGCACAACCTAGGGGAAGAAAAAGCAGGCGGCCTCATGTGCGCAAGGGGCAAGCAGAAATAGAGAGGTGGATACATACAAGCCTAGAGCCCACTTCTTACATTACGAAGAGCTTCGGTACTTGTTTCTTGAGGATCTACCTAGATATGGGAAAAGCCTCAAGTAAAGAGCTTTCCAAGGGCATCCTACCAATGCGTAGCGGCATGCTTCAAGAGCGAATCGAATTGCTGGCGCCTGCGGGAGGTTCCCGTCGAGAAAAGGTCAACCCAGCCCATAGTTCTCAGCTTGTCCGCGGTCTGAGTATGTTCTTCCTAAGCATCGCATGGGGGGGACAAGTTTGTGTATCATTATGATGAGTGTGCTAGCTATACGGACAAGGTTGGCACATACAACCTCAAGGAAAAGATTGGAGATCGGGAGGTTCTTCTGTGGATGCCGCAGAGCCGGCTGCATGCGATGCTTTTGGAGGGGTGTATCTGTAATAGCGGCATACCAGCTTATAGGAATTCCGATGAGGGAGACTGTTCCGGAGCAGACGACGCCAGGCACCGGAAGCATGACGGTTGTAATGGACTCGACGATGTGCAGGTTATAGCCTGCTTCTTCAGAGGACGAAACAGTCTTGTCAATCCTGGGGCATTCCCGGTCTAAAACCAAGGCGAAAAGAACGATCTTGGATCAGCCCTAAGCATGTCCCGAGTATATTTTCAGGAACAGTTTAGTTAAGCTTAGAATAGAAAATAATAGAATGTCATTTTAAGTTAAAATTTGAAAAATATAGCCTTGACTTGAAAAATAAAAAGATCGAAGATCCGAGCAAAAAGTGAAAAAAATAGGCTCTATTCTATCCCTTGTCGCTTTGTTCGGTATTGTGGGGGCCCATTGGGTTATTATTCTTTTTTTTGCTTATGGGAAAATGATCTCTCAATATTCTTCCAGCTATGGGGTTGAGAATGGGGTGGCAATGACTTTTGATGGGAAACATCCTTGTTCTATTTGTAAAAAAGTGTCAAAAGAACAATTCAAGGAAGCAAAAAAGATGGCATGGTCTAAGTCTTTGAAAAAGGCTCCTCCCATGATTACTGCTTCCTTGTCTATTGATGTTGAAAGAAACAATTTGCTTCTACAAACTCTTTATCAAATCAAAGAAAATCCAATAATTCTTTCTTATTCACCTATTAATCCACCACCCAAGTCTCTTTCTTAAAAAAAGAAGAGTGCTAGACAGGATGGATAAAAATTAGCTCTTCATTTTGGAGCATTCCATTGGTTGTAGCACAGAGAAGAGAGGATCGGTCTTTTTTTCTAAAAGCCATAAGCTCTTCTTCTATTGAATGGTAAAACCTAGAGCGTAGTAGCTATCTAGTTCAGCAGACTTTGGACAACTATCTAGTAGAAAAGAAAAAAGGGTGGTATGTATGATTAAAAAAAAATTTAAAGAATATGTAGAAGCTCATTATGTAGACGTTTATCGGTTTGCCATATCTCTATGCAGGCAAGTAGATAAAGCATGTGATCTAACTCAACAGACTTTTGTTTTGCTCTATACGAACAAAAATAAAATTAAAGATGATTCAAGAATCAGAAACTGGCTTTTTACAACTCTTTATAGGCTGTTTCTTCGATCGAAAAAAAGGGAAGAACGCTATCAGTATATGGAAATGGAAGAGATGGAAAATTTTCTTGTGGTCGAACACAAAGGAGAAATAGCTGTAGATAGTCAGTTTGTTAAGGAATGTCTCATGAAAATTGACGAACCTTACAGAATTGCCCTTTGGTTGTATTATATGGATGAACTTTCCTATCTGGATATTGCGGCAATATTAAATGTTCCTATTGGCACCGTTATGTCCAGAATATTCCGTGGGAAAAAACTGCTTAGAGATTTAATTCTTGAAAAGAGAAAAAGAAAAGTTCAAAATCCCAAAAAGGTTTCAGCTTAATAAGGAATTCCATTTGAAAAAGATTGGTTTTAAGGAAAGGAAAAAAGAGAAAAACCAAAGGATAGAAAGAAGTTGTGTGCCTATTCATCATAAGAAATTGTTTTTTTATCCTGAAAAGCAAGACCCATTAGATCAAATTGTTAAGGAATCCATTGAAAAAATAACGCCACCCATTTCTCTCAAAAAAAATATTCTTAAGGCTATCAATGATTTTGAAGATAATAGTTCTCAAAAGTAACACGTGTATACTATACAATTATTCGATTATCCCTTTAGTAGAGAACATTTTGTAAAAGTTTGTTACAAATGTTAAATTTTTCCTAGGCTGTTGACTCCATTTGTTTCTTTTTTATATAGTAGTGGAGAAGCTAAATGGCCTGTCTAATAACAAAGTGGAAGTACATGTAAGTGTAGACTGCTTCTAGTATAGCATTCCGACTTAAGATGGGAGCAGGTACTGCCTGTCTTAGCACCAGATAAGCATTGCTCAGACTTTAAATCAGGCCAAATACTAAAAGCTTGTATTGGGGGAGGGGGAAATAAGGAAGTAGGGAAGCTAGAGGGTCTTGCTTAATGATTCTTAATAAGAATTAGGAAATAGATGAAGGAGCCATTATTTTGGAGCGATGAGCCATACTCTTTTCACAAGACTTCAGTAGACGATACTGAGGGTGAATTGTTGCTTGTAGTTTTTCTACGGTACCTGAAGGAAAGAAGCTAGATTTCCGTGGTGGTCAAACATCATGCTTAAAAGTTATCTTTTCATGTCAATGGGTTCGAAAGGTGGAACTGGTAAGACCACTGCAATGCTACTTATTGCTGATTGGTTGATGCGTAAGGGAAAACGTGTGCATGTGATTGAAGCAGATCTTGAAAATTCAGGGAAAGCGGGAGGTATCAGCCACTGGTTTAACGATTGCCTGAAGCTTGATATCCGAAGCCCCAGAGAATGTGATATGGTGATGGAGGCAGCTGCAGAAAATGAATATACTATTATCGACTTGCCAGCTAATAGTGGGGCAGAAATCAAGCAATGGTGGAAAGAAGTAATCACTCCTGAAGTACTTGTGGAACTCAAAGTGGACGTGATTGCGGTAGGTTCAATTACTCCATATCCGGGTTCAACGGGAGGCATTTTTGATTGGTCGGCCGTGCTCAAAGATAGTTGTAAGTATTTAATTGCAAAAAACATGATGCATTCAAAAATTCAAAATTTTAGTGATTATTATGACTCTAAATCGGGTCAGTTATTTAGAAAAAGCTTCTTGCCGTATGAAATTAAAATCTCCACGCTTTTGCAGGAAGCGATGCAGCAGTTGATAAAAACGGCTTTAAGGCCTTCTGCTGCTATAGAGGATAAATCAATCCCTCTTTTATTAAGACAAAGGATCAAAAACTGGTATCAATCGGTATTTGATCAATTGGAAGGCTTGAATATTTTCCAACATTTTTCTTGATTCAATTTTTGAAAATTCATGAAAAACGAATAAAATTTCTCCTAAGGAAAAGAGGAGGGATTCCAATGAAACGTGCCCAGGTTTTGTTTTTCCTCTTGTTATTTTTATTTCCTTTCTCTCTAATTGCCCAAAGAACTCATTATGATTGCGATAAGAAAAAGATTGTAATAATTGTCAATGGAAAAGTATTGAAGCCTACAGATCCTCAGGCTCAAGAGGCATTAAAGAAGATTGAAGAGGAAATGGCGGCGTTTGACAATTGGCAGGATACTCTTTGGAGGGATTTTTCTAGACTCGAAGCCTTTCTTTTGGATGAAGAAAGAGAAATGATGAAAATTCAGCAACAGCTACTTGAGGATCTTGAAAAGACATTAGCTCCGCTTCGGGAAGTACAAAGAAATTATAAGAGATCTATGCCTTTACCTAGAGAAAGAGAGTGGTCTTATCCTAAAAATGGTGCCATTTTAGTTTCTACCCTCTCTGGCAGCCAGTGCTCCAGCCAGAGCCTTGGGCTTGGCTGGTGGTGAAGGCCGCCCTATTCCGGCGTTTTCTGCCGTTCGATGTACTGTTTGAGGACGGTTAATGGGGCGCCCCCGCACGTGATAACGCAGTAGGAACGGCTCCAAAGAACTGCCTTACGATAGAAACGGGCGACCGTTGTGACAAACTCTCTGCGGAGAAGCCTGGAAGAAGTTGTCTTGAGATTGTTCAGGGAGCGGCTGAGTTCAAGATTTGGTGGCAAGGCAACCAGCAAGTGAACGTGGTCAGATTCTCCGTTGCACTCAAGCAGCTGTCCGCCCCATCCCTCCCAGCGCATTTCCGCAATAGCACGCAACCGGTCAAGCATGGGGCGGGTGAGCGCCTTGCGGCGGTATTTTGTGACAAGAACTAAATGGTAGTGCAGCGCGTAAACGCAGTGATGCAGAAGGTGCAAACGCACTTGACCTCTCATTACACTAAATGATAGACCATATTGCTGGCCACTGTCCAGCGTCGCCTCATGATGATCGCATCACCCGCTGGTCTTCCCGTTCTGGGCCCGGTCGAGCGTAAGGTCACCTACCGGCTCTATCCATCCAAGACCGTCTGGGATGAGCTTTTGCGGACTCGCTGGGTCCATTGCTTTCTCTGGAACCTAGCTTTGGAGGAGCGCAGGCGGGCGTGGAAGGAGGAAAAGCGGAGCATCGGTTTCGTCGAGCAGTGCCGATGGCTCACCGAGCTCCGTTCCCGCAGCGCGCTTCTCTCCTCGATCAACGCTCAATCCGCCCAGGTAACGCTCAAGAGGTTGGATCTCGCCTTTCAGGCGTTCTTCCGCCGCGTCCGGCAAGGCGAAAAGCCGGGATTCCCGCGTTTTAAGCAGGCAGGGCGATTCAGCGGCTTCGGCTTCAAGCAGCACGAAGGTGACTGGCGGCTGATCGCCAGAGAGCGAAGCGCTCACCTGAAGCTTCGTCTCTCCGGCATCGGGGAGATCCCGATCCGGGGCAAGGCCCGTACTCCCGGAGAACCCAGGACATGCGAGATCTTTCTTTCCGGCGGCCGATGGCATGCGTCGGTCACGATGCGCTGCCGGCCGGCGCGGGAGCATAGCTGTGGAGCCGAGGCTTTTGACCTGGGCACGGAGCGGTTCCTGACCAGCGCCAGGTTGGAGCCGGAAAAGAGCGAGCCGGACGTTTCCGAGGTCGCCAATCCGCGCAATCTGCGCAAGGCGCTTAAGAAGCTCAGGAAGCTCGGACGGACGATCTCCCGCAAGATGGAGGCGGCGATCCGCAAGCACGGGAAACGGAAGGGATTTCGCATTTCCAAGAGGTTGCGCAAGCAGTACGAGCTGCTCGCCCGGATGCACGCCAAGGTGGCGAACGTCAGGAAGGATTTCCTGCACAAGCAGAGCGCCGCGATGGTGAGACGCAGCGGACTGTTGATCACGGAGGAGCTGGAGCCGAAAAGGATGACGGCTTCGGCCCGGGGCAGCCGGAAAAAGCCTGGGAAACGTGTGCGGCAAAAAGCCGGGCTGAATCGAGAGATGTTGGACGCATCGTTCGGAGCTTTCGGGGCGATGGTCGGATACAAAGCGGAAGAGGCTGGTATCGGATACCTGGAAGCACAGGCGAGGACGTTGAAGCCAAGCCAGAGATGCCACCGATGCGGCGGCGTCGTGGAAAAGACCCTCGGCGACCGGTGGCATGAGTGCGCATGCGGAGCGTCCTGCCATCGGGACGAGAACTCGGCGCTCGGGCTTCTCGACTGGGGCTTGGCGAAGTGGGAGAAGGATCACGGCTTCGCCTTTCCGGGGCCGAAGGTCGTTGTATACGGAAAGGAATGGACGGGAACCGATCCATGCGTGGAGCGGGAAGCTCTGGCCGGATGGAACCTTGCTGCGGGCTGGAAGTCCGCGAGCTGAGCATACTCCGGTGAAACTGCCCGCAGGGAAGCGCGAAACTCCATCCCAGAGCCCTCAGGCTTGGATGGAGTAGTTCATCAACCATTGATCTGCTTGGGTGTTATAGTTCTAGAATATCTTTTTTGTTTAAAATGGAGGTACTTTTTCTTCTTCCATCCATTTATGATACTCAATGAGGGGAAGATCGCTGGGACGAAGATAAAGAGACAAGCTAGAAGAAATAGGAGGGAGTAGCCAAGGCCTTTGGCTTTCAATGACGCGTTTGTCTTCTTCCATGATCTGTAATTGAATTTTTTCGTAGACAGGATCATGTGAAGGATCCTTATCGTAATTGCGAGCAATTTTCCAAAACATAAGGCTTTTGTTATAGGCGATAGGACAGAGGAGTTGGATTAAAGCCCAAATTTCTCCTTTCCCATTATCTTTGCGTAGATGAATCCAGTTGGGCCCAGCAGAAACAGTATAATGAACAGTGCTTAATTCCTCTTCTTTTGCAGTCAAAGATCTGCTAAATCCTGAAGATGGAGCTTTTTTTCTTTGAGAAACGCTAAAGGTAGAGATAATATACCCCTTTTCCTTTATAACCTTGTGATCAGGAGACTCCGTTTGTGCTGGATGACCAATAGTAGTAGGATGAACCCATGCAAAATGGGTGTCATCAAGTTGACCTAAAATAATGCGCTGTGGACTAGCTTTCCAAAGACATTCTTTCCATTTACCGTGATCGAGCTGGTGAAAAAAGCTATCTTCGAACTCAGTAAAATGGGGCAGCTCATATTTAGCCGTGGGCATAAGACAGACCCAGATCATTTCTAGAAATTCTTTTGCTGGATATCTATTGACACAAGCGGCCTTAGGAATCGGAGTGCCACGTCTAGAGGGAATATCTATACAGCGACCTTCCTCATTATACAACCAGCCATGATAGGGACATCTTAAGAATCTCCCCTCTTCTATTCTTCCCAGGGAAAGTGCTGCCCCCAAATGACGACATAAATCATCGAAGGCAACAACTTTTCCATTTAGTCGAGCTAGCACAATACGTCTGCCAAGCAATTCTATTCCCAATGGATTTTCAATTAATAAAGCAGAAGGACAGACAGGATTCCAAAAAGCGGCCATCGATGAATAATAGGCTTCTATGGTATTGGGAGAAGGCAAAAGTGGATCCATGGGCTTCTTAGAAAAATTAATCTAACATTTGTTTCTCTTCCAATCGAAAGAAAACAATGGATAGGAGATAATCAAAAATTTATTGAACGACTCTTTATTCAAAGATTTTCTTCTTTATTCATTAGGAACTTTTTCTTTGCAAGTCGGTTTCAATAGTTTGATTTTCTTTGATAGTCATCTACCCCTCCGCTAAATGCGGGGGCTTGTAGATAACTACAAGCCGGGTTGAACAGGGTAAGTGATGGAGCAGTGGTAATGCAAAGCAGTAACTACATGAGCGATAAACAAGAGAAGACCCACTTTGGGATGCTTTCACAGTCCTGGACTCTGGAAGGAGGGGATCATGTTGGCAAAAGGCAAAGCGCCGAAGGTTCTCTCCTCCTGCGCAAACAGGTAGCCAGTTGTACATATTCCCGAGGGGAGCGAGTCGGAAACGCCAACCCGACTCCGTCACCGGCGAAAGCTGGCTGGGGCGTAATCCCTAGGATGGGAAGCGGTTCACGCCACCTCTCTATACCCTTATGGATATTCGTGGACCAAGATAGCATTGGAGAAAGGAGATGCGGGAACAGGGGCGGCTCATGCCGCCGCGCTATCCCTCCCTGGCGTGAACGCCGGGGTTTCCCGCGAAATTGGATGAAGATTTTTCTTGGAATAACCAAATATGTGCTAATCCTTCTACCTTTTGTTTCTTTCTACGCGGCAAAAGCTTCCACCGAATACTTTCCTATTGATCCTCCAGAAATGAAAAAAGGCTCAGGAGGAAGAGTAATAAGGATAAAGAACGTAGATGTGTGGTTGAGTGGTAATCCTGCTATGCGGTATTGGATCAAGGGTGTGCTGCAGGACGAAAGAACGACGGATGATTGGACAAAAGTGAAAAAGGAAAAATGGGAGGCTATAAAAAAAGCCGTAGATAAAGCTAGAGACAAACATGCTGATGGGGTCATTCGAGTTTATTCGAAGGTTTTGACTGAGAAAAGACGAGAAACCTATTATGATTCTATGGGAGGCGGGTTTGGTTATGGGATGTTTGGCTATCCATTCGGCTTTGGGGATCCATTTTGGGGACCCATGATGTACCCAGGCTTTGGAATGGGTTATGGAGGACCTGTAGAAAGTTCCTCACAGATAATCACTATTTATCATATTCGATCCAAATTTGATATTATCCATTATAATACTTATTGATCTCCTTTCATCGAGTCGCCGAAAAGCTTTTGAAGCAAACGAATAGGCTCTGTTATTTTCCAACTCAATGAATTTTTGATTCTTTCGATTTCTTTTTCTTTTTCCACTAGCTTTTGTGTCAATTTTTCTTCAATGAGTTCTTCATTGGGTTCATTGGACCAAAAATTTTCTTTTTGATCTGGAAAGGAGACCACCCCACCTAAAGCCTTCACTTCGGGAATAACTGTAGCTTCAATTCCAGCAACAACGGGTTCTCCAAGCTTGTTTTCATGCTCATTAGCTTTGGTTATAACGCAAAGAGAATTGACAAATTCGATCTTGTGAATCTGACCGAGTATCTCATTTTCAAGTCGAATGCCATAGAGCTTTTCAAAGCCTTTCAGCAATACATTTCTGGCTATTTTGACATTCCAATGTTGATAATTGATAATATCGATAAGCTTTTTAAAAAAGCCAATAGAAGCGTAAGGATAAAATAGACCTCCTTCAAATTCTTGCCAATAGCTACAATGCAAGTCTTCAATTAAATAAAATCCATTGGCTGCAAGTTGTGGAAAATACAGTGCAAAATTCTTAATAATATCAGAAGTTTTATGAGATCCATCATCAATGATGAGATGATAAGGGGAAGCTTCCTCGAGAATTCTATTTTTTGTCATTTCTTCGGTAGAATCACCAATGACAACCCGGATTCGAGGATCGGAGAAGCGTAAGTTCTTGCAATCAGGGTTGATATCGCAGCCTACAATTCTGATCGCATTTTCAAAATATTTAGCCCAAATTTCAAGAGAACCCCCATTTTGTATTCCAATTTCCAATATGTTAATTGGCAAGCGCTTATAGTTAAAAAAAATGGTATCATAAAATTTAAGATAAGAACTCCATTTATGAGCTACTTTCTCCTTATGTTCTAAATAGAGCTGGAGAAGAGTCTTTTGCATGCCTTATGAAAAGCGGGTTTTAATAGTCTTTGGCTTAACAATTTTATGAAGTTCTTAAAAGTATAAAAATATATTAAAAGATTAACGTGAAGAAAAAAGAAGATTTGTTTTATTTTGAGTGAACAACAACAACCTTAGTGCCCTCGATTTTTGCTTCATCTGGTGGATTTAAAACGATTCGATCTTCGGGATCGATGCCTTTTAAAATTTCAGCTTTATAGCCGTCGTTATTCCCAACTTCGACTTTTTTCAAATGACAAATATTATTTTTGTCAATGACTGTCACATAGTGTTGGCCTTCCTTAATAAATAGAGTATTAACAGGGATGGTCCAAGGAGCAACGCTTGGGACTTTGATAGAAACAATTACATAGAGTCCAGGAAGTAATTTCATCTCTGGGTTTTCCACATCGACTTCTGTCAGAAGGGTGCGCGAAGCCGTTTCTAAGCCAAAAGATGTTCTAACGACTTTTCCTGGATAGATTGTCCCTGCTTGTTCTGGAACAATAACTTCTGCAGTCATCCCTTCCTTTATAGAAAAAGAATAGGTTTGGGGAACAGCAATATAAATTCTTAGGACATCGATTTGAGCAATTCGATATAGCTGTTTATGGGCCCCTTGAACTGCCTCGTTTTGTCCGGCGACAAGCGTCCCTATATCGATATTCCTTGCAGTGATGACTCCATCAAAAGGAGCAGTAACCTTCTCAAAACTTTGCCATTGCAAAAGCTTGTCCAGCTCAGCAAGGGCCGCTTCATATCCGGTTCTCTGTACGTCATATTCCTGAGCCGATACAGCTCTGCTTTTTACAAGGTTTTTCCATCTTTCATAACTAATTCTGGCGATTTCTGCTTTAGCTCGAGCATGTTCCACCTCCTTATCTACTTCAGGAGCATCGATTTCACAAAGAAGCTGTCCAGTTTTGACTCTATCTCCGATATCTACATACCATTTTTTAATGTAACCGTTGACTCTTGCCCAAATCGGAGTTTCATAAAAGCCTTGAGTCGTACCGGGTAATGTCAATGATATAAAAGGATTAGTTTTTTCAGGCTGAACCACATGTACATAGATGAGTTGAGATTCATGTAGAGCCGATTGGAGTTCAATCCAGTTTAAGATTCTTTGAACGAAAGAAAGAAGTAGGAGTAAAAGAAGGACCCCTCCTAAAATAAAACGGAGATTTTTCTTTTTCGAGGCTCTTAAAACCCTTGGTCCCTTTTCTTTTAAAAAGAAGGCTACGGAAGAAAAAAAAGAACTTTTCTTGTTTTGGGCTGGAAGCGCTTCCTTATCGTCATTTCTAAGGTTTTTTTTTACCTTAATAATACCCATTGCTTCTCACTCCTTATTTTTTCCCCTGCCGGATAGTTGTAAACATGGAAGGAACAAAGAAGAGAGTTCCCACTGTACCTATCAGCAGTCCACCAATCACGGCCCTGCCTAAAGGCATGTATTGCTCTCCACCTTCAGTCAATCCCAGGGACATAGGCAGCATGCCAATAATCATTGCTGTAGCTGTCATCAATATGGGTCTAAACCGAATGGTTCCGGCTTCAATCGATGCTTCAAGAGGACTTAATCCTTCCTTGACCCTTTGGTTTGCGAAAGTGATTAAAAGAATGCTGTTGGAACTTGTAACTCCTATTGCCATTAAAATACCCATAAGAGATGGAACATTAAATGTTGTTCGAGTAATGAAAAGCATCCATAAAACCCCACAGGCAGCAATGGGTAATCCTGTTAGGATTATGAAGGGTTCTCGCCATGATTGAAAATTGATCACCATCAAAAGATAAACTAGGATGATAGCAAAAACTATCCCAAATCCCAATTGCTGAAAGGCACTATTCATGCTAGTGACTTGTCCACTAATATTAATCCGATAGAGTGGAGGCAGTTTTTTTCTTAATGGTTCAAGTTTTTTTTCAATGGAGCCAGCTACAGAGCCTAAATCCCTGTCTTGGACATTGCATAGGATGTCAAAGACTGGTTTCATTGTGGAGTGGCTTATCATTGCAGGTTCTTGTGAGTGGGTTAGGCTAACAACGTTCGCCAAGAGTTCAGGATTCAAAACATTGCCAAGAAGTGTTTGGGTTGATTCGACTGAAGGCGTGGTACCAACCAAAAACGGCGTTGTAATGGAGGTAAGTGGGATGTTTAACAAGTCATTGATGGAGTTAAACTTTAATTGTGGACTAAAAGCTAAGAGAGGGTAATTTATGGTTGTTTTGGGATCCGGCCAGTAAGTGGGCTTGACCATATAACTACTCGATAATTGGTTGAGAATGTTGTTAGCGATGTGAATTTGAAACAAACCCATTTCTATAGCTCTTACTTTATCCACTTCAAGATGAAGGGTTGGGTAATCGAACCGTTGGTGAATGTGGGCATCAGCAATGCCTGGAATTTTTCTAATGGCTGCAAGAGATTCGACGGCAAATTCTGCAGTAAGCTTTTCATCAGTACCAATAACTTGAACGTCAATTGGAGCAGGTGTTCCAAAATTGAGCACTTGATTGACCATGTCTGCAGGCTGGAAAAAGAAAACACAATCTGGGAATTCTTTTCTTAGCGTTTTCCTGAGTTGCTTCATATAGAATGCTGTAGGCCGGTGTTTTTCTTTTAGATTGATCATGATTTCTCCATCGAAAGAGCCCTGATTCATCGAGTCAGACATGGCTAGAGTCGCCATAAAATAGATTGGTAGCCCTATATTATCGACGATTGTTTCCAATTCAGTCGGAGGAATGATTTTTTTTATTGTTGCTTCTATCCTTGAGAAGTATTCTTCAGTCTTTTCAAGACGAGTTCCTGTCGGAGTGTAGACGTGGAGTCGCATGATTCCTGCATCAACTGTGGGAAAGAAATCTCGACCAATAAAGGGGAAGGTTAGCAGGCTTGAAGTGATGAAAAAGGAAACCCAAAAATAAAATTTCTTTCTATTAGTTAAGACGATCCTAAGCGCTTTTGAATAGGCAACTCGAAGCCTTTCAAAGTTGTTATAGAAAGAACCTTGTATTTTATAAAAAAAGGAAAAAAATTGATCGGTTTTCCTTGCTTCATGAGGCTTGAATTCTAGCAAAAATATCATGGCGGTGACAAGAGAACGTGAAAGTACATAGGAAAAAAGAAGAGAAAGAACTACTGCTAAGGCCATTGGAATGAAAAGGAATCGAGGAGGACCTTCCAAAAAGATCACTGAGGTAAATACAACAGAGATAGACAAAGTGGCTACTAATGCAGGAAGAGCTATTTGTTGGGAGCCGTCCATGATCGATTGTAAGGGAGGTTTCCCCAATTCTTTGTTTCTGTGAATATTTTCGACAGCGACTGTGGCATCGTCTACGAGTATGCCCACAGCTAAGGCCAACCCCCCAAGCGTCATTAAGTTTAGAGTATATCCAAAGAGTTTTAGTAAGAACAAAGCCGTAAATATACAGAGTGGAATCGAAGTTAAAACCACAAAGGTACTCCTGGGACTGCGTAGGAAAAGCAATATCATAAGACCAGTGAGTAGAGCAGCTGAGGCTGCTTCAAAGACCACTCCTTTTATAGCAGCACGCACAAATACAGACTGATCGAATAGTTCTTGAATTCTTTTGTCAGGGTTAGCTTTACGAATTTCCGGAAGAAGGGATTTTATTTGATCAACTATTTGGATTGTCGAAGCCCCCATGGTTTTGAGTGTGGTCATGAGGATCCCATGAACTCCATTTAATCGGACGAGGTTAACTTGAGGAATTCCTCCATCGTGAACTGTCCCTACATCTCGAAAATAAATGACTCGATCATTAATATTTTTCCGAACATAGGCAACATTAGGATCATAGACGCGCTTGATTGGGAAGTCATTTATTTCAAAAAGGTTTTTGGGGACATTATTTAATGTGACAAAATAGTCTCTATCCCCTATTTTTACATCCCCTGAAGGATAATTAAGAACTTGCCCAGCCAAAGCATCTAAAGCATCTTGAGCGGAGACACCTCTAGCAATAAGCTGATTGGTATCTAAGTCTACTGTCATCCATCTGACAACACCTCCCCATGGAGGAGGAAACATCGTTCCTTTTACAGATAACAGATCCCTACGAAGTTGCCAAATAGTATAATCGTAAAGAGCTGATTCAGAAAGAGAAGAGCTAGAGACAGCAATTTGAAGCACGGGAACCGATGAAGCATTGAACCGAAAGATAAGAGGTGGGGTTGTGCCAGGTGGCATTCTTTTAATGATGGGCTGTAGGACCGATGTAATTTCTGCTACCGCCATAGAGATATCGACATAGGGCTGAAAGTAAATTTTGCTGACGGAAAAACCGAAATAAGCATTAGAATCGATACGTTTGACTCCATCCACGTAATTAGCGATCTGATAGTCGCTAAATGTAGTGATATAATTAGTCATGTCGGTAGGGACTAGTCCCAGATATTGCCAAGTGACTACAACAACAGGGATATTAATTTCAGGGAATATATCGGTAGGAGTCGTCTTTATTGTAAAAAAACCAAAAAAAAGAATAAGAATAGCAATGACCCCAATGGTATAAGGCTTCTTTAGGGATAGTTTTACAAGCCACATATAGTTTTAAGAACGAGTCCTTTTTTCTTTTTTATAAAAAAGATTAAGCAAAAAATATTATATTCATAGATTGAATTTTTTTTCTCTAGAAATATAGTTTCGTCTAAAGCTAGAATTTGTTTGTGTAAAAATATAAAAGTCTTTTTCTTAGTTATTTTTAGTGGTTTTGTATGTTTCTTTTCAGGCTGTGCGCCTTTTACAAACGTCAAAATGGAACGTTTGAAAAAGCAGCCTTCTTTTTTAAATCTCACTGCACGCCCTAAAAGATACAAAGGCAAAGAGGTTTTCCTTGGGGGAACGGTGGCAGCCATTAAGAAAAGTGGCAAAAAAACCAATCTAGAAATTATAGAACTTCCATTGGATGAGAGTGGCAAACCAGCAGTCGATTTCCCATCAGAAGGTAGATTTATAGCCGAAGTTTCTCAAGAAATCGATCCTACTTTTTTTTCTGTTGGAACAGTAGTTACTTTAACTGGTATTGTAGAAGGTAGTGCTCATGGAATCATCCCTGAAGAAGGATCCTTGTTTCCTCTTATTCGCACAAAACGGATCTCTCCCTGGAAAGAACCGATGACTTATGGGAAAAATTCCACTAACTGGTATGATCAGCCAGAAGGCAATCTGCATGCTTGGGGTTGGGGACCGGGGGCATACTGGTGGTAAAATTGGGTTATTGTCATTTATTGCGATTAATGCTATGTCTTCAAATAAGACACCGGTCGTTTTCAAAATTTCAGTCGAATTTCATTTTGGTATCCCTAAAAAAAAGGAGAAATAAAATCAATGTTCAGTTTTGATTTTTCCCTACTGTATCCGTTGGGTCAGTTCGGCTTTGTCGCATTGGCAACAATTCTTTTCTATTTACTAAGTAGGCCAATCCGGCATTTTATAGAAAAAAAACTTACCATCGATCCATCTCAAAGACCCCTTAGTTATCTTAAAGTCTTTCTTCAAAGTTTATGGCTTCCTCTTTGGATAGCTATTCTTTTTACGGTCTCCATTGTGGTGGCGATTTTCGCAACTATCTATGTAGAAGAACGCTTTTCAGTCACCATTTCTTTTATTGACCTTTTCTGGGGATTGTCTTTCGTTTGGTATTTTGCTTTCTGGTGGTTTTTGTTTCGTCTGGCTAAAACTAATTTGGAAATAGTCAAACAGAAGTTTAGCAATAGAGAACAATTTAGAAATATCTTGGCTACTCGTCTAGCTCGTATGCTCTACATTGTGATTCCTGTTATTGGAATATCAGGGGCCTTAGAAATCTATCCTTTTCGTTCAGAAATAAGAGTAGTTTTAAATAAGATCTTTGAAATTCTACTCATTGTTCTTTTAGCTTACTTTTTTTTTGAGTCAGTTGCTATTGGTGGAGAATTTATTATTCATAGGTGGAAAAAAGCAGAGAATGATTTTACAAAGAGGAAAGTTTATACCCAGGTCAAAGTCATTGAGAGAATTCTCTATTTTTTTATCATTCTATTTGCCGTTTCCTCCATTTTGATGCTATTCCCAGAAGTCAGACATATAGGGACAAGTATGCTGGCTTCAGCCGGTGTTATAGGTATTGTCGTTGGATTTGCTGCCCAACACATTTTTTCGAATATTTTTGCAGGCATTCAATTAGCTATCACCCAACCGATTAGGCTTGGAGATATTGTCGTAGTCCAGGGATATTGGGGCACCATTGAAGAAATTACTCTTACTTATGTCGTCGTCCACGTATGGGATCATCGCAGGCTCGTTCTTCCCATCAGCTATTTTACTTCGAATTTCTTCGAGAATTGGACTCGGCATTCATCAGAAATCATGGGCACAGTGTATATTTATGTTGATTATTCTATTCCCGTTGATTCGTTACGAAAACAACTTCAAGAGATTCTTTCTTCCTGTCCACTCTGGGACCAAAAAGTCGCGACTATCCAAGTCACTGAGGCAACGGACAAAGCCATGGAAGTGCGGATTCTTTTGAGCGCCGAAAATTCTTCAAAACTTTGGGATCTCCGCTGCTTGGTTCGAGAAAAAATGATCGGCTATCTTCAACAAACTTTTCCTCAAAGTTTGCCCAAATACCGACTGGATTATGTTAACCACTGGACTCCTCAGGATTCCATGGGAAGCTGTGAGACAACAGAGAAAAAGAAGTAAAAATATCATTTTTAGTTGTTTTAGAACTGCATCAATAGAACTAAGATAAGGCGTTTATGTATAGTCGGCTGTCTGCTAATCAGGGGCTTCCAAAGCCAAGAGCAAGGGAAGAAATTCATCAAGCGGTCATTTCGTTGATTGGAAAATTGAACCTGGCTAAAGGGTCGAAAGTACTTGATGTGCCAATGGGGCCTGGAGCCTTAAGTGTTATTTTACATCAGAATGGATACCAGGTTTTTGGAGTGGATATCGATTTAGAACAATCTGAGCCGGTCCAATCCTATGTTATCCGTAAAAAGGCTGATTTAAACGATTCAATTCCTTTTGAAGATGAATTTTTCGATCTTGCGGTTTCTTTAGAGGGAATCGAGCACCTTGAAAATCCATTTCAGTTTATTCGTGAAATTTCACGGGTGCTTCGTCAGGGAGGCTATTTCATTCTTTCCACTCCTAATATTTGCAATCTTGAAGAAAGACTTAATTACTTCTTCCGTGGAAGTTTTTATCGGTTCATTTCGCCAAACGAATTCAAAGAAAAAGGGAGTGGTTTTGACCACCAAAATCTTATGACTTGGGTCGAAATGAAACAGATTCTTGAATGGAATGAGTTAAAACCGCTTTTTCTGGAAAAAGACAAGATCAAATGGAGACAGCTCCTTTTTCTTTGGCCCTTAGGATTGCTTATTTGGCTTTATGGCAGACTGCAACCTGCTAGTAGAAGAAAGAAGTATTGTATGGACGACAATGAGTCATTCCCAGTTATGTTTGGAGGGAGCAGTTTGATTAGTGTTTCTAAAAAGCTCTTCAAAAACGAAATATGAGTACCTATTCAATTTACAATTCTGTAATTAAGAAAATAGAGCAAAGGATAGATCTCTCTTCAAAGAAACAGCTTTTGGATATTGGGAGTGGCAAAGGAGAATTAATACGATTGGTCAAAGAAAAATGGGATTTGTCGACATTTGCTTGTGATTACACCGATAAATGGATGGAAGTAAAAAATCAAAAAGTCGAGGTTGTAGATCTCAATACAGATCCCTTGCCTTATTCTGATAATTCTTTTGATATCATCACTTGTACAGAGGTGGTTGAACATCTCAATAATTATCGGAAGCTTCTCCAAGAAATGTACAGAGTTTTAAAGCCACAAGGATTAGTAGTGATTTCTACACCAAATTTGGTGAATCTCAAATCACGGATGCGTTTTTTTTCATTTGGTTTTTGGAACCTCTTTGGCCCTTTGCCATTCGATCGCATCCAAAGGGAAGATACTGATGGGCATATAAGCCCAGTCCACTTTTTCTATCTTGTTCATGGCCTCCATGAAGCTGGATTTTCCAAGATAGAAATTTCCGTAGATAAATACCAAAGGTCATCGATGATTGCTCTTTCCTTCTTTTATCTGCCGATTAAATTCTTTGGAGCCATTTCATTTTTTAAAGAACAAGCTAAGTACCGGACTATTCAAAAAGAAAACCTCCCCTATGTCACTCTTGTCAATACGCTCGACTTAATGCTTGGACGAACGGTTATTGCTACGGGTATGAAGCTTTATGATAGATAACGTAATGATGAACCCCTTGCGAATAGCAATCGTTACAATGGAATATGGATATGAGGGAGGAGCCGAGCGATTTGTATGGCAGGTCACAGAACGAATCAGCCGTCTTCCTTTTATTGAAGTGAATCTTTTTGCTGCTCGATGGAAAGAAACTAATCCCAGGATTATTTGTCATAAAGTGCCTATTTTGAAAATCGGTCGATGCTCTACTCGGTTGTCTTTCTGTTGGAATGCACATCAAATGGTTCAGAATGGAAAATACGACCTTGTTCATTGCCATGATTTGGTTGCTAACTGTGATGTCATTACTTTTGGAGTGCCACATTTGTTCTGGGTAAAAGAAATTCAGAAAAAAAATATGCTTTCTCCCTATAACCATTTGATTCGATGGCTTGAAAAAAAAACACTCTATTCTAAGACCCTTTCTTGGATTTTACCTAATTCTCAGCGTGCCAAAACTGCTTTCGCTCAGTATTATCCGGATCTTCTCTCAAAGGTGCAAGTCGTAAGCCCCGGGGTGGAGTTCGATCGGTTTTGTCAGGATAGGGATAGAGCTGAACTGAGAGAGAAAATATTGAATAGATTTGGATGGCACCCGCAGCATCTTCTTGGGCTATTTGTTGGAAATAACTGGAAACTGAAAGGATTGCCTCAAATCTGTCTTGGTATAGCTGAAGCAAAAAAAAAAGGGCTGATAATCAATCTTTTAGTCGTTGGGAGAGGGGATCACGAAGCGATGGGCTCTTTTTTGAGGGCAAAAGGAATTGCCAATCAGGTAGGGTTCATAGGCTTGGTTTCTGAGGAAATCGAAAATTTTTATAAAGCTGCTGATTTTCTTATTCTTCTTTCTCAATTTGAGAGTTTTGGGATGGTGGTCTTAGAAGCTATGGCCTCGGCTCTGCCAGTTATTTTATCAGCTGATATTGGAGCATGGGATGTTGCAATAGAAGGGGTCAATGCTCTGAAGATTGTCAATGCAGAAGATCCACAAGAAATAGCGATGGCTTATAGCAAACTTTCTGATCCGTTGGTAAGAAAAACAATGGGGCATAATGCTCGCGAAACAGCAAAAAAGTACGATTGGAGCAAAGTTGCAGAGGCAACACTACGTATTTATTCTTTAGTTTTAAAAGAAAAAAAGCTTGTTCAGCAATCTGATCGGATCATCAGGAACGTTGGATTGAGCATGGACTAAAATCAAATTTTTCTTCTATCTTCAATAAGGCTTCGGTAATTCCTAAAGAAGCTTCTTTTTTGGCTACATAACCACCTTGCTTGATAACCTTTTCTTTTACTTCCTTCACAGCATTTGCAGGACAGGCCAAATGTGAGGCCAATTGTATTTCAAGCATGGGTAAATCATTGAAATGGTCACCGCAAGCCATGGAATTTTTAGGACTTATTCCCAGAAGCCGCTGGATCTGCTTCAAAGCCGATCCCTTATGAAAGTCTTTGTGGGCAAAACGAAAATAAACAAAATTGCGGTGGTAAGTTAAAAAAGGCATATTTTGCAGTTTTTGATCTATATACAAAGAGATCTGATCAGCCTCCTGGTTACTGGAAGCTTCAACTTCAATAGGCGACCACGATGAACTATGAATTGTGGCCTTTGTATGAAGAATTAAGTAGTTGGCAAGTTCTTCAAAGAAAAACCCTATGGAATCAAATAAAATTTTATGTGAGTTTCTGCATTTGAGATTCCACTCTTCGTGAGGAAAAATCTGAAGGCCTTGGACTTTAAATATTTCTTTTTCGTAAAGAACAACCCAATCTGGTAAAAAGGGGATTTGGAGCCTGTTCAATTCTTCAAAAAGACTTTCCCAGCTTCTTCCTGTATTGATTACCCATACAAAAGTATCCTGCTTTTTTTTCTTATGGAGCAATTCATAAAACTCTGTGGCAATTTTTCTTTCCTCTCCAACAGAAAGGAGTGTGCCATCGAAATCAGTACAAAAAAGAAATGGAGTTCTCACACTGTTTTTTCTTTATGTGGTTGATTGTTGTTCAGCCCAATTGTCCATCCCTAATTCATAGGCATTTTTGCCAAAAAAAAAAATAGCAGAGTGGTTTGCATACTATATTGCTATGTTTAAAAAAAGTTTCAAAGAAATTCACTTGTTTTTAGAGAATAATTGCCTTGAAAGGCTCGTAGATAGCCCTAAGTGAGAGTATTTTCTATTTTCGAATTCTCAATGTGCTTTATTGGGTGGTTTGGGCAGCTTGGGATCTAGATCGTACGAAGATAGTCGTAAGGGATATGTAAACAATGGATGCCAATCAACTCTTACCCTCTGTAGCTTTTGTTCTCCCATGGGTTGGTGATCCAGATTGCTTTCTAAATGGAAAAACCCTTGATATTGTGATGTCCAACTCCACCGATGGATTCGGATAAGCTGGCAGAAACAGGAGGCAGTGCTTCTGTGTCTGGATAAAGAAAATTTAGATGACTAAAGCTTTACAGGAGTAAATCTGGAAAAATGATTTATTAAAAAAATCAAAAAATATATGAAATAGATTATAAAATCTTTTTTCTTATATAATTTTTTATTTTTTTATAAGTTATTTAATAACTTTTTAATAACAAATAAATTATAAATATCATTTTCGTAACAATATCTCCACATATTTGCCATAATAAATTCACATAAAGTTTCATGATTTTGTGTTATTTTTCATTAAACTTGCTGAACGATTATTCAAAATCTTGCTTGTTCTTAGTCAAATAGAGCGAATAAAAGGATTTTGGGTAGTATATTTTTAATAAGGAACTATTAGAAAAGGTATTTATATGATTGAGTTTTTTTTCAAGGGTGGCCCTGTGATGTGGCCGATATTAATCCTTGGACTAGTGACTTTAGCAGCGCTATTGGAAAGGGTTTTTTTCTATCTTGCCGAACAGAGCGTAAGGAATCCGAAACTTATACAAAAGATCTTTGAACTGACTGAAAAGGGAAAGTACGAAGAAGCTATAGCGATAGGTGAAAAATCAAAATATGTTGTGGCGCAAGTGCTGGTGGAAGGCTTAAGGCATAGAAATAGCATGCCTGTGGATGCAATGATAGAAGCGGCTAGCGCTCAGATAGAGAAGTATTCTCGTGGGCTTGTGATTCTTGATACGGCTGTAACCCTTGGACCTCTTTTAGGACTGCTGGGGACGGTAACGGGGATGATGCATGCTTTTAGTATTGTTGGTACTGGAGAAATAGCAGGCAAACAAGCGGCAATCACCGGAGGCGTAGCCGAATCTCTCATCGCGGTGAGCTTTGGTTTGGCCATCGCAATTATTGCCATTATTCCATTGAATTTTTTCAATGCGCGCACTGAAAAAGTCAGAAGAGAAATAGAAGGCTATTGTACGAGGCTTGAAATGATACTCAAAAAGTCGCTTAAAGTGAATAATCAAAGGTTGGATATGGAAATGGTTCGATAAAAAGGAAGCAGGGAGCCAGAGAAAATTGGCAAACTAAAGGAGTGTATAGAGATGAAAATTCATGTCCAGACTGAAAAACATCGTCCTAGGTTAGAAATCATCCCTTTTATTGATGTGATGTTTTTCCTGTTAGCAACCTTTATGATCGTTTCTTTGACGATGGTCAAAAACGAGACTATCCAGATTAAACTTCCCAAAAGCACCACGGCTGTTTCTCAACCCCCGCCTGATCAGATAACTGTCAAAGTGCTCGAAGAGGGCAATTTTCTTTTTGACAAAGAAAAAGTGCTTTCTCAAGAGTTAACGTCGAAGTTGAATCAGATTAAAACTTCTAATCCAGATCCCAAAATATTCGTAACAGGAGAACCTAACGCTTCTTTTGAGCTAGTAGTCAAGATAATTGATGAGGCTCGAAAAATTGGGATCAATAAGATAGCCATTCAGACAACCAAACCTCAATCTCAAACTCAAAAAAGCGGATTAGCCAATGGAACGTAACGATTATATTGGATACTTCTTATCTTTGTTGATCCATGCGACCCTTCTTTTTATTGTTGGGTATTTTTTTATTCAAAAAGTGGAATATGGAATTACTGCTGGGGAAGCCACTGTGGATGTTGATCTTATAAATGTTCCAGAAACACCCATTCCTCCAGAACCGGTTCCCACTCCGATTCCAGAAGAGATGGCGCAGCCTCAGGAAGCGCCCAAACCTGTAGTACAGCCTCCTCCAAAGCCTAAAGCGGTTCAAAAGCCAAAGGGCATACCTCAAGCTACTAAAACACCAGCAGGCAAAATGACGATGCCTGGATATCTTAGGAATCCTGCCCCAGCCTATCCCGCAGCGGCAAAAGCCGCAGGGCATCAAGGGTTGGTTATTTTACGAGTGCATGTTTCCTCTTCTGGTTATCCAACTTCAGTAACAATTGGTAAATCTTCTGGTTATCCAGAATTAGATCAGGCAGCAGAAAATACAGTAAAAAAATTCTGGAGATTTAAACCACCCACGATGCTTGGACTCCCTATCGATGTTGATGTAGATATCCCTATTCGTTTCAAGATCAATTGATGGAAAGAATTCTTTAGAATAAAAAAGCCTCTTTTCTGCTTGCATTGTTTCTTACTTCCTAAAAGGCTATTTGCTTTTGTCTCGAGAAAATCTAGCATTTAGGTTTTCAAAAATTTTTTTTTGGTTGTCTTATCCGACTTTTCTACCAAAGTATCCTGTATATGGATTTCCCGCCCCTCAAGGAGTTTCTTCAGATTGCAGCTACTGCCAATGTTATCCCGTTAGTAAGAGAAATCATAGCCGATCTAGACACCCCAGTTTCGGCTTATCTTAAAATTTCATATGCTTCTCGATACTCTTTCCTTTTTGAATCTGCTGACCGTGGAAAATTTGGACGTTATTCCTATCTTGGCGCTGATCCCTATTTTATCATTAGTGCTTATGGCAGAAAGATCACCATAGAATATCGAGACGGGAAAAAAGTGGAATTTTGGACCGATTCCAATCCGTTAAACGAACTAAAAAAAATGATGGAGCCTTACAAGGCGTTCCCTATTCCTCAACTGCCAGATTTTTTTGGGGGACTAGTGGGTTATTTGGGATACGAAATGGTTCACTTTTTTGAGCCATCGGTTCCGAGAGCTCGAAAAGACGACTTAGGAGTTCCTGATCTTTGTTTTCTTCTAGCCGACACATTAATCATTTTTGATCATCAAGAAAGAAGAATGTTTCTTATTGCCAATGCCATAATCGAAAACAATCCCTTGGATGCCTATGAAAAAGTAAAGAGAAAATTAGACGATCTCCAAGAGGCTCTCTCCAAACTGTTATATCACCCTCTTTTTTTGAAGAATCCGGACTGTGGATATGAACTGCCACTAGAAGTCAATATGACAAAGGAAGAATACATTTCGATGACTGAAAAAATGCAGGAATATATTAGGGCCGGAGATATTTTTCAGGTCGTCCCTTCCCAAAGATGGCATACCCCATGTAAAAGGGATCCTATAGATGTTTATAGAGCCTTAAGATTAATTAATCCTTCTCCTTATATGTTTTGCTTAAAATTTAAGGATTTTTCTTTAGTAGGTTCCTCTCCAGAAGTCCATGTTCGGTTTGACAAGCGGAAAGTCTATGTGAGACCTATTGCCGGAACAAGGCCTAGGGGACAAAATTCTCCTGAAGAAGAAGCAAAGATTGTTGAGGAGCTCATAAATGACCCGAAGGAAAAAGCCGAGCATATCATGCTTGTTGATTTAGCTCGCAATGATATTGGAAGGGTCTGTGCTTTTAATTCGATCATTGTCAAAGAACTTATGGTTATTGAAAAATACAGTCATGTGATCCATATGGTTTCTTCTGTTGAAGGAATAGCTCGCGAAGGAATATCTCCTTTTGACGTTTTAGAGGCAACCTTTCCTGCAGGAACTGTAACAGGAGCACCTAAAGTCAGGGCCATGCAAATCATATCTCAATTAGAACCTACTTGCAGAGGACCTTATGCGGGCATTGTGGGATGTTTAAGCTTTTCTGGCTATTTGGACAGCTGTATAGCCATTAGAACCATTTTGATAAAAAATGGGTATGCGTATCTTCAAGCTGGAGGCGGTCTAGTTGCAGATAGTACTCCTATTGGGGAATACCTTGAATCTTCGAATAAAGCAAAAGCGGGTATGAAAGCCCTTGCTTTAGTAGAGTCTTTTCTGTAGGATAGGATGTCTTTAGAAGCCTTGGATTTTATGCTTCTTGTCATCGATAACTACGATTCGTTTACTTACAATCTTGTACAGTATTTTGGAGAGCTTGGGATCGAGCCGACCGTTTATAGAAATGATCAGATCAGCGTAGAAGCAGTCGCAGCCCTTTCTCCCCAGTTTATTGTCATATCGCCTGGTCCTAAAGGTCCTGCCGATGCAGGAATATCTTGTGAGATTATTGATCGATTAGGTCCATTTATTCCTATTCTTGGGGTCTGTCTAGGGCATCAATGCATTGGGCATGTGTATGGCGCAAAGGTAGTAAGGGCTAAGAAACTAATGCATGGGAAAACCTCTTTCATTCATCATAACGGAGAGGGGATTTTTTGGAGTTTGCCTAATCCATTTGAAGCCACCCGATACCATTCATTGATTGTAGAAAAAGAGAGTATACCATCTTGTCTTCACATTACTGCCTGGACAGAAGATGATGAAGTGATGGGCTTATCTCATGAAAAATATCCTGTATTTGGAGTTCAATTTCATCCAGAATCCATTTTGACAAGAGAAGGAAAAAGAATTTTAAAAAACTTTTTATCCATTAGAAAACAACATATTTTTTAATTTCTCATTTTAATCTTAGAAAGATCATGGAATTTCTTCTTTCCGATCCTACTTTTGCAATGGCCTGTGAGCAGTTCCATAGAGTTGCCAGTTTTTTAGGGTTACCAGAAAAGACTAGAGAAATCATCAAATGGCCTCAACGATCTCTTACTGTTAGCTTTCCAGTTAAAATGGACAATGGAACTATTCGCATGTTTGTAGGCTATAGGGTGCAACATCATCTTGCTTTAGGTCCAACAAAAGGAGGCATACGGTTTGATCCCGACGTCACGTTAGGAGAAATATCGGCTTTAGCAATGTGGATGAGCTGGAAATGCGCCTTAGTTGGTTTGCCCTTTGGTGGAGCCAAAGGCGGAGTAGCCTGTAAGCCAAGCGAAATGAGCAAAAAAGAACTCGAAGGTTTGACTAGAAGATATACGCAAGAGCTGATCCCTTTTATTGGCCCACAGAAAGATATTCCCGCACCGGACATTGGAACGAATGAACAAATAATGGCATGGATGATGGATACATATTCAATGCAGGTAGGATATACAGCCCCTGGGGTTGTTACCGGCAAACCGGTGACAATTGGTGGGTCCCTTGGAAGAAGAGAAGCTACAGGAAGAGGAGTGGCTTTTCTTGTCAAAAAAGTGAGCGAAATTTTAAAAATGCCTAATCCTCTTCGGATCATTGTCCAAGGTTTTGGCAATGTGGGATCCGTTAGTGTTAGACAACTAGTTGAGCAAGGAGCGGTCCTCATCGGTGTTTCTGATTTAAGTGGGGCGCTTTATAATCCTAAAGGAATAAATTGTGCCCATCTGTGTGCCTATAAAGAAAAAACAGGCATGTTGGCAGGATTTCCGGAAGCGGATCCAATTGATGGTTTCGATTTGCTTTGCCAACGCTGTGATGTGTTAATCCCAGCAGCCAAAGAAAGAGTGATAACCAAAAAAAATGCTGAAAAATTACAATGCCGTATATTAGCTGAAGGAGCAAATGGTCCGACAACACCAGAAGCTGATAAAATATTGGAAGAAAGAAAGGATATCTTTGTCATACCGGATATTTTGTGCAATTCAGGAGGTGTAATTGTGAGTTATTTTGAATGGGTACAAGATATGCAAAGCTATTTTTGGTCGGAAAGAGAAGTTTTTGATGCTCTCTATCGAATTCTCTCTGCAACGTTGCATTCTATTATGAAATTTTCTCATGAAAGAAAAGTCTCCACAAGAATAGCAGCTCTGTCCCTAGGCATTAAAAAAGTAGCTGAAGCTAAAGAGATGCGTGGGGTTTTCCCTTAGACTCAATTCACATTGGGAATTCGAACTGTTTTTTAAATAGGCGATTGAGAGAATTGTCCTACAACTTCTAGCTTTCGATGCTACACTTTTCTTTTGCTCCTCTTTCGTATATGGCTCGATTGAATATTTTGAAAACAAGCAAGATGATCCACGCTTTGTTTTGTTTTTTGCTTTTTTCTTTGTTGGCAATGCCACAGGGAGTAAGCCAAGAGGCTCTAAATAACGAAGCTAAGACCCAGTCGGCGAATAATTATGTAAGGAATTCTGGGGGAGGGGAAGCTTCCGTATCCCAACCTGCCGAGCCTGTGTTGCGTGGTGCGATGGTGAAACTAACGGATTTTGGATCTGATGATGTGGGCTATCTTTCGATTCCAGATCAAGAGCCCAAAGGGGGTGTGGTACTTGTCCCAGGGATTTGGGGGTTAAGTCAAGGCATAAAATTCCTCGCAGACCATTTTTCAAAAGATGGGTATGTGGCTTTAGTTGTGGATCTTTTTAACGGTATTGTTCCGAAGGATAGCTCCTCTGCTGCTGATTTAAGAAGATTTGTTAGGGAAGAATCTGCTTTGAACGTTATAGCAGCTGCTGTCCGGTTTCTTCATGAAAGTCCTAGATTTCACACGACAAAGGTAGGAGTGGTTGGATGGGATATCGGTGGGGAATACACATTAGAAGCGGCGATCAATGTAAAAGGAATAAACGCTGTAGTCATTTACTACGGAGAAGTGAATCTTGAAAAAAGAAAACTTTCCAAACTTCGAGTCCCAGTGTGCTACTTTTATGCTGAAAAGGATCAAACGGTTTCGAAAGAAAAAATCATTCATTTTGTCAATGCTATGGAGGAGGAAAAAAAACCACTCTCATTTTACAGTTTTGAAGCTCAACATGGCTTTGCTGATCCTGCAAGTGCAAATTACGATCCTACCACTGCCGAAGCGGCGTGGAATATTTCAATCAATTTTTTAGAAAAAGAATTTAATGCCATTAAAAAAGAGACAGGATTCCTGGATAGGATTATCCATAGCAAAGATTAATGTAGAGGGCTTAAAAAACTCTGGGGAGCACCGGATAGCCTCTGCTTTCTGGGATTTTTACTTTAGATAGTCGATATCCCCCTTGGCTTAAGAGCTGGTTGTGACAATGGTTACTATTGTTATTCAGCTTTTCCTCTGGAAGACACAACACTGCAAGCATTCAAGCTAATTTCCTATTCTTTGGTATCCTTTAACAGGGATTTTTTCCCCAATCATAATTCATTAAGTTATCGGAAAATTGGGGTAGACAAGAAAAGACTCTTTCCTATATCTGACCTAAGAACTATGAGAGACTCTGAGGACTACTGCCTGTTTGGATTTTGGATACACTTCATAGGCAAGTCAAAGGAATTTAGCCAAAACTTTTAAATGCTTTTATGTTTACCTGGTCACAATGGTTTTTGTTATCTAGTACAAATTTTTCGTATTGACCCGAACAAAAAGAACAGTTATCCAACATTCCATGCATTCAGGAAGGCTTTTTTTAAAAAAGGAAAATGAGGTTGGGGACAATAAAAAGCTTCATTCTGTCCCCCTTTCTTTAGTGGAAGAAACCTTAAATTTTCCACAAAAAGTGGAAAAGACGATTAAAAAAGCACAAAGATATCTTCTTTCTATACAAAAAGAAGATGGGCATTGGGTAGGGGAATTGTTTGTGGATGTGACGCTCGCTTGCGATTGCATTCACTTGATGCATTGGAGAGGAAAGATTGATTATAAAAAACAGAAACGATTGGTAAAGCATATACTGGACAGGCAGCTTCCTGATGGCGGGTGGAATATTTATCCTGGAGGTCCCAGTGAAGTCAATGCCACAGTCAAAGCCTACTTTGCCCTTAAATTAGCTGGTTTCTCTCCAGATGAACCTTTAATGGCTAAAGCACGCTCTACTATTCTTAGGCTTGGAGGAATACCTAAGTGCATGACTTACACAAAGCTGGGGTTAGCCCTTCTAGGGGTTTATCCATGGGATCGCCTTCCTGTTATCCCCCCAGAAATTATCCTTTTCCCGAATTGGTTCCCTTTCAATCTCTATGAAATATCGGCTTGGAGCAGGACCATGCTTGTTCCCCTATCTATTATCCATCATTTTAAGCCGACAAGAATTCTCCCTGAAAAATTGCAGCTGCATGAGCTCTTCCCCTATGGGACGGAACGTGGGAAGTTTTCCTGGCTAAAGAAAGGGGCAAAATATTTATCTAAAGAAGGTTTATTTTTAGCTTGTGATAAATTTTTACAATATTGGGATAAGACTTCATTGAAGCCGTTTAGGAAGATGGCTATAGAAAAAGCTGAAAAATGGATATTAGAGCGTATAGCTGCCGGATCCGATGGCCTGGGAGCTATTTTCCCAGCGATGCATTATGCGATCATGGCTTTGATTGCTTTAGGATATACCGAAGACAATCCGATCCTAAAAAAGGCTATCACTGATTTTGAGTCGTTAGAAGTAGACGATCAGAAAAACGATGATTTAAGGATACAACCCTGCCTTTCTCCCCTTTGGGATACGGCCATTGGCCTAGTGGCTTTGGCTGAATCTGGTTATGAAAGAAATGCTCCACAGCTGAAGAAAGCCGCTCATTGGATAATAAACAGAGAAATAAGAATCAAAGGTGATTGGTATGTTAGAAATCCCCATCCGGAAGCTAGTGGTTGGGCTTTCGAATATAACAACATGTATTATCCAGATGTGGATGATACGCTAATGGTGCTTTTGGCCCTGCGATTGATTGATATAGATGATAAGATAAAGAAAGAAGAAGTGATGCAGCGAGCTTTACGATGGGTTATCAGTTTTCAATGTGAGAATGGAGGGTGGGCTGCTTTTGATAAAAACGTTTATAAAAAATGGCTAGAAGATATTCCCTTTGCTGATCATAATGCGATACTTGATCCTCCATGTTCAGATATAACAGCAAGAGCTTTAGAATTATTCGGCAAAATGGGGATTAGAAAAAATGAGAAGTTTGTACAAAAAGCGATTCGTTATCTAAAAGAAACTCAAGAAAGTGACGGCTCTTGGATGGGAAGGTGGGGAGTCAATTATATTTATGGGACATGGCAGGCCTTAAGAGGATTGCAGGCGATTGGAGAAGACATGAATCAGGAATGGATTTTAAGGGCTAGGGATTGGCTAGAGTCTTGTCAGAATGAAGATGGGGGGTGGGGAGAAACTCCAGCCTCTTATGATAATCCTCAGCTCAAAGGGAAAGGACCGAGTACGGCTTCTCAAACTGCTTGGGCTATAAGTGGCATTATGGCATGTGGAGACATTTTCAGACCAAGCATTACACGAGGAATCAAATATTTATGTGAACGACAACTTTCTGATGGATCTTGGGCAGAAGAATTCTTAACTGGCACCGGTTTCCCTGGCGTTTTTTACTTGAAGTACGATATGTACAGAAATGCATGGCCTCTACTTGTCATTGGGGAGTATTATAGGCAATATCAACAAGCTAAAGAACGAGCTACCTATTGGGTAGATGCAACTCTTGGGTGCATGGAAAAGAGGCTTTCAGCTGTATGATAGCTATTGGATTTGCTATCGAACATGAAGGGAAGGAGATATTGGACCATGTTCTTAAGGAAAAAAAGGAAGTAGAAGGACATGTTTTTTATTTAGGAAAATATGCACACAAAACTATCTGTGGTATGGTATTGGGGATGGGAAAAAGAAAGTCTGCCCGAAGTGCCGAACTCTTATTAAGGAATTTTTCACCTTCCCTATTTATTTTAGCCGGCTATTCTGGTGCCTTGGTTCCTGCAATCCGTAAAGGAGAGGTATGCGCGGTAGAAAATTACCTCTCCGAAGAACTACGTCCTATTCTTTTAGGTCAAGGATTGCCTCTATACAAGACTGTCTGTTCTGATGTTATTGTAGCAGACCCGGAAAGCAGGTCAAAAATGGCGCAACTTTCCGCTGCTCAAATTGTCGATATGGAAACGGAAGCAGTCTATAATACCGCCCAGGCACATGGAGTGGCTTTTTGTTCGATTCGAGTTATTAGTGATGAGTATGGAGATAGACTACCAGTGGGAGCAATAATGTCTTCTTGGGATTCAGAAAAAGGGGAATCCAAACCCTTCTCTCTTATTCGTTATCTTTTGAGCCATCCTAAAGAAACCGTCCCTTTTTTTCAGTTTGTTTCTACTTTACCTAAGATTCGCAGAAAGTTGACCAAGGTAATTCTTACGCTTATTTATAATTTAGAAATATAAGGAACTATATTATGAACAGCATTTTTCCTTTACAGTTGAATATTACCCTTACCCCAATGGCTCTTTCAAAGATTAAAAAACTAACTGATTCTCATCCTGGATATATGTTACGGCTTTCGGTTACAAAAGGTGGATGCGCTGGCAATGAATATCTACTAGAACTAGCCGTACCCAAGGAAAAGGATATTCGGTTACAAATAGAAGATGTTTTTGTGGCTATCGATCCAGAAAGTAGTCATTTATTAGCCGGTTCAACCATTGATTATAAAGAGGGTCTAACCCAAGGTGGATTTAGGATCATCAATCCTCAAGCTAAATCGACTTGTGGGTGTGGTTCTTCTTTTCAGGTTTAATTTCTGTTTTTTTCCTCTTAATATTTTTTAAATTTTAAACATTTTTCTATGCCAGGAAGAAAAGCTTATCCTTTTGATGTTATTGAGCCAAAATGGCAACACTACTGGTTCGATAGGGAGCTTTTCAGAGCTGCAGATCCTGGAGAAATGGGTTCAGAGAAGCCCAAGTTTTATGTCCTCGATATGTTTCCATATCCTTCTGGTAGTGGTCTTCATGTTGGCCATCTTGAAGGTTATACCGCCTCAGACATCGTTGCCCGTTATAAAAGAATGAAGGGGTTTAATGTGCTGCATCCAATGGGTTGGGACGCTTTTGGATTGCCAGCTGAACAGCATGCCATTTTAACGGGGACTCATCCAGCGGTAACAACCAAACAAAATATTGATAATTTTCGTCGACAGATTCAGTCCATGGGTTTTTCATACGACTGGAAGAGGGAAATCAACACAACTGATCCCTCTTATTATAAATGGACGCAGTGGATTTTTAAAAGGCTTTTCGAAAAAGGCTTGGCTTATGTCGCTGAAGCTCCTGTGTGGTATTGTCCAAAGCTTAAAACAGTTCTTGCTAATGAGGAAATTGTTCATACCCCTGAAGGTCCACGGTCTGAAAGAGGGAATCATCCTGTTATTAAAAAACCTTTTAGACAATGGTTTTTAAAAATAACAGCCTATGCTGAGAAGCTGCTTGAAGGCTTGGAATTAGTAGAATGGCCGGAATCAATTAAAGAGATGCAGCGCCATTGGATAGGCAAAAGTGAAGGGGCAGTGGTTAAATTTTCTGTTGAAGGAAAAGATATTGAAATTGAAGTCTTTACCACAAGACCGGATACGCTTTTTGGGGTGACCTTTTTGGTCTTGGCTCCAGAAAATCCATTAGTCACTAAGTTGACAGAGAGCGGGTTCAAAGAGTTGGTGGAACAATACTGTGCCGCTACTTCTTTAAAGACCGATTTAGAAAGAACGGAGTTATCTAAAAACAAAACTGGAGTTTGGACTGGAAGCTATGCTATCCACCCGATTACAAATGAAAAATTGCCGATTTGGATTTCTGACTATGTGCTAATGACGTACGGAACAGGCGCTATCATGGCTGTTCCTGCCCATGATCGGAGAGACTACGACTTTGCCAAAACTTTTTCTCTGCCGATAAAAAAAGTCGTTACAGCTGAAAGGATCGAGGAGGAAACTGACTGTTATACAGGGGAAGGTATAACAGTTCATTCTGGATTTATATCCGGGCTTGCAACAAAGGAGGCTAAGGAGAAAATCATTCAATGGTTGGAGGAGAAAAAACTTGGGAAAAGAATGGTGCAATACAAACTAAGAGATTGGCTTTTTTCCCGTCAGAGATATTGGGGAGAACCTTTTCCTATAATATGGAAAGAAAATGCACCGATTCTAGTTCCGGATGAAGAGCTGCCGGTGTTGTTACCAGACCTTGAAGATTTTACTCCTACAGATGAAGGCATAGCACCTTTAGCTCGGAAAAAGGACTGGGTAGAATTGGGAAATGGACTAAAGAGAGAGGTGAACACAATGCCTCAATGGGCTGGGTCTTGTTGGTATTATTTGCGGTATTGTGATCCATCCAACAAAGAAACCCCTTTTGCAACTGAAAAGGAAAGATACTGGATGCACCCTCACGGAGTGGATTTGTATATAGGTGGGGCTGAACATGCAGTTCTTCATCTACTTTATGCCCGGTTCTGGCATAAAGTTCTCTATGATATCGGTCTTGTTTCGACTCCAGAACCCTTTTATAAATTAGTGAACCAGGGAGTGATATTAGGAGAAGATAATCAAAAAATGTCAAAATCTAGAGGCAACATTGTTAATCCGGATGCTATCGTTCAAGAATATGGAGCGGATACGTTGCGTCTTTTCGAAATGTTTCTTGGCCCTTTACAACAGAGCAAGCCTTGGTCTTCTAAGGGATTGGAAGGGCCTCATCGCTTTCTGGCTAGGGTATGGAGACTGTTTATGGATGAAGATGGAGAAGGGTTGTGGATGCTAAGAAAAGATATTCTTGAAGAAGAGGCCCCCACTCACATTCTAAGATTACAGCATCAGACCATTGCAGGAGTCACTGAAGACATTGAAAATTTTCAATTTCATACGGCTATTGCCAAGCTTATGACCTTTGTCAATGAGCTAACAAAAGAAAAAAAACGATGGAAAAAAGTACTCGAAGATCTTCTTTTGCTTCTGTCTCCTTTTGCTCCACATATTTGCGAAGAATTATGGCAAAAAATGGGGCATAAGGATTCCTTGGCCTACGAGCCTTGGCCAAAATATGATCCAAAGTATTTAATCGATGAAGAGATAGAACTAATTGTGCAAATCGACGGGAAAGTGCGTGGTCGGATTATGGTCAAAAAAGGGATTGAAAAGGAAGAAGTTATAAGAAAAGCAAAGGAGACTGAGGCAATTGGGAAATGGCTTGAAAAGGCTACTATTTCAAAAGTTATCTATGTTCCAGATAAACTTCTTAATTTTGTCCTAGAAAAAAATTTAAAAAGCCAATAAGCGTCTTTTGAAAAACTTAGATGGCTTCGGATGTCGATGTAAAGTAAAAGTCTTTCACTAAAAGCGGAGGAATTAACGCTGGGACATCGTCAATTTCAGATCCTATACAATTAACTGCTCTGCCGATCTGCTGAACGCTTTGAAGCATTGTCAAAGGACTTTGGTTAAATCTAAAATTATTCACCGCTTTAGAGATTTTGCCTTTTTCAATCAAAAATGTGCCATCTCGCGTAAGCCCTGTAAAGATAAGGGATTGAGGATCAACTTCTCTAATATACCATAGTCTTGTAACTAAAATGGCTTTGTCTATATCTTGAATCATTTTTTCAAGAGTGATATCTGATCCTCTCATCAAAATATTGGATGGCTCGGGGATAGGCTCTTTGTGATTTTTTTTTGCCCAATATCTAGAATAAATAAGGTTAGAAAGGATGCCATTTTGAATCCATGGAATCTTTCGACAAGGTAGTCCATCATTGGAAAAGACTTGTCCTGGAGCCTGCCTGTTGGAAGGGTCAGAGTAGATTGTTATATTGGATGGAAATAGAGGCTCTCCAATTCTATTCCCCCCACCTGGCTTTGAAAAAACACTTCTTCCTTCATCAGCTGCCCGCCCATCCATAGAAAATAACATAAGACCAATAAGATCGACAGCGGCTGTAGGTTCAAGAAGAACAGGATAGTGGCCAGGAGCCATAGAAAGCTTCTCTTTGCTTAAAGTAGCCTTCTGGATAGCAGTTTCAATTAGTTTTTCTGGATCTATTTCCTCAATATTAAAAACGAACGCTCCTGACCAGCCCGAACCAAGGCCATCGTTTGTTCTTGCCGTGGCTGTCAATTGTATATTAGCAAATTTTTGATATCCAAAAAGCCCATTGCTATTGGCAATGCAGATGAAGTATTTCTGGAATTTTATAAAACTACTAAGTTCAATTTGCTGGTTTTGATTTTGAGTTAGTACATCCAGTATTTTAACAGCTATTTCAACAATGTTTTCTATTGAGAGGCTCCCCATGCTTTCAGAGTAGGAAAAACTGCTGGTGTAGTGTTGTGGACCAAGAGGCGGTAAGAACTCAGGATCGGGAGGAGAAATCTGCGCAAGCTTTTCACAGCGTCTTAACCCGCGTTCAATGGCAGACATTTCAAGCTGATCGATTGTGTAACTGGCCGTTCTATTCTCGAAGGTAGAATTTAAAGTAATTTTAAGAGAATTTTCAATGCCATTAGTATTTAAAGCATTTCTCCCTATGCGGATGTTTACAAATTGGCCGCCTTTTATCTCTACTGATAAGCTGTTGGCTTTAGATAAAGAAAGAATAGATCTTTGAAAATTTCTTGCTTCAGATTCGGAAAGTATCATGAATGTAAACGGCTATTTAGTATAGTGATATTCCTAAATCTAGCAGGAACAGCTCCATGGGAGACTGGTGCAGATTGAGAAGGTTCTCCTTTCCCACAAAAAAGAGTCCCGCACAGTTTATATTCTTCTTTGCTACAAATCCCATCACAGGATTTCCAAAAAGACTGGGTGTTTCCTTGGTAGATAACATCCCGAAGCATTTGTCGGATCTCTCCATTTTTAATCTCATAAAAGAGTTGTCCACCAAATTGGAAATTATATCTTTGTTGATCGATGCTCCAGCTCCCATCCCCAATGATATAGATGCCATCTTCCACTCCTGAAATGAGATCCTTAAGTTGTTCCTTTTTTTCACTTGGGACAAGAGAAATATTGGGCATCCGCTGGATGGGGAAAAAATTATAACTTTGAGCGTAACTGCAACCGTTGGATTTTTCTTTGCCAATCCAATGTGCTTGTCCAATAGCCATTTGAAAGTTTTTAAGAATACCCTTTTCTATGATAAGAAAGTCTGACCAACTAGAAGGAATCCCATCGTCATCATATCCAACGGAAGCCAGACCACCTGGCTGATTGCGATCGGCTCTAATGGTAACAATGGGGCTGGCAAAATCAAAATTGCCCAATTGGTCAACTTTTAGAAAAGAAGTCCCAGCATAGTTGGATTCAAGTCCCATGACCCTATCTAATTCGGTAGAATGGCCTATGGTTTCATGAATGGTTAACCAAAGATTGGTTGGATGGAGTACAAGGTCTTTTATTCCAGGAACAACGGATTTTGCATGCAGCTTTTCTTTAGCTTGATGGGTCGCTTCAACTACTTCACGCTCAAAGGCTTTTTTCTCAATGATTTCTAGACCTCCAGATTTCGGAGGCTCGAAACTTGACCTGCTTTCAAATTTCCCTTCCTTTTTGTCAACTACAGTAACGATAAACTTTGGATAGGTTCTAAGGAATGTTTGTTCAATCCAGGATCCAATAGAGGAGGCATATATTCTAAGTTCTTTGTGAAATAAGAAGAAGGATCGGCAAAAATCAGCCCCAGCTTTGATTGCCTTGTCATTAAGGTCGAGTAAAAACGATGTTTTTTCTTCTAAAGGCACCCCAAAAGGATCAACTAACACATCTTGATGCCATTGTCCTTGGATTTGTGGCAATTTTTCTAATTCCACCCGTCTTGGATTCAATTTGAGGCATTTTTTTGCTACTTCAACGGCTTCCTTTGTTTTTTCCGCAGCTTCATTAGGATCTAGCAGATTCGAAGAAGCAAAACCCCATGTTCCTTCGAAAAGGACTCTAATACCTATTCCAGATTCAAAACTACCTCCCAGTTCTTCGATTCTATTTTCTCTTGAAATAATTCTTTCTTTAAGGATCCAACAGATGCGTATATCAGAAAATTGACAACCATAGAGTCTAGCTGTATGGAGGGCTGATTCCGCAACAACTGTAGCTATTCTCCGGCTCTGGTCGTAACTCCAAAAAGCATCTGGGAGAGGGCCAGAAAAAACAGTGGGCATTTTTAAGGAAAGCAAGCTTCCTGCTAATCCTTTGATAAAGTTTCTTCTATCGCAGTTCAATATAATTATATCTTATATAAGAATAATGGGTAGGCTATTCAACTTAAAAAGAAAATTAGGAAGGAGAAGAAGTTGCTTGACTGATAGTTTTCTAAAAGAATAGGATAACTTTTTTATGCATGATGCTTTGACCGAATGGATCTCCAACAATCGTGAAAAATTATTCCAATTTTTACAACACCTTATTCAAATCCCTACCATTAATCCACCTGGCAAGCAATACGCAGAAATGGTTGAGTACTTGGAGAGGAAACTTCAGCAGATTGGATTAGAGACAGAGATTGTTAGAGTGCCTGATGCAATAGTAGAGAAGCAATTGGGAGAAGCCTTCCTTTCCTTTCCTCGCTATAATCTTATAGCCCGATGGAATGCTAAGGCTCCCAAAACGGTCCTTTTTAATTCCCATTATGATGTTGTCCCTGTTTCGGGAAAATGGAAGCATGATCCCTTCCGGGGAGAAAAAGACGATAAGTGGATTTATGGAAGGGGTTCTGCAGATATGAAAGGATCTCTTGCCGCAAGCATTTTTGCTGTGGAGGCATTGAAAACCTTAAAAATTGATCCCCTATATAATGTTCAGTTTGCTCTTGTCGCTGATGAAGAAATTGGTGGAGAATTGGGTTCTGGGTTTGTGGTGAAAAATAAATTGGTGGAACCAGATTTTGTGGTCGTTTGTGAAGGAGGATCCGCAAAGAAAATAGGGATAGGACATAATGGAATTCTTCAACTGAATATAAGGGTCTTAGGGACTTCAACCCACACGGCTTATCAGCAAAAGGCAGTTAACTCCTTTTTAGAAACGGTCCATTTGGTTGAATTTTTGGAAAGATTTTTTAAGAAAATTTTGGCAGATACAAAAAGGGTCTATGTGGCTCCTTCAAAAGAAAAACTAAAACCTATTGTCAATATAGGAGGTGTGGTTGGTTCTGGTCCTGGTTCAAAAGTTAACATCGTTTCTGCAGAGACTACTTTTACAATTGACCGTAGATTGACTCCATCAGAAAAGATGGATCGAGTCGAAAGTGAGATTAGGGAAGCTATAGAAAAATGGGCCAAGAAAAGAGGAACGAAAATAAAAATAGAGATTATCCACAAAACTGAACCTTGCGCTCTTGGGTATAATTCAAACTTTACGAAGTCATTTAAATCGGCTGTTGAAAAAATAAAAGGAGGCAAAGCAACTTTTACTATCAACAGAGGGGCAACGGATATGCATTTTTTTGCAAAGGCCAAGAATTGCGAAGCAATTGGATACGGTGTCGATGGTAAAGATATCCATGCGATTGATGAGAAAACTTCTCTTGAGGATCTGGTTGAAACGACACAAGTTTATGCGACCTTCCTTTCTTCTCCATTGTCTTGAGTCAGTTTTTGGTTATTAAAGCAAAGAAAAGCAGGGACTTTAGGGACTCTCTCCTATGAAAAGAATAGAGCGTTATTGACTTAAATTTTAAGGTTATTGCACCCGTCGGGACTTGAACCCAAAGCCTTCGGCTCCGGAGGCCGACGCTCTATCCAGTTGAGCTACGGGTGCCATTGAGTTCTTGAGATGCGCAGCCGCTAGAGAATATCTTCAAAGAAAAGAGTCTGGCTCAATCGTTAGGGTTCTCCATAGAAGACTCAGCTTCGGAAATTTTCTCTCTTAATCGGTTTTTTCTTGCTAGATAATCTTCTACAAGCATGATTTGATCTTTTCCGGTTCTCCTTATCATTTTCAGAAGCTGATCCATAACCGTAACTTCTTCAAGTTGTTCTTTAACAAACCATTGAAGAAAATTATCTGATGTAAAGTCTTTCTCCTCTTTGGCTAATCGAACTAGATCATGAATTTCCTTCGTCACGGCTATTTCTCTCTCAAGGGATAAACTGATAGCAGATTCTGGATCTTTAAAAGAAGAATCTACTGCTCCGATTGCTGGAATACTGACAGGAATATCATTATCAATTAAAAATTTTATAAATTTCAGAGCATGCTGACGTTCTTCATCGGCTTGTTTGAAAAAAAAGGCTGAGAGTTCTGGAAGGGCTTCTATTTCGAAATAGGAACCGATAGCAAGATAAAGAACAAAAGCCTGAAATTCACTGCCGATTTGTTTATATAAAGAAGGGACTATCTTTTGGCTTATAAGCATACCTATCATCTAAATATAATTGATAGAAAAGGAAAGAAAAAAACTTCTAAAAACTTTTATCTATAGAATGGGATTATTTGATTTTTTTTAAAAATTCTTCTGTGAATTTTCTATAGCTAATGCAGCCTATGCTGTGGGGATCGTAAAGAGTGATAGGCTTTCCATAGCTTGGGGCTTCCGCTAGTCGGACTGTTCTTGGAATAATTGTATCAAATACAAGGTTGGGAATATGTTTGCGGACATCTTCAACGACCTGTTGACTTAAATTTGTTCTGCTATCATACATGGTCATCAGTATTCCTAAAATATTGGGGGCTGATGAAACCAGTTTTTTAAGGTTATCAAGCAGTTGAAACATTTTTGCCAATCCTTCTAAAGCGTAGTATTCGCATTGAATAGGAATGATTAGCCAATCAGCAGCAACCATCGAGTTGACCATGAGTAATCCTAAGGCTGGGGGACAATCAAGAATAACATACTGATAGGCTGTTCCAATAAGGGATTCTCTAAAGATTTTTCTAAAAAAAGAAAAAGATTCGATTGGATCATGCTGTTGATTTTCCCAATTGGCTAATTCTAGATTTGCTGGGATAAGGTCCAAATTCATGTAGGGAGTAGAAATTATCTGGTCTTTTAAAAGTTGTTCACCAATTAAAACAGGGAATAAACTTTTTCCAGAATCAAGGGAAAACCCCACTCCACTCGTTGCATTGGATTGGGGGTCTACATCGACCAGTAGCGTCGAATATCCTTTTTCAGCTAAACAAGCGGAAAGGTTGATTGCTGTTGTAGTTTTCCCTACCCCTCCTTTTTGGTTTGCAATCGAAATAAATTTCATTGTCCATTTGTTCAATTATCATTAATAAAAGAAAACTAAACTAACATTCTTGTTGAATTTGAGCTAAAATAAAATTGAATTTTAGCTAATTTCCTTTGTCTTTTCTGTATCTGCTTTAGGTGGGAAAATGGATTAACTTGACATTTTTTATAATGTTTTAATATTAAAATCTCTTTTTCATGATCAAGGTTGAAAATCTGATAAAAACGTATTCAGGTTATACGGCACTGCAGGGAATTAGTTTTGAAGTAAAAAAAGGAGAAATCGTCGGTTTCCTTGGTCCTAATGGGGCAGGAAAAACGACGACCATGCGTATTTTGTCTTGTTACCTCCCTCCAACTAGTGGAAAAGTAGAAGTAGCCGGCTTTGATGTTCTTCAGAAACCTTTGGAGGTTAAGAAAAGAGTAGGGTACATGCCAGAAAATGTTCCCCTATATACGGATTTAAGAGTAAATGAGTATCTAAGGTATAGAGCTAAACTCAAGGGGATTAGGGGCTCGATGCTCAATGAAAGGGTACAATCTGTTTTAAAACTTTGCCATATTGAAGATGTCGCTTCAAGCATGATTGGAAATTTATCCAAAGGGTATCGACAAAGGGTGGGCCTTGCGGATGCATTGGTGCATGATCCGGAATTGTTGATTTTAGATGAGCCAACTATTGGCTTGGATCCCAATCAGATTAGATCGGTCAGGGAATTAATTCGGAGTTTGGGCCAACACCATACCATCATTTTGTCCTCTCATATCTTGAGCGAAGTCGAGGCCGTCTGTAGTAGAGTTTTAATTATAAATAAGGGCAAAATAGAAGCTGCGGATACTCCTGAGAATCTCTCAAAACTTGTTAGAGGTGGAAATATAGGAGCGATTCGACTTGAAATCCTTTGTAAGCCCTCTGTGGCGAAGGAAGCTTTCGAACGGTTGGAGGAAGTTGAGGAAGCAGAAATTGTTGAAGAATATCCAGGAGGATGGGTGATCCTACAGGTATGGCCTAAACCTGGAAATGATATCAGAGATGGAGTTTATAATGTAATTCAGAAAAATGGTTGGAAAATAAGAGAAATGTCAAGAATAAAAGCAACCTTAGAGGATATTTTTGTCGAATTAACACAAGATTGAAGCAGCTAATTTTCTGTAGAAGAGGTTTTGGTAATAGGTGGTTGTTCTAAAAACGGTGAATAGAAAAAAAAACCTTTTTTTTGAAAATATTTTTTTGGATGAGGATGTATTATGGCTCTTTTGACTTTATTTCAAAGAGAAATGAAAAGCTACTTTGTCTCTCCAGTAGCTTATATCCTTCTATTTTCTTGTTCTTTGATCAATGGAGCTAGTTTTGTTTTTTGGCTCAACTACCTTTCGATCAATAATATCAAAGAATTTACTCTTTTGCAGGCTTGCATGAATGCATTTTTTTTCTGGTTTTTGCTCCTTGTTCAAGTACCCGTTTTAACGATGCGGTCTTTTGCTGAAGAATACAAATTGGGTACCATTGAGATGATTCTGACAGCCCCTGTGAGGGAATGGGAATTAGTGCTATCCAAGTTTTTAGGCTCTGTTTGTTTCTTTTCTGTTCTTTGGATGCCAATGGCATTGTATTTAGCGGTGTTGCGGATAGTTTATGGACATTCCCTTGGGATGAGTGCAGGGATGATTGTTCTCCCTTTCCTAATGCTTCTTCTCATTGGAATGTTCTTTATATCGATCGGCCTTTTTGTTTCGTCCCTTACGAAAAATCAGATTATTGCTGCCATTCTTTCTTTTGCTCTTATTTTCCTCATTTTCTCATTAAGTTTTTTGATTTATTTGGGAATTGGTGGTCAGACTCGGGAAATGATTTCTTATCTTTCATTTTTGGATCAAATGGATACTTTTTCACGGGGTATTTTCGATTCTAGACCTGTTGTTTTATTGGGTTCAGCCACTTTCTTTTTCCTCTTTCTTACTGAAAAAATTTTGGAATGGAGAAGGCTCAGAGAATGACAAGGAAAAAAATTACAAAAAGAAGCTTGGGAAGGCAGCTATGAAAGGAGTCACGGTGTCTCATCCTTTGAGATTTCAGCTTAGAATCAATAACATACTGACCATTTTATTGATGTTTGCCATAGTTTGGATAGTCAATTATTTGGGATATAAATATTATTATCGTAAGGATTTCTCCAAAGGGGGCATGTATACTCTTTCTTCCAAAACGATTAATGTTTTAAAGTCTTTACCGGAGCCAGTTAAAATTATCGTTTGTCTCACAAATTCAAAGCTTCAATCCGATATAGACAACCTCCTGAAGGAATATAAATATTATGGAGGCAACAAAATCATTATAGAGCATATCGATCCTGCATTAAATCTTGAAAGAGCTGAAGCACTAGCTAAAAGACTTAAATTTGATTTACAAGAAAATGTTATTATTTTTGAATACAAAAATTTTCATAAGTTTGTAAATGATAATCAACTAGTTGAGTATGATAATTCGGTAGCAATGTTTGGCCAATCCCCTTCCATTAAGGCATTTAAAGGGGAACAACAATTTACAGCAGCTATTTTATCTGTAGTAGAAGGGAAGCCGTCCAAAGTGTACTTTTTGACGGGGCATGGTGAAAGAAACATAGATAATTACAATCAACCGGGAGGCTATGGGATTATTGCAACTCAAATTCGTAAGGAAAATATGGAACCACTGAACCTGAATTTGCTGGAAAGTGGGGCTGTTCCAGAAGATGCTGCAGTTGTGGTCATTGCTGGACCCAAAAATCCTCTCTCTCCTTCTGAACTTCAAGCCATAACCCATTACTTGGATTCCAAAGGTAAATTAATAGTTCTTGAAGGCTCAAACTCCAATTCAGGCTTAGAGCCATTGCTTTCAAAATACGGAATAATCTTTCAAAATGATAAAGTGGTTGCAATTGGAAGACTAGTTGGAGGCCTTGGAGGAGAGATGCTTATCGATAAAGCCGCAGGGACTCATTTTGCCGATCATCCTGCGGTAAAACCAATGATTGGTTATACCCTTCAGCTGCCTGATTGCCGCTCCATAGCCTTGTCGACGGATTCTTCTAATCCTAATGTCAAGAAGGTTACAGCCTTAGTAAAAACTCCAGAGGGATTTTGGGGTGAGGTTAATTGGAAAGAAGAAGAAAGGCCTAAATATGATCCAGGAGTTGATATTCCTGGTCCTCTAATTTTAGCTGCTGTTTATGATGGGGGTGAGGTTCCTGGCAAGGAAGGGATTCATGTTTTCGGAACAAGGATTGCAGCCGTTGGGTCTTCCTCCTTTCTTGCCAATCAGAATATAAAACCTGATGGGGTTGATTTTTTCATTAACTTGCTAAATTGGATGCTTCAGAAAGAAATGGCCCTAGGGATTGCTCCAAAATCTGTTCAGGAATTTGGATTAAGCATTCCAGCTTCCCAAAGACAGACCGTTGCTATGATCTGCTTGATTACCATTCCTTTTGCGTTTTTGGTGCTTGGGGTAGGGATGTATTTTTCTAGAAGAAGATGACCAAAGACAACGAGAAAGAAGATGAAAAATTTTCGTTCAACCCTCATCCTATCTATCATTGTTGCTTTGTTGACTGGATACATTTATTTTTTTGACAAGGGTAAGAAGTCTACGGAAGAAAGGCAAAGAACGGAAAATGAACTTTTTCATATTGAAGCGGGTGAAATAAATTGGTTACAAATTAAATCACCTGGTGAATCCGTTACCTTGGAGAAAAAAGAAAATCAATGGAAGATAATCTCTCCAATTCATGCTGATGCTGATGAAAGGACAATCGATCGGTATCTGATCGATCTTCAATATTTAGAAGTCCGAAGGAAAATTCCCCAGAATGAGATTCCCAGTGGCGATATTTTAAAACAATGGGGATTTTCTAATCCATCTCTAGAAATCTATTTTAAAACTTCAAAAGAAACACACAGTTTGATTGTTGGTCGGAAAACAGCTGTAAGCGAGTTGGTTTATGCAAAAACCTCTACAGGATCCAATGGCCCAATTTATTTGATTAGTTCTAGTATGGCGGAGTCTTTAAAGAAAGGCTTAGATGATTTGCGCAGTCGGGTTGTTTTTCATTTCAATCAGTTTTCGATTGACAAATGCGGGATTAGACAACTCAATGGCCCTTCCTTTTCTGATTATATAGTCTTAAAGAAAGGAAAGCAGTGGGAACTTCAAAAACCTGTTATGGCAAGGGCTGATGGGAGCAAATTAGAGGATTGGTTTAATGAATTGCATTCGCTTCATATTGACAAGTTTATTGCTGATGATGGGTCCAACCTTAATCAATACGGATTAGATAGCCCAAGATATCAAATTTGGATCAATCAGTCAGATAAGAAGGAGGAAGAGAAGCTTTTGGTTGGTAATTCCTTGCCGTCAGATACAAAGGAGCTATATGCGAAAATGGCTTCGAGTAATTCGGTCTTTACGATCCAAGCAGATGCAGTCAATAAGATCGTACAGAATTTTTCAGATATTCGTGACAAGCATGTGTTTCCTACTTTTTCAGAAGAGCAGGTTGAAAAGATATGGTTTCGGAACAAAGACCTCAAATTGGTTTATGTGAAAAAAGGCAGTGATTGGCAAAGTGAAGAAACAGAGAAAGGACTTGCCAATAAAAATAAGGTTAATGAGTTTATAGAGGCGTTACGTAATCTGGAAGCCAAAGATATTAAACAAGAACAGATGGAGGTAAAAGGTTATGGTTTGGAAAATCCCCAAGAGGATATAGAAATTGAATTTAATCCTGGACTAACCACCGACAAATCTCAGCGGGTAGAGCTGTATTTAGGGAAAGATGAAAATGGACTAATCTATGCCAAAAACTCTATTGAACCTTTTGTTTATGCTATTAAGGATTCATTTATCAAAACGCTCCCTAAAGATCCATGGGATTGGAAGGATCTCTCGATTATCCAATTGGATCCTCAAGAAATATCTCAATGGGATGTCATCTCTGGGAATCAATCTTTTACTGTACAGAGAAAAGAGGGGAAGTTTATAGCCACAGGCATATCCGGACTGGATGAAGAGAAAGCCAAAGATTGCCTTGAGTTGTTAGCGCATCTCAAAGCGGTGAGGTGGATTGGGCCTCCTTCTCAGGGAATGGAACTTTCCAAGCCCCAAGCGAAAATTACAATCCATGCCAAAAAGAATTACGTAGTACTCATTGGAGTTGCTTCGCCAACAGGTGGCAGGTATGCTCTCTTGGAAGGCACTCCGATAGCCTTCGAACTAGAGGATTCAGTTTATAAGAGGCTGGTAGAACCACTACATACAAAAACTACTGTGCAGCAAGCTATGCCTCAAGCAGCAAAATAGGCTTTGGCTATGTTGTTCATGACTAAACACAAAAACTAAGGGTGAGGAATACAAATGGTCGATTCTCAGGAAGGATGCGTTGATTCTTCTTCAGCTTTTTGGATTTCTTGATATTTCTTTATGCTTTTAAAGACTAAAATATAGGAAATGGCTGCCAGAGGCAATCCTATGATCAAGGAGCCTATGAACATTGGCCATCCTAAATTATAAATCTCCTGCCAACTTATTAATTGTTTGAGCTCTAGGTGTTGGAGTTTGGACAGTGTCTTATTAAATTGATGGCTATTTTGACCAAGCACAATCAACCCAATTTTATATTCAAGCCACATTAGTCCGGGAACGAAGGGCAAAGCAATATCATGAGCAGCAACACCTACAGCTGCTGCAACCTTACTTGCACGAACAAGCCAAGCTGATACAATAGCTAAAATCGTCTTGAATCCCCAAAAAGGAGTAAATCCATAAAAGACGCCAATAGCAAAACCAAAGGCTATAGAGTGAGCAGATACAGGCAATTTTCGAAGGATGGTATGACTTTTTTTGAAATGATGAGAGACATAGGAAAAAAGATTCTTTTTTTTAGGTTGTGATTTGACAACTCCTTCAGACGATTTCCCCATGTATATAGCAATAAGCCTAGCTTAAAGAATAGCAAGATAGATCTTTGGAAGAAAAAAAAAACTTAAATAAAACTTTTGCTATTCTTTTTTACAAGCGCCATTCAGGAAGATTTCAATAAAGTTGTCAATAACTTCTGTTTCTGAAATCTGTGGAGTCTCTAGTTCGAAAAGAGTATTTGCCACTAGATAATGAGAGATAATACCAATAAAAGCGACAGAGACCAAATAAGGGTTCAATGCTTTGAAAATGTTTCTATCCATTAACATAGAAACATAATTTTCGAGTTTCTTCCGTAATTCCACTACGAAACATTCGCAAAACATTTTTGATAGCTCATGATGCTCAAGAGCGCTGAAATAAAGAAGTCGGAGAAAATCGGAATCTTCTTTAACAGAGCTAAATAATTGGGTAGCTATTTGTTTTAAAAACCCAGGAACCCCTTCCCGGTTCTGCTCAGGATTTTCTAAGTTTTCCTTAAGCACATTGAGCTGATCAATTTTCGATCGAATGATAGCTAGATAAAGATCTTTTTTGGTTGGATAATATCTATAAATTAAGGCCTCGTTAACATTGGCATATTGAGCGATATTTCGGGTGGTGGTGCCTGCAAACCCCTTTTGTGCGAACAGTTTTTTAGCTGCGTTAAGAATTTTTTGTTTTCCAGAGGGGATTTCTCGAGCTTTCTCCATTGACAAGTCCATTTAGGTAAGTAAGTAATCACATACTGATTTCAGTCAACCCTTTATTTATAATTTATCTAAATTTTCGTCTCGAAAAGAAAATTTATGGGCTTTAAACTCTTAAACCGCAAAGAAAGTCGAATTAAGCGGGAAGCTATTGGTTCCTCCTCTTCCTGCGAGCAAGAACCATCTTTGACTACAGTCTCTCAGGGTTCGAAGACAGAGGAGCAAAAGGGTTTGCGTGCATTCCTTATAAAGTCGATTCTCTATGGACTCATCTTTAGTCTAATTTTTTTTCTTGCCTATTTGCTTTTCGAGTATTTCTCATCCTACGAAACCACTGATGATGCCTTTATCGCAGGACATATCATTCGCATCGCTCCCAAAGTTGCTGGCCATGTTGTGGGCTATTATATTGATGACAATATGGATGTTAAAAAAGGACAGCTGTTAATCGAGATTGATCCCAGAGATTATCAATCACGAGTAGCCATTGCTCAAGCCAATAAAGAATGGGCTGAAACGGAGTGGAAAAGAATGAAAGAAATCCTTAGGTCTTCTGCTGTTTCCCAACTTCAAGTGGATGCCGCTTGGGCTGTTAAACTTTCCACCGAAGCCTTTTTAAAGTTCTATGAACTGCAACTTGGTTATACCAGAATTTATGCTCCGGAAGATGGCAGAATAACCATGCGATCGGTCGAAAAAGGACAATACGTCGAGGTGGGACAAACCCTTTTTGATATTGTTCCTCCTGATCTTTGGGTAGTAGCGAATTATAAAGAAACACAGATTACTTTTATGCGTCCTGGTCAAGCAGCTAAAATCCGAATCGATGCCTATCCTCATCATCGCTATAAGGGCCATGTAGATAGTATTCAAAGAGGCAGTGGCGCGCAGTTTAGCCTTCTGCCACCAGAAAATGCAACAGGGAATTATGTTAAAGTGGTCCAGAGAGTACCCGTTAAGATCCTTTTTGATGAACCCCTAGCTAGTGACGAAACAGTTGGTCCTGGTTTCTCTGTTGTTCCAACGGTAGAAGTTGGAAAATTTCATGTAAGCTTCTTTTGGTCTATTGTCCTAATTCTTACTGGCTTTGGAATAGGTGTAGTGCTAGCCTTTATTCTTAAAAATACGAAGAAACAAAGATAGTTTTCTTCTCATTTATTCCCTATTTGCCTCTATTTCGCTTGCATTCTCTTTCCTATCATCCTAGAAAGGATAAAAAAAAGGGAGTTGATCAATAACCAAGGGCATCACATACACTCTCATAGTCAACTACCCTTCTCTGAAAGGAGGGGCTTGTAGGTAGCTATAAGCTGAGTTGCCTAGGGTAAGTTACGGAGCTGTGGCAATGCAAAGAAGTAACTACGTGAGCGATAGGCAAGACCAGATCTACTCCAGGATGCTTACTCAGTCCTGGATCCTGGAAGAAGGGGATCAGGCTGGCGAAAGGCAAAGCGCCGAAGGTTCCCTTCTCCTGTGCAGGCGGCTAGCCGGTCGTGTGCTTTTCCGAGGGGATCGAGTTGGGAACGCCAACTCAGCTCCGTTACTGCCGAAGGACGGATGGAATGTAAGCCTTGGGAAGGGGAGGCTGAGAGAAACCACTTTTCTATCCCCTTATGAATATTTGTGGACCAAGATAGCATTGGAGAAAAGAGATGGGGCAACAGGGGTGGCTTACGATGCCGCGCTATCCCTTCTCGACCTGAAGGACGGGGTTTCCCCCACAATTGGATGACGAAAAGTGATCAAATTAAAATATTTTTCTCTTTTAGACACTAATTTAACATTGCATTTCTTAAAGAAATTTTTCATGGTATAGACCCAAACTGCTATAATCTGAAAGGAAAGAAAGTCCTTTAGCCAAGCTCAATGATTATTATGGAGTGGAACGACTAATGTGGTTTTTTCGGTTCAATAAAGTTAACGAAGAAGAAATAGAACAACGAACGCTTCCCTTTTTAAAATTATCAGCCTTTCCTTCGTTTCCTCTAGCCTCGGTTTTCTTCCTATTGGTCCTATCCTTTTTTTATATTGAAGAAAGCCGTGGTCCAGTCATCTTTGATGACAATGAAGGCCTTTATGCTGGGGCTGCAAAAGAAATGATCCAACGAAATGATTGGATTTTACCAACTGTCAATGGAGTTCCAAGATTACAAAAACCTCCTTTGGTCTACTGGAGCATTCTAATATCTTACAAACTTTTTGGCATCAATGAGTTTGCAGCACGACTTCCTGAAGGCATTGCAACAGTCTTATGGATTATTGGCATCTATCTTCTTGGCAGTGCTATGGGTGGAGAAAAACTTGGACTGTTAGCCTGTCTAATGCTTGGAAGTGCGTTTGGATTTTTCATTTTTACCCACATTTTAATGCCTGAGCCTTTTTTTTCAGCAGCTGTTACCTATGCTATACTCTTTATTTATCTAGGTATAAGGGATGGCCGAAAACGATATTTCCTAGCTGCGTGGTTTGTCATGGCTCTTGGTTCGCTGGCCAAGGGACTGCATGCAGTTTTGTATCCTCTACTCAGTAGTGGACTCTCAGTATTATTTTTCCCCAAACTAAGAAAAAGATGGCTGAACTTGTTTTGGTGGCCTGGCATTGTCCTTTTTTTCCTAATGTTTGTGCCATGGTATGTGGCTATTGAGTATAAAGTGCCCGGCTTTCTCCGTGAGCATTTTTTAAATGAACAGTTCGGGCATGCCCTCAATCATCGGAATCCTCCGGATGCAGGAACAGTACCAATATTGCAGTTTTATCTTGAGCATTTCATTTTCCTGCTTCCTTGGACCCTCTATTTGGGTTCTTTATGGGAACTAAAAGATAAGCCTTTCTTTAAGTGGGAAAGCTCTCTGTTAATTAGTTGGATCCTAACAACCTTTTTGTCTGTGACCTTTTCTTCTTTGCAAGATTACTATGCGATGAGCTGTTGGGGAGCCTTGATTATGATTCTGGCAAAACCTTTTTGTCTTGAACAAAAAGAAACGAAGAATCCTATTTATTTTAGCCTGCCCTCGCTTCTTATTGTACTTATAGGGCTTGGTGGGATCTTAGTAGCACTTTTTATTGATCATAGTAAGGGTATTCATCCTATATGGGCGAAGCCATTGGAAAAAAGAGACACCTTTTTGTCTGCAATATTCGGGTTTTCCTTTAGCACATGGAAAAATTTTGTACCTCTTTTGTATAGGGCATCCTTCAGCTTTTTAATTGGTGGAATAATTGCCTATTGGTTATTTTTGAAAAAAGAAAGATTCCTGGCCGGGATATTTCTTGCCTTCACGATGATTTATCCGCTTCATCAAGCTGGTCAAGGATTTGGCTTGCTCAGTGATTATTTTTCTTCGATGAAGCTAGCTAAAAAAATCAACCATATTATTACTCAGGACGATATTGTTATTTCTGATAGCGAGCCCAATTTTGCTTCGGGTTTGTTTTTTTACTTAAATCATTCTCCGATTTTCTGGGTCCATGCGAATCCAAAGGCAGAATTTGCACAGAGAAGCCTTCATCTAGGTAGTGAATATTATCTAACTGAAAAGGATGTTGAAAATTATTGGAACGGAAAACGAAAAGTGTTTCTTATCACTGAAGAAGTCTCAATGCCTTACTGGGCAGAACGTTTTAAAATAGACGCTGCAAAACTCATTCCGATTGAAAAAAGTGGTACTCGCGTGTTGCTTCTGAACCATAGGAATGAATAAATTATAAATCATGATTTCTAACGAGGATTTTAATAAAGCGTTGAAATTATTTGAAGAAGAAGACCAAAGATGGAAAGAATTTTATGAAAAGATGTCCTTTTCTCAAAAAGTGCAGTTTACATTAGCTGTGGAAGATAAATGGACGAACGAAGTCCCTGGAGGGGAAAGACTTGAAGATGATCCGGAAGATTAATTGCTGGATTGATTCATGACAAAAAGAAAATCTTAAGCTTCTTCTTTAGGTGTTTTTCTCGAACAAATTCGAGCATTTGCCCATTGTAAGATTGGGATAAGATGAATGGGTAAAAGTTTTAATGCTTCTTCGAAATTCACCCAGCGCCACTCGTGGTGTTCAGCTCTTCCAAGTTCTGGGCTTGGCCTAAGTACGGGTTCTCCTTCTTTTAGTTTTGCAATAAAAAATTTACTGATTTTTCCCTTTGAATAGACTTCTGTTTCTTTTGATTCTAGGTTAAAAGGAAATTCAAAACAATTTAAAGTAGTCTCTTCTTCGGTTTCCCGGAGGGCAGCTTCAAAATCTGACTCCCCGCTTTGGATGGTTCCCTTGGGGAAATCCCAGTTCCTATAAGCCCTAAGAAGCAGATAGAAAGGTTTGCCATTTTCTTCTTTATAAATTACAAAGCCTGCAGCTCTAGTTATTTTTTTCATCCAACGTAGATAATGACATGAAATATTTTTCAGTAGAAGTCTTCCTATTAAGGATTATTTTTTATTAAAAAAGATTCTTCCACGAAAATATTTTGAAGATCTTTATTCTATTAGGGCTTCGAAGAGATTTCTTGCCGACTTGTCCCGAGAGGATAAGGGAGATAAGTTAAATCTCCATTCGATTAGCTTTAAAATAGAAGTCGTGTCATAATATTTGGAATTAACTTTGCCTCCTTCGCAGAAAGGGGAAATGAGCAGTGCGGGGATTCTTGGGCCAGGTCCCCAGCGATCATTTTTAGGTGGGGGGACATGGTCCCAAAAACCACCAAATTCATCATAGGTTAGTATAATAAGAAGGTTGTTCCAATAAGGAGAATTTTTTAAAGCTTCTATCAGTTCGATAGCATGTTTTTCTCCTGCTTCAATGGTTGAATACCCAGGGTGCTCGTTGTATCTGCCGAGGGGTTTAACAAAGCATACTTGAGGTAAAGATCCCTTTTTAATATCCAGGAAAAAATCTGTTTCATCTTTAAGGAATTTTTTCTTTGCTTCAGTAGAACCACCGAAATTTTTAAAGTATACGAAGGGCTGATGATGGAACTGGAAAGAGGGATCAGCCCTTCCTTGGAGTGCATCGTTCCAGCCACCCGCATACCATGCCCAAGAAATTCCAGCTTCCGACAGTCTATCCCCGATCGTTGGAATGGTTAATGGAGGGAGTAGATGGGATTCTTTTTGTGTGGAAGAATGGGGTTGGTAGACGCTTTGTACAGTACCTACAACATACCCATCCGGAGTCAATGGCCCTTCTTTTTTAATCCCGATCCATTTTCCTTGATTGTCGAATTCCAGCTTAGATTTTAGTTCCTCAGGAGCCTCTCCCCAATAGGGAGTCTGTGCAGCCACAAGCCATATGTGATTCAAAAAGGAACCCCCAAAGGCTGCCTGAAAAAAATGATCAAGAACGGTGTACTGCTTTGCATAAGCATAGAGGGGTAGAGATTGGCTCTGATAATAGCCCATGGGTAAGCCTCCAGTATTACTCCAAGCTACGAATCGGTTGCATTTACCACCATTTATCTGAAGCTGATTCCTGTAAAAACTATGGATGGGATCAGGTATGGGGCTGTTTATAGTTAAGAAATCATTTAAAAGAAAAGGACCATTGGGCAGAGGTCGAGAGAATCTTTTGTCTATTGTTTTGTTCACAGGATCATAAATAGGAGGCAAAGTTTTGTATGGTAGGCCTTGTTTATCCTCTTGTAGCAAGGCATGTTTTGCATTTGCAATACCATCTACTTTTTCCATGGTACCAAACAAGTTGTCAAAACTGTGGTTTTCTTGGTAAATAATGATGATGTTATGTAGCTGCTCTTTTGAAGGGGCAGCCCTTCCATAAATGGCAAGAATAACCACTGCAATAAAAGAATAAAGTCTCAAGAACCAGCTATGATTATCCATGGAAAAAAATTATTGTTGGTCATTTTTGTAACGAAGAGAATTGAAGAGGCAAAGAAACCATTTTACTTTTTGTTTTATGGTCTAGAAAAGATGCAGAAAAATTTTCTATTTTTTTTATTCTTTTTTCCGGTTGCTTCTCTTTTAGCTCAAACTGCTCCTGTGCCTCAAGTAAAAGATTTACCTCCATTGAGGATATCTAGGGAGCCCAATCCCGCCCAACCGATTCCTGAATTAAAAGTGCCTATAGAAAAATTTTTTAATCAATTGCTACAAGGGGATATACAAAGAGCTTTTCAAGAATTGTTGGTTAATAGTCGATTAGCCTCCCGCAATGAAAATATCAATATGCTTATGGATAAAACCAGCCAAGCAATGTCATACTACGGGAAAGCTGATTCTTTTGATATATATGATTCTAAAGCTTTTGGGAATCGACTTTATGTAGTTACTTATTTGTTAAATCTTGAACTGCAACCTCTTCGCTGGCGATTTGTCTATTACAAGCCAGATAAGGTATGGAAGCTTATTGATATAAGAGTTGATGATGCCCTTGAGGATTTAATTAACAAGTAGCTATTGTGCCGAGAGTTGAGAAATAATAGAAAGAGAATTTCTTTTGGACATTTTTTGTTTCAGTGCTTCTACAACGGCAACGGGAACAAAGGGCGATATATCCCCGCCAAGCCTGCTTATTTCTTTTACTAAAGAAGAGCTTAAATAAATATGGTTATCTTCGGGCATGAGAAAAATGGTTTCGATTTTAGGTTCTAATCTGCGATTCATTAGAGCAAGTTGAAACTCACTTTCAAAATCAGATACCGCGCGAAGCCCGCGAATAATGGCACAACAGCCTAACTGTTTGGCAAAGTCTACGGTGAGGCCAGTGTAAGACAATGCTCTTAAATTTTGGAAGGACAATTCTTTTATTGTTAACTGAACAAGGGAGATGCGTTCTTCTAATTGAAAAAGAGTTTCCTTAGGTGATTGACCTGAAACTCCAATAATCACTTCATCAAACAAACGAACCGCTTTGAGTATGACATCAACATGTCCAAGGGTAATGGGATCGAAGGTTCCTGGATAAAGGACTTTTTTCATGTCTTAGAATACACTCTTTTGATCATTGCTCCTACCGCTAATAGTTTCTCATCAATCTTCTCATATCCTCTATCTATATGATAGACTCGATGGACTTCCGTAGTGTTGTCGGCTACGAGCCCCGCAAGCACGAGAGCTGCTGAAGCCCTGAGGTCTGAAGCCATGACAGGAGCTCCGCTTAACCGTTCTATCCCATAAATGTGTACTTCGTTTTTCAATAGTTCGATATTGGCTCCTAGTCGTTTCAGTTCACTGATATGCATAAACCGGTTTGGAAATATATTTTCGACGACTTTACTCTTTCCGCAGGCAATAGTGGCCATGGCACAAAATTGAGCCTGCATATCAGTTGGGAATCCTGGATAAGAAGAAGTCTCGATTTCAAAAGCTTTGAGTGGGCCAGATCTCGATACCCGTAAACCCTTTTCTTCGACTTGAATGGTTACCCCGCAGTCTCGCAATTTTTCCAGTACGCTGGTCATGTGGTTGACAGGAGCCTGTTCAAGGAATAAATCGCCTTTAGTCATTGCGGCGCCAACGGCAAATGTCCCTGCTTCTATTCTATCTGTAATAATTGTATATTCGCTTCCATGAAGTTCTTTTATCCCTTCGATGATCAAGCGTTGGGAACCGATCCCGCTGATTTTAGCACCCATTGACACAAGAAATTTGGCTAGGTCTTCTACTTCTGGTTCACAGGCAGCCCCCTCTATAATCGTTGTTCCTTCTGATCGGCAAGCAGCCATCATCACGTTATCTGTTCCGAGTACTGTTGAGCCATAAGGACCTCTTAAATTGATAGTAGTGCCTCGCAGCTGCCCGCCCTGAGCCACAACATCACCTTTGATGATATCGATATTGGCTCCTAGCTTTTGGAGTCCAGAAATGTGAAGATCAATAGGTCTATCTCCAATCACACACCCTCCTGGTAAAGAGACCCTAGCTTTTCCACATCGAGCTATGAGGGGGCCAAGAATGCAAATGGAGGCTCGCATTTTTCGGACCAAGTCATAGGGGGCTATCCAATTAATAATCTTATTCTTGACTCTTACCGTTCCCTTTTCGTAATGAACCTGAGCACCCAGAAATTTTAGAATTTCCAACATATACCGTATATCACTGAGATCGGGAACTCGATGAATGATACATTCTTCCGGTGTCAGGAGCGTTGCAGCCAGGATAGGAAGAGCAGAATTTTTTGATCCACTGATAGTAACTTTTCCAATGAGAGGATTCCCCCCTTTAATAACAAATTTATCCACGATATTTTCCTATAACAACTCGCTCCATTTGGGAAAGATCTTTTTTTACTTGGACAACAGAAAAACCATGGTCTACTAAAAGTTGCTTGACTGGAAGAAACTGCCCATCTCCTATCTCCAGGATAAGATAACGACACCTGTTTTTTGCTTGAGGAATGAATTTTCTGATCAACTCCAAACCGTCCTTCCCTCCATCTAGAGCAATACGAGGCTCAAATTGTATTTCTGGAGAAAGCTGAGGAATGATTTCTGAGGGAAGGTAGGGAAGATTAGCAATCATCAGCTCAAAAAAATCACAAGGAGGCCTATCCAATAAGTTATCCTGATAAAAGAAAAGATTTTTTAATTTCTTTTTATTTTTTTCAGCTATTTGAAGGGCATTACTACAGATATCTGTACCGTAAAAGGATAAGTTTGGATAAGCCTGAGCAATCGTCACTGCAATGGCTCCACTGCCTGTTCCAATATCAAGAACAGGCCCCGTAAGCCTAGGGAGTAATTCCATGGCAGACTCCACGACGAATTCCGTCTCTGGTCTTGGAATAAGAACGGCAGGAGAAATCCAAAATTTTTCTCCATAAAATAAACTATAACCGAGTATATAGGCAACCGGTTCCCCCCTTGCCCTTCTTTCCACTCTTTCCCAGATAAGATCGGCGATTTTTGATTCCAATGAGGAGGATGGATTGGTATACAGAGCAAGTCTGTCGATTTGGAGAGCGTCGGAAAAAATCAGTTCGCAAGAAAGCCTAGGAGAGTCTATATTTTTTTCTTCTAAATACGCTAGGGCTTTTTTAAACAATTGACGGCTTTCGGTCATCTTCCGTAGCAGTGAAAGGGATGTTTTCTTCGGCTAGTTCTTGAGCGATTCTACTAGCGACTTCTTTTTGAATTAACTGATCGATTATCGGATCGATATCCCCGTCAAGAAAAGATTGTAAATTATAAAGAGTGATAGGAATTCTATGATCAGTAACTCGTCCTTGAGGGAAATTGTAAGTCCGTATTTTTTCTGTCCGTTCTCCACTGCCCACCATACTTTTTCTTTCCATAGCACGTTTTTGAGCTTCTTCTTCTTCTTTTTTGGAAAGAAGTCTTGCTTTAAGGATTTTGAGTGCTTTTTCTCTGTTTTTTAATTGAGATCTCTCATCTTGGCATCTGACCATAATTCCTGAAGGAATGTGAAAAATCTGAACAGCCGAATCTGTTGTGTTGACTCCTTGACCCCCGGGGCCTCCGGCTCTGCAGACTTCAATCCGCAAATCTTCAGGTTTTATATTTAATTCGATTTCTTCTGGTTCCAACAGGACAGCCACTGTTGCTGTTGAAGTGTGGATTCTTCCTTGAGATTCTGTTGCGGGAACTCTTTGGACTCTATGCACTCCACTTTCATATTTCAATTTTTTGAAAGCCTCTTTTCCTTGGATTGAAAATATAATTTCTTTTAGCCCTCCTAATTCGCTAGGATGAAAATGGAGCAACTCCTGCTTCCAACCTTTTTTTTCGGCATATTTACTATACATTCTATAAAGATCAGAAGCAAAAAGGGCAGCTTCTTCTCCTCCCGTTCCCGCTCGAATTTCAATAATCAGGTTTTTCGAACTTTTTTCTTCTTCCGAGGGGAAAAGCGAAGAAAGCACAGCTACTGTAAGTTCATGTATTTTTTGGTCCAGCTTTTCTATTTCGTGTTGGGCTAATTCTTGGAGTTCTACGTCGGCTGTTTCTTTTGTCAGACTAACAACAGAAGCCTTTGCTTCTTGAAGTGTTGTTAACTGACCATAAAGATCCAGTATTTCTTTTAAGCGAGTGTGTTCTCTAGCCATTTCAATAGTTTTGGCTGGATTGCTGCTATAGAGGTCTTCCTTAGAAAGTTCTGTCTGGAGTTTATCGAACTTTTTTTGAATTTTTTCAATATATCGTTCTAAACACATGTGAATGTTTTATAAATGGAAAGGACAAGAGGAAAGAATAAGTAAGCAAAGGCTTAGCGTACTTATCAACGGGAAGTCATTGGCTAAAACTACTTATTCTTTTTCTTTCTATTCGCTGCATCACCTAGAAAAGAAACCTTTCCAAAACGTCTTGCAAATTTCTCTACTCTACCGGCAGTATCGACAAATTTTTGCTGCCCAGTAAATAGGGGATGACAGGAAGCACATATTCCTATCCTAATAGAAGGTTTTGTGGATTTGGTTGTATAAACTGCTCCACACGCACAACTAATCGTTGTTTCTTGATAATTTGGGTGAATTCCTTTTTTCATTTAAACTAAAATATTCTTTTTTTGTTAGTCAATCAAATCTTTTTATAATCAGACTGGCATTATGTCCGCCAAAGCCAAAGGAATTGTTCATGGCGATATTCACTTTTTGTCTCCGTGCTACATTAGGTACATAATCAAGATCGCAGAGTGGATCAGGTTCTTCTAGATTGATTGTTGGGGGGATGACCCCTTCTTGAATGGTTTTAATGCATGCGATCAATTCCACAGCTCCAGCAGCTCCTAAAAGATGGCCTGTCATCGACTTCGTAGAGCTTATTGGTATGGAATAAGCATGTTTACCGAACGCTTTTTTTATTGCCATCGTTTCACAAATATCTCCGGGGATGGTACTTGTCGCATGGGCGTTAATATAATCGATGTCTTGAGGATTGAGGTGCGCTTTTCTCATAGCCATCTCCATCGCTCGAGTCGCCCCTTCTCCGGAGGGATCAGGCGCAGTAATATGATGTGCATCGGCAGATAGGCCATAGCCGATGATCTCTGCATAAATAGGAGCGTTTCTTTTTTTAGCGTGCTCCAACTCTTCCAAAACAACCACTCCAGCCCCTTCGCTTAATACGAACCCATCGCGGTGTCTATCAAAGGGTCGCGAAGCTTTTTGCGGTTCGTTGTTTCGTAGGCTGAGGGCTTTCATATTGGAAAATCCTGCAACTCCTAAAGGCACGATCGAGGCTTCTGATCCACCAGCAACGATGATATCGGCATCACTAACCTGGATCATGCGAAAAGCTTCGCCAATTGAATGAGCAGCAGAGGCACAGGCAGTTACGATAGAAAAATTAGGACCTTGTAAATTGTATTCTATAGCTATCATGCCTGAAGCCATATTAGAAATCATCATTGGAATCATGAGAGGACTACATCGGGAAGGTCCTTTAGTCAGCAAAATGGTGTGTTGATCCTCCAATGTTTTCAAACCACCAATGCCAGAACTCACAATTACCCCTATTTTCGTGGGGTCTTCTCTATCGAAATCGAGGCCACTGCTTTCAATGGCTTCCTTTGCTGCAGCCATTGCAAACTGGACGAAGCGGTCAGCTCTTCGAGCATCTTTGGGATTTTTAAAGTAGTTACTTGGATTAAAGTTTCTTACTTCTCCACCAAACTTGCAATCAAAAGCTTGAGTGTCAAAAGCGGTGATGACCCCAATGCCACTTTTCCCGTTTATAAGGCTTGTCCAGAATTCTTGGACACAGTTGCCATTTGGAGAGACTAACCCCATCCCGCTTATGATCACTCGCCTCTTACTCATACACTGTGCTTTTGGCTTCTTTTCAATCTTTTTAGCTTTCTTCTTCTTCTAGGTTTTCTTCGATGTACCGAATGACATCTCCTACAGTTTGTAGTTTTTCAGCTTCTTCATCCGGCACTTCAACGTTGAATTCTTCTTCAAAGGCCATAACCAGCTCAACTGTATCTAGAGAATCTGCTCCCAAATCCTCTATGAATCTGGCTTTGGGAGTAACCTGTTCAGGATTGACTCCAAGCTGCTCTACAATAATGTTTTTCACTCTTTCTTCGATCGATTTTTTTTCTGCCATATTTTCCTCCATAATGAGATTTATCTCCTTTATGTAAAAATTTTTTCTATCAGCCAATAGCATTTATGCTAACAATCCTCCATCAATGATAAAACTTTGTCCGGTAATATAATCTCCTCCAGGCCCAAGCAAGAAAACTGCTAATTTTGCAACTTCTTCTGCTTTGCCAAACCTTCCTAAAGGAATTTCTTTGAGTATTTTTTCTTTTCTTTCAAGAGAAAGATGTTCCGTCATGTCGGTTTCTATAAAACCCGGACAGATGGCATTGCAAGTTATGCCTCGAGGTCCCAATTCTTTGGCAACAGTTTTGGTTAGCCCAATTAGTCCTGCTTTGGATGCAGCATAATTGGCTTGCCCTGGAATACCTGTCAAGCCAGAAATAGAACTGATATTTATAATTTTGCCATAATTTCTTGAAAGAAAATGCTTTCCTACAAATTTTATCATAAAAAAAGAGGCCTTTAAATTAAGATCCATAACACTATCCCAATCTGCTTCACTCATGCGTAAAAGCAATCTATCCTCTGTTTTCCCTGCATTATTAACCAAGAAATCTATTTGTCCAAATTCATTCAAAATATCATCAATAGTTTTCTTCAACTGTGAAATTTCAGAAATGTCAAGAGCATAACCTTTGGTACGGATGCCTAAATTTTGCAACATTTTTTCTGTTTGTTCTACATGTATAGGATTTTTACTAATAAAAGCAATAGAGGTCCCCATAAGTGCTAATTCCATGGCAATGGCTTTGCCTATACCTCGGCTTGCCCCGGTAATTAAAGCAACTTTATCTTTAAAGTTCATTTTTTAATTCATCCATCGTTTCTACATTCGAAATAGTCAAGCATCGGATTGCAGGATCTATTCTTTTTAAAAAACTGCCAAATATTTTTCTAGGTGAAATTTCGATAAAAAGTTCGATGTCTAATTTAAGCATAAAATGCAAACTTTCTTCCCAAAGGACTGGATGGCAAATTTGTTTGCTTAGACTCTGGCGAAGTTCCTCAATTGTTTGAGCAACGGAAGCGGTTGCGTTGGATATAACCGGAATGGAAGGAATGTAGAGAGTGAGATTTTTGAGAAGTTCGAAGAATGCCATGGAAGCTTCTTCCATATACCGGCTATGAAAGGGGCCAGAAACATCAAGAGGAATGACCTTTTTAATTTTAGCTTCACGAGCCAGTTTTATGGCCTCTGCGATGGAACTATGGGATCCACTGAGCACTTGTTGGTCAGCAGCATTGTAGTTGGCTACCTGGCATCCTGACATCTGGGCAATAGATTCAGCCTGTTTTCTTGTAGATCCAATCAAAGCAACCATCGTCCCTGGATGCTTTTGAGAGGCTTCCTGAATGAGTCGTGCTCTTTCTCCCACAAGTTTCAGTGCCGTTTTATAATCAAAAGCTCCACAAGCTGCATAAGCTGTTAGTTCGCCAAGTGATAGCCCTGAGGCGCCAACGAGCTCCAGTCTAGGTATTTCTTTACGCAAGATCGTGTAAAGAGCATATCCAAAAACAAAGAGAGCAGGTTGGCAGTGATAGGTTTTCGTCAACTCCGATTCCGGTCCATGGAAAGAAATAGTGGACAAAGGGAAACCAAGCTGTTGTTCAGCTTCTAAATAAAGGTCCTGGACAAGGGGGTAACGATCGAAAAAATCTTTACCCATTCCTACTTTTTGAGCGCCTTGTCCACAGAAAAGTATTCCTATCCGCATGGTTAGATGAAAAAAATAGACGACTCTTATTTTTGGTCAAACCTTATTCGAAATGAAATTAATTTTTTACCCCTATTTTTGGACAAAGCTCGTTTAGTTCACAATGAGGGCAATCTGGATTTCTTGCTTTACATCTTTTTCTGCCATGCCAGATTATGAGATTACTGAATTCAGTCCAACTTTCCTTTGGAATGCAACGCATTAAATCTTGTTCAATCTTTTCTGGTTGTTTTTCTTGAGTCAATCCTAATCGAAAACTCACCCGGCTTACATGCGTATCGACAACTATGCCATCGTTAATTCCAAAGGCGTTCCCTAAAACCACATTAGCCGTTTTCCTTCCGACACCGGGCAAGTTGACTAGTTTTTCCATTTGAGAAGGTACCTCGCCATTGCATTGGGAAGCAAGAATCTGACAAGCGTTTTTTATATTTTTGGCTTTCGTTTTGTAGAATCCCAAACTATGAATGGCATTTTCTAGCTCTTCAATAGGGGCGGCCGCGTAGTCGGCTGCAGTATGGTATTTTTGAAAAAGCTTGGCGGTTACCAGATTGACTTGTTCATCAGTGCAGCGCGCTGAAAGAATCGTCGCAATGAGAAGTTCTAAAGGATTTCGGAAAAAAAGAGCAGGCTTTGCATTTGGATAAGTCTCTCTCAGTATAGATAGAATCTTTTTTATTCGCTCTGATTCATTGAATTTCTCTAAGTTAAGAGAAGGATTAGTTTTTCGGGGCATAATCTTTTATCGTGTTCATTAAAAATCACTGGTCTTATTGAGCAATCAGGTCATAATCTTTGAAATCTACAATCTTGACCTCTGCAAATTGACCAGGGGGTAAGCTCAAAGGCACATGCACCAGTGTGTCCACTTCGGGAGCATCCCATTGACTTCTAGCTAAACCTGGGCGATCAATCAATACCTTTAATTTCTTTCCGATTGCTCCTCTGTTTTTTTCCCTAACGATCGCTTTTTGTAATTCCATAATCTTTTTTGCGCGTCTTTTTTTTACTTTTTCGGCAACTTGATCCATCATTTTTTCAGCTTTTGTCCCTTCCTCTGGAGAGTAAGGGAAGACACCAAGCCTGTCAAATTTGAACTCGCAAATAAAATCACATAGTTTTTGATAATCTTCTTCAGATTCTCCAGGAAAACCAACAATAAGGGTGGTTCTGATAGCAGCCTCCTTTACTTTCTTCCTGATTTCGAATAGCAGCTCTCGAAGATAGGCTTCTGATGTTTTGCGTTGCATCCTCCCTAGTACTGGATCAGAAATGTGTTGAATGGGAATATCAATATACTTTGCTATTTTTTTGGAGGAGCTGAACTTTTCTATGAGCGCTTCTGTCCAATGGGCAGGATGGGTATATAAAAGGCGAATCCAGAAATCACCAGGTATCGCTTCTAAACCACTTAAAAGATCCACCAATAGGGAAACTTTCTGAGTGGATTGATCGATTCCGTAGAAGGTCGTATCCTGAGAAATCAAGATGATTTCTTTTGTTCCTCTTTCTACCATGGCAGATGCTTCCTTCAGTACTGAATCAATCGAACGACTCCGGTAGCGTCCTCTAATTTTTGGGATGATACAAAAAGTACATGGATGATTACATCCCTCCGCTATCTTTAAATAGCTGAAATGGGGAGGAGTGAGTTTTAGTCGTGGATGATCGAAATCAGGTATGAACTTTGGTGACTGAGCAAGAGGAATGGAGTCAGAAAGGGGAGTATTGCGATCAATTAACTCTTTTAAATGAGAATCAATATTCGGAATTTCATCAAGCCCAAGAAAAAGATCAACTTCAGGAAGCAAAGAAGACAGTTCCTTTCCGTACCGCTGGAAAAGGCAGCCTGTCACCACAATTTTCTGTTTTGTTGCTCCCGTCTCTCTTCGATGGATAGCGGCCAGAATTGTCTCAATAGATTCTTTTTTTGCCGGCAAAATAAACCCGCAGGTATTAATTAATAAGATATCCGCTCGGTGTGGAGAAGCCGTTAAGGAAGCTCCAGCATCCAGAAGTTTGCCGAGCATTACTTCTGAATCCACGAGATTTTTAGAGCAGCCCAAGGAGATCATCGCAATGCTTATGCCTGAAAGAGTCGAGTTCATGGAAAATCAATGGATCTTTTAAGAATTTTGTTAAAAAAAATTAGCATTATGGAGTGGTTGGAATAATGATGTCTTGAGTTGCATCCCCCGCTGAAGCAATAGATACACTTTTCCCATCGAGTATAAATTCAACTTGAGATATATTGGAAGCACGAATTTGGAACCTTGGACCAATAAATTCTTTTCGTTCCCCTCCGTGCAGAACCCCTGAAAAAACCTGCCTGGGTTTGCCTCCTTCGATGACTTGAATGAAAATCCAAGAATCTTTCCTAGCTTGGACAACTAGTTTATAATTTTTTTCTGCAAAAGAAACAGCTGGCTCATCGGCACTCTCCTCCTCATCCTCTGCTGCGTCTGAATTTGTCTCTATTGTCCCATCTTTGCTTCTAGGTTGATCTTCAATGTTAGGAATAGGTTCCGGGCTAACAGGCAAGGCTCTCATAACCTTAACATTATCGGAGGTAGAGCCATTTTCTTTGTTCGGTGGAATGGGAGAGGAAGGAGGAGAAGAAGGTGAAGGAGGAGAAGATTCTGCAGTTGGGATAGGATGAATAGGAGTGGCTCTTTTTACAGTTTCATTTCCAACTTTAGAAAGATCGACTGGAGCTTCTTGGGTTGGTTGTTCTTTCCTAACAGGTTCAAGGATAGGAGGTTTAAGCTCTGGACTTTTTCGAACCATCTCTTCAGGAGAAGAGCTTTTGCCTGGGCCATGTCGAAAAGAAGTGACTTGATAAATTCTGTATACTCCAATTCCGCACATTAGAAGGAAAAGAAGGAAAGCAAAGAAAAAGGCGATTCGTTGTGGCGTAAAGAAAGGTTCTTTTTGTAGGGGTGTCTCCACATATTTTACGGGAAGAGTCATTAATAAAGAGGTAGTTTCTTCTTCCTTAGAACCAAAAATATTATCTAGTTCATTTAAAAGCGGCCTCTCATCCATACCTAAGGTTTTTGCATAGATTCTTACGAAGCCACGAACTTGAGCCGAAGCCGGAATTTTGTCATATTGATCTTGTTCCAAGGCTACGAGTTGTTCTGGAAGAATTTTTGTTATTTTTGAAACTGTTTGTAACGAAAGGCCTTGGGCCTCACGAGCAGCTCGGAGCCTTTGGCCTATTGTTTGTTTCATTCCCTGTTCCATAAATTCTTCTTTCTCCTTACTAAAAATGGGGAATGGGGCCATTTAAATCGACAAGTATTTCTCTTGGCTTAGCCCCATTTTCCGGACCAACAATTCCTTTTTCTTCTAAAAGGTCCATCACCCAAGCAGCTCTATTATACCCTAGCCGAAGTCTTCTTTGAAGGAGGGAAGTGCTGGCTCTTTTTTCTTGCCAAATAATTTCAAGACATTTTTGGATTAGTTCTCGATCACTCTCAGAAATTTCCAATTCTTTGGTTTCATTATCAATAGCGTTTTGAACTTGAGGGATAGTCGAAGAAGGATAGAGGCTTTTTATATGCTCGACCACCTCATAGACTTCCTCTTCAGATACATAAGCTCCTTGGCCTCGGATCATTTTAGAAGTGGCTGGAGGGAGAAATAGGAAATCTCCTTTTCCAATAAGATTTTCGGCTCCATTTTCGTCAAGAATCACTCGAGAATCAAGGGAACTGGCAACTTGAAAAGCGATACGCGAGGGTATATTGGCTTTGATTACCCCAGTGATCACTTCTCTTCGCGGAGTTTGAGTGGCAACGATAAGATGGATACCAGCGGCTCTAGCTTTTGCAGAAAGTCGTGCTATTGCCACTTCGACTTCAGCAGGGGTCGTCTGCATCAAATCAGCCAGTTCATCAATCACAACCACAATCCAGGGGAGTTTTTCTTTTTTTTCTTCTTCTTCTTTAATAGTCGAAGTCGTGCGCTCTAATTTTGAGTTGTAAGCAATGATATTCCTAGTTCCAGCTTCAGCCAGCAAGCCATAACGCCTTTCCATTTCTTGAATGAGCCACTTCAGTCCGTTAAGAACTTTTTTAGAATCAATGATCACAGGTACAATTAAATGGGCGATTCCATTATAGGCCTGAAGTTCAACTTGTTTTGGATCGACAAGAATGATTCTAAGATCGGATGGACCAAACTTGTAAAGCAAACTCAGCAATATCGAATTAAGGCATACCGATTTGCCTGAGCCAGTGGCTCCAGCAATAAGAAGATGAGGCATCTCGAACAGATCAGCAATAAGAGCTTCTCCATAGACATTTTTCCCTAGGGCTAAGGGAATCTTTGCTTTGGAATTATTCCAATCTGGACTTTCTAGGATATCTCTTAGAAAAACTGGAATTTTCTTTGCATTAGGTAATTCCACTCCCACGCTATCTTTTCCTGGGATCGGTGCCAAAATATTGACTCTTTCTGCGCGCATAGAGCGGGCTATGTCTCTTTGAAGATTTTTGATTCTATCAACTCTCACTCCTGCAGCTGGATAAAGTTCAAAGCGTGTAATTGTAGGTCCATAAGTGATCGCTCCAGGATTCACTTCAATACCAAAACTCGCTAAAGTTTCAATGAGAAGTTGAGCCTGATTGCGTAGTTCAGATTCTGGTACAGCGACTTTCCCAAGATAGGGATTTTGCCGGAGGAGAGAAATTGGAGGAGAAGCATAGGTAGAGGACTCAGCAGAGAGTTTTTCTGGTTTTGAGCTCTCCTTGGAAGGATTTTTGAGGATAGTAGAAGTCGACTTTTCTTTTGCTCCCAAAGATGGGGAGAAAATAAGAGGATCGTTCTTTGAATCATTCTTAGGGGATTCAAAGGAATTTGAGGTTGATGTATTTTGGTTTTCTCCCTCTTTTTCTTTGTTACCAAATAAATTCATTTTTTTAAACAGCGAAGGCTTCTGTTGCGGTATGGGATTATTGTCCAAGTCCTTGGAGTTGCCAATGATTCCAGAAATCCCAGAGGTATCGTTTTTTCTGCGAAATAGGCTGTCGACACATAAAGGAGGAGGGGACTGTTTTTTTAAAACTTTTTCTATTTCTTTCTCTTCTTTCCTTAGCTTCTTATGAGCGAGTTCTAACTGACCAGATAGCCCTTTTTGCTGCAGAAGGGCTTCTTGATGTGCTTCTATTTTTTCTTTCAGATAAATGGCCAGTCTAATCAAACTTCTTACCGGCTCTGTTTCATACAAAAGCACAAAGAAAAGGATCAGCAATATGATGAGCAAGACTAAACTTCCAGGTTCGCCTAAGAAACGAACGAGTAAGAGGCGCTTCGCTATATCCCCAATGAGGCCACCTGGAGTAAAAATTTCCCGATTTTGTTCTGTAATTTTACCAAGCAACGGCTGCAATTCCAAAAGGGCTGCAATGGAGGAGAGTAGCAAAAAACTTAATGGGATTTTTTTCCACCAGCAGATTTTAGCATGGATTCCTAGGGCTATTCCAGCAGTAATCAAAAGAACTGGCACAGTGTAAGCCCCAAAACCAAAAAACATAAAGAGGAAAAAAGCCGTGTACGCTCCTAGTGGACCTACCGCATTGGAGGTCGCTGTTTTAGGTGGCCATTGATTAAAAGCAATATCCGTTGCATGAAAAGAAGCCAAACTTAGGATGAGTAAAATGGCTGCTCCAAAACAAACAATACTAAAGATTTCAAACAATATAGAATTGCGTTCCGTAAACATAATCTTAGTTTTAAGATCAAGAGGTATCGATGATGCTTAAAACCAATACCATCCTTGTCAGTTTACAATATCAAAAAATAATTAAAAAAAAGAATTCATTTTTCTTCTTGTTGAAGAACATTTTTTTTATTAATCAAAAAGCTTAATATAAATTCGTTATTATAATTAGTATTCCTTAGGAGAAAATTCTTCAACTTAAAAAGGAGATCGACCATGGCTTATCAATTACCACCATTACCTTATGCTTTGGATGCTTTAGAACCTCATATTAATACCATGACCATGGATTGTCATTATAATGGACATCATAAAGCTTATGTACAGAACTTAAATAAAGCCTTAGCTGATTATCCTGACTTTCAGAGGAAAAGGCCTGAAGAATTACTTATGGCCTTAGATTCTATCCCTCAAAATATAAGAACAGCTGTAAGAAATAATGGAGGGGGCCATGTTAATCACAGTTTTTTTTGGAGAATAATGGCTCCAAATGCTGGAGGCAAACCTACGGGGAAACTCTACGAAGACATTCTATCTCAATTTGGGAGCTTCGAAGCTTTTCAGGAAAAATTTGAGGCTGCAGGCCTTGCTCGTTTTGGAAGTGGTTGGGTATGGTTAGTTGTGAATAAAGAAGGGAAGCTGGAAGTCCTCTCTACTCCCAATCAGGATAATCCTCTTTCTGATGGAAACCAGCCATTTTTTGGCTGTGATGTGTGGGAGCATGCGTATTATCTCAAATATCAATTCCGGAGAGGGGAGTGGCTCAAAGCTTTTTGGAATGTGGTGAATTGGAAAGCGGTCGAAGAGTTCTATTCGCAGGCATTAGCAAAAAACCTTTCCTTTTGCCCATAGGCTTAAAATGATTCGGTCTTATCGCTATGTACGATAAGATCAGCTAAAAGCCCTAAGCCTCCATAACAAACTGATTCAATCGCTGAGAGATTTCTCGATTGAATGGCATAGGCGCAGGCGAAGATGTGAAAATCTTTGGAAGCAGCGAGAAGGGATTTGATCTCTCTAACCCCTTCGTCCAGACAGAAAATATAGATTTGATGTCCTTTCTCTTTATAGAAAAAGAGTTTTTTAAGAAATTCTTCGTATTTTTGACTCTGTCTAGAGACTGTAAGAATAAGAGTCAGCGTCGAAGCCATGAGGTAATGTAAAATAAAAAAGATGATATTCCAATAAGACTGATGGGCAAGTTATAGTTTTTGAGTTTGAATAGGTATCTAAAAGATGCTCCAGTTGTACAATTGAAAACAGATGAAAACAACAAAAAAGCTTGAAGGCTCTCTTTTTTTTTAAATTTTTGAAGCATGGAAAAAGAATGATCTGCAGTCGGTTTATGCTTCTTTTTACAGTCAGTCCTTTGCTTTTAGCTTTTTGGATCAGAGGAGAGGAAAAGGTTGGCTCTATTGATTTGGTAGGGAAATTGCCAGAACAGCATCTTTTGGTAGAAGTTGTATGGAAACCAAAAGACCTTGCTCGGGGTTTGATGTATCGGGAAAGCCTACCTGAAAATCAAGGTATGCTTTTTGTTTTGCCTTTTGAACAAAAAGCTGTTTTTTGGATGAAGAACACTCGTATACCTTTATCTATAGCGTATATGGATAATAGAGGAAAGATCCTTGAGATCTATTCGATGAAACCTTTTGATCTGACACCTATCCCTAGTCAATCCTCATTTGTCAAATTCGCATTAGAAGTAAACGAAGGATGGTTTGAAAGACATAAGCTTTTACCGGGTGATCAACTAACTCCAAAGGATACAACTTGGGAGAAACTGCTTCTTCTTTTGAAAAATTGACTATTTATCTTATGAAAATATTTGCTGATTATCATATGCATCCCCAAGGGCATAAATTACAACCCTACACCTTTAAACTTCTTGATCCTTGGGCAGAATCTTGTTTCCAAAAAGGGGTGGTAGATTTTTGCTTTACCGATCATGATAGGTATAGAGAAGGGATCGATTTTCAAGTGTTCGACCAATGGAAACAGAAATTTCCAACCCTTAATGTTCGCTTAGGGATAGAAAGGGACAACGATCCGGTCAGCGGGCATTCAGGCTTGATTTGGGTAAAAGAAAATTGGGAAAAACTCGATTTTGTCCTTGGATCTGTGCATTTTATTGGAGACTGGCCTTTCGACAGAAATGGTTTTGAAGATGGTTTTTCAAAGAGACCTATCGAAGATATTTATCGAGATTATGTAAAAAATTTACTGCAATTGATTGATCAAGGTTTTATCGATTCGGTGGCCCATTTGGATTTGATAAAAATTTTTAATTATAGACCTAAAGGAAAAATAGTGGATTATTTCGAACCTGTTTTGGAAAAAATCAAAGAAAAAGATCTTTGTTTAGAGATTAATACAGCAGGTTGGAGAAAACCTGTAAAAGAGCAGTATCCAGCCGAAGAAATTCTTTTTAAGGCCGTGGAAATGAAAATTCCTATTTCTATTGGTTCAGATGCGCATTCATGGCTGGAAGTAGGAAAGGGGTTCTCTGAACTTTTACCGTTGATGAATAAACTGGGGATTAAAGAATTTGCAGTTTTTCGATCCCATACTAGACAAATGGTGGCAGTGAGCTAGAGGATAAAGGCTTGCTCTTACTCCTTGGAAGGATGCATTCTCATGAGGCTTTTTTTTAAACGGAGATAAACTAAGGTCTTAGAAAAGGGAAATTTATCGATTTGCTTTTTTCCTACAAATCATTCGTAATGATTTGAAAAGGAGTGAGGGGACATCCTTATAGCCTAACTTTGGCCTGAAAGCTAATGTGTTGTAGTTTATTTTTTTAATCTTATCAAGAATGGTTTTCCCACCATACCAGGTTAATGCAATTTCTAGCTTTAAGGGCCATTCAAGGGTATCAATCAAAACTTTTCCTTTATCAAAAAGCTCCTCAGTACGCTTGACTTGAAAAGAGAGCAAGTCTCTGAAATTGGAACTAAAATGCCTAGCGAATAGTTCGGCTTCGCTAACCTTGTATTGTTCCATTTCGTCTTTAGGCAAATAGATTCTGTTTTTTTTAAGGTCTATAGAGATGTCCTGCCAAAAATTGGCGAGCTGAAGAGCCGTACATATAAAATCTGAACTAAGCAGTTGCAAATCGGTCGTTTGACGGTGAAGATAAAGAACGAGTCTTCCAATTGGATTGGCACTTTTTTTGCAATAATCCAATACTTCTTCAAAATTTTTATATCGATCTTTTAGGACATCTTGCTTGAAGGCATCTAGAAGATCTGTAAAAAGGTTTAGGGGCAGTTGAAATTTTTCAATGGTGTCGTGGAGAGCTAAGAAAACAGGATTTTTAGCACAAAGCTTGGGATCAAGTAGATAGGCACGCCATGTATCTAAGCTATCCAGCCTTTTTTTTCTTTTTTGCTCATCCTCCCTTTCTTTCTCATTTAATGAGTATCCTTCATCGGCATAATCATCAGCGATTCGTGAAAAGGCATAGATAGCATGGACATGAGGGGCAAGATTTTTAGCAACAAGAAGACCGACAGGAAAGTTTTCGTAGTGAGAAGCAATATGTTTACAATAAGAATAGGCTTCGGTAAGATTCATCCAATTTCGCGGGAAACCCCGACGTTCAGGCCGGAGAGGGATAGCGCGGCGGCATGAGCCGCCCCTGTTCCCGCAACTCCTTTCTCCAATGCTATCTTGGTCCACGACTATCCATAAGCGTATAGAGAGACGGGGTGAACTGCTTCCCATTCCCAGGGCTTCCCCTCCATCCGGCTTTCGCCGGTGACGGAGTCGGGTTGGCGTTCTCGACTCGCTCCCCTCGGGAATGTGCGCGACCGGCTATCTGCGCGCGCAGGAAAAGAGAACCGTTGGCGCTTTGCCTTTCGCCAGCATGATCCCCTCCTTCCAGAGCCCCAGACTGAGGAAGCATCCCGGAGTGGGTCTGGTCTTGCCTATCGTTCACGTAGTTACTTCTTTGCATTGCCACGGCCCCGTAACGTTCCTTGGTCAACCCGACTTGTAGTTACCTACAAGCTCCTCCCATTTAAGGATGGATTGTTGACGAAAATTTTCTTTATTACATTGCTTTTTAATAAAAAAATAACTCAAAAACAATCGTTTTTTGAAGAAACATCGATACTTTCAGCTAATAAATAGGTATTTTTATATTTGATTAACAATCAAAAATCCTAAAATAGCCTTTTAGGCATCTACATATGAATTATTTTGGTCTGACAGGAGGTATTGGCTGTGGAAAAACGACTTTGTCTAGTTGGCTTATGAAAGAAGGTTTTGAGATTATCGATACGGATCGAATCGCACAAGAGCTTCTTCAGCCGGGAAGAGAAAATTGGAAAAAAGTAGTTGACGAGTTTGGGAAAGAAATCTTAAATAATGATAATACAATAAATCGTAGGTTATTAGGCCAACTGGTTTTTCAGAATCCGAAGTTGTTGGAAACATTAAATAGATTAACGCATCCTTCAATACGCCAACAGTGGAAAATAAAAGTTATTGAAGCCAAAAAAAGCGATCCGAGGAAACGTATAATTGTTGTTATACCACTTTTGTTCGAGGAAAAACTCGAAAAAGAATTTGATAAGGTCTTGTGTGTTGGCTGTTCTCCATCGGTACAGTTCAAAAGACTTTTGGATAGAGGATTGATTTCAAGGGAAATAAGAATGAGGATTGAAAGTCAATGGCCTTTGGAAAAGAAAATGGAAAATAGTGACTTTGTTTTTTGGAATGATGGTTCCATTCATTTGCTTCATGATCAGGCTCGTATGTTTTTGGACCAGCTTCGATCATATAATGCAGGCTGTTCATAATTTTCTTTTGTGAAATTTTCGAATAAAGCGGGTCAAAGAATCTAAAAACCCTATTCAATCAACAATGTAAACCTGAGGATTGTTTAATTCAGTGTTGTTACAATAATTTAAAATGAGAGCATCAAAAAAAAATCATTCAGAGGGTGAGCCGATGAAAGCGCAGGAAACTTTTGATTCTAACAACGATATGCCTTCTTCTATGAAGGCCGAAAATGAAGAAGGAAAGAAAATTCAAGAATATTCTGAACAAAAAGAAGAACATATGGAAATTAAAAAATCTATTCAAGAGACAATAACTCAAACGAAAAATAATGGAATGGAGGAATCTGTAAGCTTAGGTCCTACGCTGGATCTGAGTAAGCTTCAACAGTTATCCTTTTCAGAGCTGCAGATTAAAGCTGCAGAATACCAGATTGAAAATCCTGGGTTAATGAGAAAGCATGAGGTAATTTTTGAAATCTTGCGGCGCAATGCGCAAAGAAATGGGGCGATTTACGGAGGAGGGGTTTTGGAGATATTACCCGAAGGATATGGATTTTTAAGATCTGAGGCATACAACTATTTCCCTTGTCAAGAGGATGTGTATGTTTCTCCTGCTTTAATCCGAAAATATGGGTTGAAGAAAGGCAATTTGGTTTCTGGACCTATTCGACCGCCTAAGGAAAAAGAACGGTATTTTTCACTGCTCCAAGTTGAAAAAATTGAGAATGAGGAACCCGAAAAGATTCGTGGTAGAATTATTTTTGACAATTTAACACCAATTTTCCCGAATAGAAGAATCTTTTTGGAGGGTAAAAGTGGAGATCTTTCCATGCGAGTCATGGATCTGATCACTCCCATTGGATTTGGTCAAAGAGGCTTAATCGTTGCTCCTCCAAGAACAGGTAAAACAGTTTTGATTCAGAAAATAGCCAATGCCATTACTGAAAATCATCCTGAAGCCCATCTTATCGTCCTGCTTGTTGATGAACGGCCTGAAGAAGTAACTGACATGGAAAGATCGGTAAAAGGAGAGGTTATTAGTTCCACTTTTGATGAAACTCCCGATAGACACGTACAGGTGGCCGAAATGGTTATAGAAAGGGCGAAAAGAATGGCCGAAAATAAGATTGATGTGGTGATTCTTTTGGATTCTTTGACAAGACTTGCTCGGGCTTATAATACGCTACAACCGCATAGTGGCAAAATTTTAACTGGAGGAGTCGATGCCAATGCTCTTCAAAAGCCTAGGCGTTTTTTTGCAACAGCAAGAAATCTTGAGGAAGGCGGCAGCGTTACCATTATTGCAACCGCGCTGATTGATACAGGCTCAAAGATGGACGATGTTATTTTCGAAGAATTCAAAGGAACCGGAAATATGGAATTACATCTGGATAGAGCACTTGTCGATAAAAGAATTTATCCAGCGATCAACATTCCTAAATCTGGGACCCGTAGAGAAGAACTACTCTATCATCCAGATGAGCTTGTAAGGATTCATGTGCTCCGTAGAGCCTTATCGTCGGTCCCTCCGATAGAAGCCATGGAATTATTACTCGAAAGACTGAAAAAGACTAAAAATAACGTTGAATTTCTTCTTTCGATGAATCTTAAGGATTAAGAGCTATCAGCTATCATTTTCCCTTTTCCATAATAAGACTGATAGAATTAATGCATGATGCTTGTTTAGAAACGATACACAAGCGCACTTTGCTTACGCAAGCCATTGCACACCCTTGTGCTTTTAGATCTGCCTTTGATCTGAAAAACTCGCCGCAAACCTCTTCCTGAAGGAAGAGGATAAGGCGCGTCATTCCGGTGTTCTCTGCCCCTCGACATACTGTCTGATAAAGGACAGCGGAGCGCCCCCACTGCTCCCGGTGAAATAACCTGGGGGACCAGAGAGGTCCACCTAAGAGCTTTCGGCGAATTTGCCTAAAGTATTTCTTTCGAATCAGGCGGCTGGCCCCCCCTTTTTAGACTGTTCATCACCATGTCTATAGCCACTTTGGGTGGATAGATCACCAAAAGGAGCCCGTGTGGTTATCTTCTCCATTAACTTCCAACCATTCGGATCCAAAATCTTTATAGACAGAGTCTATAAACTGGCACAGGTCTTTCAAAATCTCTTTGGGGATCCCTCCGTGCTGATATTTAGTAACAAAGACCAAATGGACATGAAGGTTATATACGCAAGTGTCACCACCTGTAGGGCTTTCGTTTGACTTTGTCATAAACCAAGTAAAGACTAAAAATAATTGAAAATTCTCTAGGCATTTCGATTCCGTTTGGAACCTATCACCGAACCAGACCTGCGTCTCCCCCCGTTACCGGGGAGGGGTGCGGTGGGTCTGGAACAAAGCGCTGGCCTTGCAAAAGCAGCTGGAGGCCGACTACCTTTTGCTCTCGTATTACGAGCATGCCTGGTCTCTGGCACTCTGGAGACACAGTGAGGAATATGGTTGTTTATACAACGCCCCTACGTTCCCTTTACAATGGACGCTCAAGTTCCTGGATCAGGCAATCCAGGCGGTGTTTGACAAGTTCCCCCCCAGCACGGTTCCAGCGGCGTGAAAAGCAACTGGCTTGGGAAATACGGAAGCTGTCGCAGAAGAAAGGGTTCTTGCACAACTAGCAGATACAGAAGGCCAGCCTTCAGCCTCTTCAGGTGTCTATCGTGAATGCCCGTCGGGATTTTCTGTATAAGACTTCCACGGACATCAGCAAAACCCACGCGATTGGGTTGGTGGAGGATTTGTCGATCGAGAAGATGAGGCGGTCAGCAAGGAGACAAGGGAGAATCTAGGGAGGAACGGGTAGGCGAAGAGTGGGTTGAACAAATCGATCCTGGAACAAGGGGGGGTATGTTTCTAAGGTTTTTGGGCTACAAGCTCCATTGGTTGGGCGGGTTGGCTGTGGGCCGTACCGGCCCCATACACGAGCTAGAATGAGACCCCTGGTAGCAGGAAAGCATCCTCTGCCTTTAGGCGGGGGAGGAGGTCAAGGTGAAATCAACTTAAAAAAGCATCTATTGAGTTTTGAGTGAAGAAAAGAAAACAAATATATCTATCTGATAGTCTTTCTTGTCTTGCAAAAGAAGGATAAAAATTCAATTGATTGGAGCTTTTCTTAACAAAATTTTTTTCGTTAAGCTACGCTATGTATTTTAAAGAAAGGGGAGGGGCATATCCTTGAAGGTCCTTGTCACAGGCGGTGCAGGATATATTGGTAGTATATGTGTGGAGAGATTGATAGATCGTGGCTATCAAGTCATTGTCCTTGATAATCTTTCAGAGGGACATATCAAAGCCGTAGAATCAAGAGCCTTATTTATCAAAGGGGATATTGCTGATCGGAATCTGCTTTTATCTATCTTCATGAATGAAAAGCCTCAGGCTGTGATCCATTTTGCTGCCAAGGCCTTAGTTGCAGAATCGATGAGGGATCCTTCCTTATATTTTCAAAATAACGTGGCTTATGGAATCAATCTTTTAGATGCCATGGTAGCGTATGGGTTAAAGAGAATAGTCTTTTCTTCCACTTGTTCAATCTATGGCTCGGTTACAAAAGTGCCCATTGACGAAAATTTTCCGGCAAATCCAGAAAATCCGTATGGGGAATCCAAATTTCTATTTGAAAAAATTCTTGAATGGTACCGGAAGATTCATGGGATCAGTCCTGTTATTTTTAGATATTTTAATGCAGCCGGAGCAACTCTTTACCATGGAGAACATCACAGGAAGGAGACTCATTTGATCCCTAGAATTTTACAAGCGGCTTTGGGTATATTATCGAAGGTAGAGATTTATGGTGTTGACTATCCGACTGCTGATGGCTCTGCGATTAGAGATTATATCCATGTAGTAGATCTTGTTGATGCGCATATTAAAGCTTTGGAAAATCCGTTTGAAGGAGTGTTTAATTTAGGTAGTGCAAAAGGCTACTCTGTGCTTGAGGTTATAGAAGCTGCTCGAGCGATTACGGCAATGCCTATTCCTGCTGTAGTGTGTTCTCGTCGTACTGGTGACCCCCCAATTCTTGTGGCTAATTTCAGAAAAGCTTTTGAAACATTTGGTTGGAAGCCAAACTATGATCTAAATGCAATCATTCAAAGCGCATGGTCATGGCATAAATCCCACCCTCGAGGCTACGAGTAATTCTTATCTTGTTTTAGGATCGAGTTTATCTCTTAACCATTCGCCAAAAACATTCAATGACCAAAGGGTAAGACTTAAGTATAGTCCTGGAAAGAAAAGAAGCCACCAAGATATCTTGACGGGATTGATTGCATTTGCTCCGTCAGATAAAAGACTTCCTAGACTAGAGGAAGGAGGTTCAACTCCTAGTCCTAAAAAACTCAAAAAAGATTCTTCCAGAATGACTGTTGGAATGGTCAACGTCAGATAAACAATCACAAGGCCTGCGATATTGGGAAAAATATGTTTAAGAAGTATCTTAAAACTGTTTTGTCCTAGAACTTTTGCGGCTTGTACAAAAAGAGATTCTTTTAAGATCAATACACGGCTTCGAACAACCCTTGCCATTGTGAGCCATTCGACAAAACCCAGTCCTACTAGAAGAAGGATAATACGCGAGTAGGGAAGCAGCGATTCCAAGTGGCTATGAAATAGAAAAGTGCGTAGAGGATTTTCAAATATGGCTATGAGTACGATGACAAAAACCAACACAGGTAAGGAATAAAGAAGATCGACAAGCTGCATCATCATCCTGTCAATTTTTCCGCCAGCATAGGCGGCAATGGATCCATAAGCGACCCCTATAAAAAGACTAATCAAAGAACCACTGAAGCCCACTCCGAAAGAAATTCTTGCTCCGAAAAGGATTCTGATAAACAGATCCCGTCCATGGATATCAGTTCCGAATATATGTTGAAGGCTAGGCGGCAGTAAGATTTCGTTTGTTGTTTTATAGAGAGATTGAGGATAAAACCAAGGACCGATAAGAGACAAAAGGACCAATAAAAAAAATAAAGAGAATGTTATAAAGGGAAACCCATTTTTCCCTTTTTTTATTCCAAAACAATTCTTTTGTCGAACAGGAGGCATAGCATATCGGCCAGGAGATTAAACAAGATGAGTAAAAGAGAATATACGAGTGTGACGCCGCTTACTAGAAAAACATCTCTATTGAGCACTCCATCGACAAAAAAAGAACCCATACCACTGATCCCAAAAATCTGTTCGATAACCATCGATCCTGTCAGCAAATTAGCGGCTAAAGGCCCACTGTAGGCAATTATGGGACTGGCTGCTGCTTTTAAGCCATGCACAAAGAGAATGGATGATTCGGTCAATCCTTTGGCTTTAGCAGTCCGTATATAGTCGGAATGAAGTACTTCAAGCATTGCACTTCTAGTTAATCGGGAAACCACGCACCCATAAGGAATACCAAGGCAGAAAGCAGGGAGGATGATTTTTTCTATTGATCCCCAGCCAGCGGGGGGAAGGAGTCTCAAAAGGATTGCAAACACCAGCACGCAAATAGGAGCAAGCACAAAACTTGGAATTGAAATTCCCATTAGAGTGATCCCTTGAGTAATCTTGTCAAAAGGTTTATTCCAAAAAAAAGCGCTTAAACAACCACTGCTAATACCAAAGGCAAGGGCTAAAGCAAAAGAGCAACCCCCAAGGGTTATCGAAACAGGTAGAGTTTGACCAATGATTTCGTTTACTGAGCGATTGCGATACCTGGTAGAAAGCATTAAGTCGCCATGACAAAGGTTCAATAGGTAATTTTTGTACTGTTCGAGTAGTGATCCACTAAGCTTATAACGGGCTTCAAGATTTCGAAGAATAGCAGGAGAAATATTCCTTTCGGCACTAAAGGGATTGCCTGGAGCGAGTCTGACAAGAAAAAAGGTTAGAGATATAATTCCAAAAAGCACAAAAAGAGAAGAGAGAATACGTCTGACAAAATATATAAACATTGATGGAGAACTTTTCAATTGGAGACCACAGAATCTTTTTGATTCAACACCTAGAACTATGAGTCTGTATTTGTTTCTTTGTCAAGTTCTTCAATGAGACGTAATACTCGGTCTCCTCTATCTAATGAATTATCGATTTTAAAAGTCAACCGTGGTGTAAATTTGCTTTGCAATCTTTTTCCAATCCACTTTTGCCATTCGTTTCGGTGCCTATTTAAAATCATAAGCAAGTTTTCCTCAGGGATGGAGGCATCAAAAAGGCTCACAAAAATGGAAGCTTCTTTAAGATCAGCGGAAGTTTCTACGGCAGATATAGTTAACACTAAGCCTTCGAGTTCTACTTCTCGTTGAAAGCACCAAGATAACTCTCGACGAATGACTTCCGAAACCCTAATCGCTCTTGTTGTCATCGGATCAATCTCAATGGCTCTAATATAGAATTATAAACTTTGTGGCACCTTTTCCAATTGATAACATTGAATAATATCATCAGGCTCATAATCATTGAAATTTCCTAGACGAATACCACATTCAAACCCCATCCTCACTTCTGATACTTCATCTTGAAAGCGCTTCAGCGAAAGAATTTCACCATCGTATATGGGCTGTTTACCCCGTAAAACTCTAGCTAATCCACCTCGAATAATCCGTCCAGATTGGACCATACAACCTGCTACTTTGTATTTAGACAATTCAAAGACTTTCTTGACTATGGCTGTGCCGACAATAGACTCTCGTAGTTCAGGTTCTAGAAGACCAGACATTGCTTCTTTGACTTGGTCAACTAGTTCATAAATAACACTGAAAAGCTTAATTTGAACTCCTTCTCTTTTTGCCAACGCAGCTGCAGCAGAGTCAGTTTTTGTATTAAATCCGATGACAAGTCCACCGGCAGCCTTTGCTAGAAGGATATCAGATTCTGAAATGGAACCCACGCCAGAATGAATGATGTCTAAATCGACTTTTTGACTGGAGATTTTTTTCAATTGACCAATGAGAGCTTCCAGTGAGCCTTGAACATCGGCTTTAAGAACAATATTCAAAGTCTTTTTTTGACCTTCTTCAATTGCCTGGAAGATGTTTTCTAGAGTGACTTTAGGTGTAAGAGAGGCTTCTCGGTCTTTCTTAAGGGCTTCGATTCTTTCCTGAACTATTTCTTTTACCTTCTTTTCATCCTTTTCAACGACCAATTCTTCTCCAGGGAGAGGGGCTCCGTTGAGACCAAGAATCTTGACGGGCATAGAAGGGAATGCCTCTTTGAGGTTCTTCCCGGTATCATCAATAAGAGCTCGGACTTTCCCATAATAAATCCCACAAAGAACAATATCTCCGACTTTTAGATGACCCGATTGGATAATCACTGTGGCCGTTGGCCCCCTGCCTTTTTCTATCTGCGATTCGATCACCCTAGCTTTGGCATTGCCTTCATAATTGGCTTTTAATTCAAGGATTTCAGCTTGAAGTAAAATCATATCGAGGAGGTTGTCGATACCAATTTTTTTGATAGCTGAGACTTCACAAAAAATGGTATCTCCCCCATATTCCTCGGGAACAAGACCGATCTCTTGAAGTTGAGATTTTACCCGTAGAGGATTAGCTCCTGGCAGGTCTATTTTGTTTATAGCAACGATAATAGGAACTTTGGCGTTGCGGGCATGATTAATGGCTTCTAAGGTTTGAGGCATGACTCCATCATCGGCAGCTACAACTAAAACCACAATATCAGTGATCGAAGCTCCGCGGGCACGCATAGCTGTGAAAGCTTCATGTCCAGGAGTATCAATAAATGTTATGGATCGTCCATCTTTAACCACTGTATAAGCACCAATATGTTGGGTTATTCCACCGGCTTCTCCTGCCGCAACTTTTGTTTGTCTTATGGCATCAAGTAGCGAAGTCTTCCCATGATCCACATGCCCCATGAAAGTTACTACAGGCGCTCTTAATTTAATATTAGATACGGGTTGGGGGGGTGGGGTTTGAGCCTTTGGCTTGACTAAGGGTGCTGCATGAACTTGTGCATGCCGTTCCTTTTTGTCAGTCTGTATAATTATTCCAAGTCTCTGACATACTCCCTGAATGACCCCTTCGTCTAGCAACTGGGTCATGGAAGCGAATATGTTCATTTCCATCAAATGGTGAATAAGCTGAAAAGGTTTGATTCCAATCAAGGCAGCTAATTCTTTTACTGAGACTGGCCCTTTGATAGCAATCACGCGCTTTTCCCCTTCCTTGGGGGCGGTTTGCTTAGATGCTTCTAGAACTGGAATAGCTTTATTGTTTTCTTTCTCTAGAGGAGGAAGAATGGATAGAGAAGAATCTTTTTTGTCTTCTTTTTTGGTTTTTTCTTTTCTCTCTTCTGCATCCACGGTAGTGGCAACCACTGCTTTAGGTTTTTTTTCTTTTGCAGTCAATGAAAAATCAGCCTCCTTGGTGGACTTCTTAGGTTTGTCTAAAGAAAGTCTATTGGGCGAATTGCTAGCAAACGATTTTATTTCATTTGTTGGTGAACATTTTTTCGAATTCATGTATATACTATTAAATTTTCTTTAGTTTATGATTTCAATTTGTTTTTCCTGCCAAGTGAGCTGCTTCTTTTAAGCGATGGATCAACTGCGGATCCAGTTCAGGAAGAGCAGACATAAGGTCTTCTTCTTCACTTTCAGCCACAGCTTCAGGATTAATAAAGCCTGCTCTTACTATTTGTTCAGCCACGCTTTGATCAATAGAAAGCGTAGAAGCCATCTCTTCAGCGGCTTTGGTAAGCTTTTGTGTGAAATTATCCACGGCTTCTGATGGCTCTTTGACAACGTCTATATCCCAGCCCACAATTTTGGATGCAAGCCAAATATTTTTCCCTTTTCTGCCAAGCGCTATTGAATAATTTTCTTCATCCACTGTTACTTTTACCCGATGGTGCTCTTGATCCACTTCCACTTTTTTTACTTTTGCGGGTTTCAAAGCTTCAATAGTTAGTTCTTCTACATTGGGTGACCATTTGAATAAATCGATCTTTTCGCTATGCAACTCTCTGACAATATTTTTTACACGTGCTCCCCGGACACCGACACAGGAACCGACAGGATCTATTTTAGGATTGTTTGTCCAAACGGCAATTTTTGTGCGAAATCCAGGTTCTCTAGCAATGGCTTTTACTTCGACAATTTTATCTGCTACTTCACTGACCTCTAATTCAAGAAGGCGTAATATGAAATTAGGATGGCTCCGAGACAAAATAATCATAGGACCATGGGGAGTGTCTTCTACGGAAAGTACATAAGCCTTGATTCTTTCCCCAACAACGTACTCTTCTGTAGGTACTCTTTCTTTAGCAGGCATTACGCCTTCATATCTTCCCAAGTCTATTATTACATCGGATCTCTCTATTCTTCGGATGGTGCCGCTAACAATATTGTTAATGCGATCTTTAAATTCTGACAGAACCATTTTTCTTTCTATGCCTTTGAGGGCTTGGTTGATAGTCTGTTTAAAAACTTGAGCTGCAATTCTGCCAAAATCTTTCGGAGTCACTTCCACTTCAATCAGATCTCCAAGCTTGACATTTGGATCGATTTCTTTTGCTCTTTTGATGGAAATTTGATCATGGCTGTTCTGGACTTTTTCAACAACTTCGAGTTTGGCTCGAACATTGATTCGTCCAGTTTTAGGATGGATCTCTACCCTAAGATCCCTGGCAGGTCCAATGCTTTTTTTTGCGGCCGCCAATAAAGCTGACTGCATCGCTTCGATGAACACCTGCCTATTGATCCCTTTTTCCTTTTCCATGTATTCCATGATAGCTAGGACTTCCTGATTCATGGCTTTCTCCTTAATTTTAAAGAAAAAAGTGGAAACTTTAACACAGTTTCCACTCTTAAAATCAAAAAAATCAGTGGTGCAATAATTTACTCTTATCGTTCTCTATGGTCAAGATTTGATTTTCTTTCTTTCTCTTTCTATAAAAGATTCTTATTTTAAAAAAAAATATAAAAAAAAAATATATAGGGGTGACTACTAAGAATCAAAAAAAATCAATTCTTGAGTCGGCTAATCGACTTGGCATTATTGCTGGCCGGGGTGTTTATCCATTGCTTGTGGCAAAAGGAGCAAAAAGATCCGGAGTAGAGAAGATTTTCTCGGTCTGTTTTGTGTCCGAAACAGATCATCAGATGGAAACTCTTTCGACTGCAGTGGAATGGATTCGGGTTGGTCAGCTTTCTAAATTAATTCAATTTTTCAAAAAAAATGAAGTCAACACAGCAATCATGGCTGGAGGGATAGCTCCATCCCATCTTTTTGAATTAAGACCTGATCTGCGAGCTATTTTGCTTTTAGCAAAACTAAAGGAAAGAAATGCGCATACAATTTTTGGTGCTATTGCTCAAGAGCTTGAAAAAAATGGAGTCATTCTTTTAAGTGCCACTACTTTTTTGGAAGACCAATTAGCCCCTTCTGGACAATTTGGAGGTCCCCAAATTAAAAAAAGATATTGGGAGGATGTTGAGTTTGGGTTTAGAATCGCCAAAGAAATCGCAAGGCTTGATATAGGTCAATCGGTTGTGGTTAAAAATGGGACGGTGCTATCGGTTGAGGCATTTGAAGGAACTGATGAGGCCATGAAAAGGGGCGGAGAATTGGGAAGAGGGAGTGCCATGCTAGTGAAAGTTAGTAAGCCTAATCAAGATTTTAGGTTTGATGTTCCTGTTATAGGGATCAAGACGATTGAGTCAGCCCAACGTTTTGGCATTGGTACCATTGTGTGCGAATCAGCAAAGACACTTATTTTGGAGAAGGAAAAGGTAGTAAGTTTAGCCGATCAGACTAAAATAAGTCTGATTGGATTTCCATAGGATGAATTATGAGCCCGATCAAACTTGGCGTCATTGGCATAGGGCATATCGGCAAACATCATGCTCGGATATATGCCCAGATGGATGGAGTCCATTATGTGGGATGTTTTGATATTAAAAAGGATGCGGCAGGAAGACTTGCAGAAGCCATTGGTGGAAAAGTCTTTGAGTCTCTAGAGGAACTATTAAAAGAAGTGGATGCAGTTTCGATAGCTACCCCGACTTCTACTCATTTCACTATTGGTTCAAAATGTTTAGAAGCTGGTGTTCATGTGCTAATTGAAAAACCGATTACTGATAGCCTACTGGAGGCAAAATTGCTTGTGGAAATTGCCAAAAAAAATGATGTCATTTTACAAGTAGGCCATGTGGAAAGATATAATCCTGCTTTTAGAGTTCTCGAAGGATATTTGAGTCAACCTCGATTTATCGAATGCCACAGGCTCTGTCCCTATCCAGGAAGAAATACTGAGCTTGGAGTCGTACTGGATCTTATGATCCATGACTTGGAGGCAATACTGCATCTGGTGCATTCCGAAGTTCAGTCAGTTGATGCGGTGGGAGTTTCTGTTTTAAGCCTTACAGAAGACATTGCCAATGCAAGAATCAAATTTAAAAATGGGGCTATTGCTAACATAACCACTAGTCGGATAAGCCCTGAAAAAATGCGAAAAATTAGGATTTTTCAAGACGACGCTTACATTTCGTTAAACTATCTTGAGCAAAAAGGCGAAATCTATCGAAAGCGGGATCATGGCATCGAATGCCTACCCATGCCTATTGAAAAAGGGGAGCCTTTATTCTTTGAATTGCGATCTTTTATTGACTGTATCTATTCCAAAGATTCTCCTCTTGTTGGCGGGAAGGAAGCGGTTGAAGCCCTCAAATTAGCAGTAGAAATCACAGAAATCATTCGCTCGAATAAAGTGAATTGACAAGACAAAACAATGATGCAAGTCAAACCATCCAAAAAAAAGTTTTTGTTGGTTGCTGGAGAAACAAGTGGAGATCTTTACGGAGCCCTGCTGATTGAAGCACTTCGAAAGTCTTTTCCAGAAGCCGTTTTTTTAGGAGTGGGAGGATCAAGGATGGCGGCTGCTGGACAGATACAACTTTATGAACTTTCTAAATTGGCTGTTGTGGGACTCGTAGAAGTCATCAAAAATTTAGCTGAAATCAGAAAGATTTTTAAAGAGCTTTTGCATTGCGCCATTGTTGAAAAACCTGATTGTGTGATTTTAATAGATTATCCTGGCTTTAATCTTCGGTTTGCCTCCAAACTTCGCAAAGAATTACCTACTACTAAGATCGTTTATTATATAAGCCCTCAAGTCTGGGCATGGAATAGCCAAAGAGCAGCACGCTTCCATCAGCTCTTTGATCTTATGGTGGTTATTTTTCCATTTGAGAAGCCATGGTTTGAGAAAAATGCCCCCACCTTGCGAGTGGAATGGGTAGGGCACCCCTTGTTGGATCGGCTGCTTCCTAATCCTTTGCCAAATTCTCAATTTAGTTCTAACAAAATAGCCCTGCTTCCAGGAAGCCGGAGGATGGAAATTATTAGGCATTTGCCCATTCTTTATCAAGTGGCATGGAAGATGGTTATGAAGAACCAGGATTATGAATTTTTATGGATTGCACCCAACGAAGAACTGATCGAACTGGGATTGGCGCATCTTGGAGAAAAACATCTTCCGGAATGGTTGAAGATTCAGATAGGCTATCCACTTTCTCATGTCTCCAGATGTCGATTGGCTATTTTAGCCTCTGGATCAGTATCTTTGGAGTGCGCTATCCTTGGGGTCCCTCAGATCGTTATCTATAAAACCAATCCTTTGACGTATCAAGTGGGTAAAAGGCTTGTTAAAGTCCCTTTCTTGAGTATTGTCAATGTGCTTGCTTCCGAGCAGATTGTGCCAGAATTCGTTCAAGATAATGCACATCCAGATAGAATAGTCCCAATAGCTTTGCGCCTGATGGAAGACGAAGAACTAAGGACTTGGATGAAAAAAAGAATGAAAGAAGTTATCGATTCCCTCGGTTCAACTGGAGCAAGCCAAAAAACAAGTAATCTAATTGTTGATCTGCTTAACGAGGAGAAGAAGGAGCAGCCATTACATCTTAGGAGTTAAACCAGGAAGGCGGGTTAGCAGTTCAGGGGGATCAGCAATTTGATCCTGAAGCTGCCCACAATAAAAAATCCGAATAATGTACCCATAAAACTTTTGGTTTTGAACGGGACGTTCTAATTTGTAATTAATCCGAAGGATTTCTGTTTGGTGTATAGTCCAAGTAGGAAGAGGGTTCTCAAATGAGCTAGTAATTTTGGCATTTGATTGTAAAATAATGCCTTTGTCTATCTCATCATAAATATAAATTTGGTAACGGATCTGTTTGGGATCAATGCGAATGGAAGGATCGGAAAGAAAAATGGGCACCCGCAGAGTGACTTCTTGTCCCCAAGGGGTATTAGAAAGATTACTTTTCTCAACACGTATTTTTTCAAGACTTAACGTCTTGCCCATTGCTTGAATTCCTTTTAGGGCCGAGTGGATAAGAGATGGAGAGGCATTGTCTTTTTTAGACTGACTTCTAAAGGCAGCTACTTTTTGACGGGCTGTTTTATAAAGGGGACTAGAAGAGCTAGATTTGCGATCGAGCTCAGCAATTTTACTCCAGTAGGTATAGGCTCTTTGTCCATCTTTCTGACGTTCAGCTAGTTGAGCTTGTCTGACAAGCACATCGCAATTGAGAGGATCTACTTCTTCGGCGTTGTTTAGAGCATCACGAGCTAGGCTCAATTCTCCTTCTCTTTCAAATCGTTCGGCATCCTTGATAAAGGCATCGAGTTTTTCTTCTTTATTTTCTTCTGCTAAAAAAGAAGCCTCCTTTTTCAATTCTTTGGAGTGAATTACTGGTAAGGCTGGAGGCTTAGGAGAGAGAAAAGAAGGCAACTTAAAAGAATTGTTTGCAGCTGTCAATCGATCTTTTTTTGAAACTTGATTAAAAACATAATGTCTTAACCAGAATATGGAAAGAAGGGAGAACATTTGAAAGAATACGACAAGCACAACCAGCTTAATTGCCCAAGAATAGATAGGAGGTGAGAGGTGTTTATTAGAAACCCTATCTTTTGAAGTAACTTTATCTAGTTGCATGAATTGATCAGGCATTATTTCTAAAAATTAGAAAGATGACAAGCATCTTTTTTTCTTTTCTGTTGTTTCTATAGAATAGAACTAGAGAACAGAACTAGACATTTTAGCAAAAAAATGAATTTATTGGAGTCAATATTACTTGATTTTTTCTTATTAGCTGCTTTAAGGTAAAAAAACAACTCTTTTTGATACAAAAAGAATGAAAAAAGCTATTCCAGAAGTACTCGATCAGTCTCCAACTGATCAGGAGCTCATTCTCCGAATGAAATCGGGTGAATTGGATGCTTTCGATATTTTAGTCGAACGCTATCAAAAAAGATTATATAGGGTCATTTATGGGGTGCTGCTGCACCATGAAGATACAAACGACGTTTTAATGGAAACTTTTATCAAAGCCTACAAAAACATTGGGGGATTTCGAATTGGAGCTTCTTTCTACACATGGATCTATCGTATCGCCATTAATACCGCTATAAGTTTTAAAAGAAAATCGAAATTCAACCCACAACCCTATCCTTATTTTCCAGACGATGAGGAGGGGCAAATGGAAAAGGAATTTGTCGATTACCGTTCGGCAGAGCAAGCGGTACGACAAATGGAAATTAAGGAACTGAACAAGGTTTTGAATGATGCCTTATCTAAGCTTTCCGAAAAGCATCGAGCCGTTGTTGTTCTTTTTGATTTAGAGGAGCTCAGCCATTCGGAAATAGCTAAAATTATGGGATGTTCGGAAGGAACAATTCGTTCTAGATTGTTCTATGCACATAAGCAACTGCAAAAGCTATTGAAAAATGACAACAGCTTCATAAGTTAAAAAATGTGGAAGATGTAGAATGGGAGGCTTGGATATGGAGAGAAAATATCTTCGAACTGTGGATGTAGAAATGAAAAAATGGATAAAAACACACTTAGAGAAACAGACAGAAAAGCTTGCCACTCCAGAATATTTTGAACAAATGCATCAAAATCTTCACAGAAGGCTCCGTGTTGAAATGATCAAAGAAAAGAGTTTTTCAGAAATGTTTTTAGAAAAACTCCAAAGAGTGTTTCTTGTTTGTGATCATAACAGAATGTTCCAAACAGCGGTCGCAGGAAGTTTCCTTTTTGTATTTTTTCTAGGCATTGTGAGTTTCAATCTACTTAAAAACAACAGTAAGGAGATACCAAATTCTTTGATTACAAAGTATGAGTCTCCAAAAATAGAAAAGGTTGAAAAAAGCCAACTTTCACAAGCCCTTTCCCCTTCTGCTCCTCCTCATCTTTCCTTACCATCCAAACAAGAGCTTGAAGTGGAATCTACCAAACTTGCTCCCAATTTCCCCAATTCTAAAGATCCACATTATGTCATTCGTGATGCGTTAACTCATTATGAAGCGATGGTTGCTTTTTAAAGATTCTATTGTGGAGGCCTCATCGGCTTGCCTTTTTTTTTTCTTCCTCGTTTTAGGAAGATTGCCACTGATAGGAGCTGAAAGTCTTTTTGATACTATAGGAAGAGAAGTTAACAAGATTTTTGAAGAGAACAAAAACGCTGTCGTCCGTGTTAGAATAGAGCATAGAAATGGCGGGGAAAGTTTCTGTTCAGGTTTTTTTATAAATTCCGAAGGAGTATTGGTTACAGCACCCGATAGCCAGTTAGCCGATTCGCTGTTTTATGTTGATTACAACGCTCAATGGCATTTAGCCAAGGTTATAGGCATTGATGAGCGAAGTGGAGTAGCTGTTCTTCAAGTTGAAGAGGGTCCCAAACCCTTTCCTTTTCTAAAGCTTGCTTACGGTCAAGAGATCCCTACCGGGACACCTGTTGTAGGCATAGGCTATCCGTATAATCTTCCCGCTTGCCCTTCCTTTGGATTGGTTGTAGGAAAAGATTGCGAATATTTAAACCATTTTTTCCCCACGACCCATTATAGGATTAATACAAAGGTGAATCCCGGCCAGATTGGTGGGCCATTAATTAATTCGAGGGGATTAGTTGTTGGAATGATAACGATGAGTCTAAAAGAAGAAGAATGGAGTTATGCTTTACCAAGCAAAGCAATAAGAAAAGTCGTTGACGATACCACTCGCTATGGGAAGGTACGTTATGGGTGGGTTGGAGTGGCTGTTACCAAAATAGGAAGAGAGGAGGCTGCTGGGAAAGTGGTTGTTGCCCGTCTATTTCCTAATACACCTGTATCTGGTAGTGGGTTAAGGGAAGGGGATATTGTTGTCTCGATCAATGGGAAAAAGATTACTAGCTTGTCAGATGTAATGGATGCATCGTTCTTTGTTTCTGTGGGACAAAAAATACCCGTAAAGGTATTAAGAGATGGTAAGCCAATACAGTTCGAGTTTTTAGTTGGAGAAAGGCCGATTGACGCCCCTTCAGGTTCTACGATTTTACCAAACAATCCTGACGAACTTAAAAAGAATTGGTCACAAAGCCTACCCGTAAGCTCTTCTCCAATGACTGCACCTGTGGAAAAAACAGATAATACACATTAAAGAAGATTTTTTTTCTTTTCTTGTTGTTATTTGATAAAAAAGTTATTTTAAAGAAATGGATCAAAAACCGGCCGTAGTACCTGTCAAAGTGCAAAAGAAAAAACAGTCGGTTTTGCCGGCAGGAGGGTTTGGAGCTGTTTTTTTTTGGGTTTCATTAAGTGTTTTTTTAGCTGCTACGGCGGTATACTTTTATAGCCAATACATTTCACTGGAAAAGACCATTCGAGTACTAAAAGAGGAGGATGAACTTCTCAAACAAGAAAACCAAAAGCAACGGGCGGTTGTTGATCAACTCCAAGCCGAATTGTCCCAGACAGGAAGCCTATTGAAAAGCCAAGAAGAGCTTCTTGAGAAAACCACTCAATCACTCAAAGCAGTCGAATCCAAAAAAATGGAGGAAGCAAATGGTTCGACTAAAGAAAATTCTTCTTTAACCAAAGAACTTGAAAATAAGTTAAAAGCGGCGCTTTCTGAAGAAATACAAAAAGGGGAATCAACAGTGATGCTGCAAAAAAATGGAGTGGTTGTCCGATTCGCTAAGAGTGCCTTATTTGCTTATGGAGGCATAAAGTTAAGTACACAAGGAAAAGTGCTTTTGTCAAAATTCCTCTCTGTAACAAAGCCTTTTTTGGTTAAAACTCAGGAATCAAAAATAGAAGTTTGTTCTTTTACGGATAATGATCCGCCTGCTCAGGAAGTACAAGATATCTATCCTACTAATTGGGAAATTTCAGCCATTCGTTCAGCTGCTGTTATCAGGGCATTAATCCAGATTGGGCAACTGCCTGAAGGTATGTTTTCTCTTGCTGCTGGAGGAGAAACCAATCCAATAGCTGATAACGGTTTGTTAGAGGGAAAGGAAAAAAATAGAAGGGTTGAAATTACTGTCTATCCAGCATCCCCTAATGCGGATTTTCGCGCTACTGTAAATCCTTCCTTGATTAATTTAGAAAAAACTAAGCAGTTGCAGCCTCACGATTAGACTGAGGATCATATAAGAAGAGGCGAAAATCTAAGCAAACGGATAGATAATGGATGATGATAAGGAACGAAACCTAGGAATTAATAAAAGGAAGAATAAATTTTTAATCGAGCTTCTTTTGCTTTCCTTCTTCTTCGATTGCAAGGTTTTTCGAAGGCTTTTCTTAATCTTGCTTCTCGAAGTGTACCTTCTCTATCAAGCTTTCTTTTTAGTCGTCGTAAAGCTTTGTCGATAGATTCTCCTTTTTTTACTTTTACTTCAGTCATATTTTCCTTTCGGTAATTAACACATTAACGCAAATGAAAACATATTCAACATTCAGATTCTTATATTAGAGTCTAAGAAAATAGGATTTACTAAATGACAGATAAAAAAGAAAAAGCAAGTTTTTTTTATGATAAATTTGGTGGATTTAGATCTTAAACAATGAGTTATTATCCGTGCTGGTGAGTTGGGTTGGGCTCTGGAAGGCAGAAGCGAACACATCTCATTCTATTTGGGCATGATCGTACGTTTATATAGCCCTTAAAGTATGGGCCTATATATGGAATGAACATTCAAAGGAATTTAACTTTCTTCCCTTTTTAATTACAAAGATTTGCTAGAAACAAAATGAAGGAGCGTCAAATATGAGGCGTCCTAAGCCTTTCTCATCTAGACATTTTCAGAGTGGTGAGGGAATACAACAAGAAAATTTTAACCGCTTTTTTTTTAGCATTCTTTGTTAGGAATTAAGGCAAGGGCCCCTTGAACTTTTCCCTTTCTTAGCCGTTCAAGGGCTTCATTGGCTTCATTTAAAGGGAAGACTTCGACATGGGTTTGAATCTTAAAGTTGGATGCGATTTTAAAAAATTCTTCACCATCTTGTCTTGTGAGGTTTGCCACAGAAACTATTTGGCGTTCTCCCCATAAAATTTTGTATGGAAAAGATGGAATATCAGTCATATAGATCCCTGCGCAGACTACCTTTCCCCCTTTTTCTACGGCTTGAAGGGCTTGTGGAATTAAGGATCCAACAGGAGCAAAAATAATGGCACCTTCTAGTGGAACGGGCGGAGAAGAAGTGGAATCACCAGCCCATACGGCTCCCAGAGAAAGAGCGAATTGTTGACTGTCTTTATCTCCAGGCCTTGAAAAAGAATAAACGGCTTTAGCTTGATAATTAGCGATCTGAATAAGGATATGGGCTGCAGCGCCAAATCCATAAAAACCAATACGTTCAGAACCTGCTAAATGTCTATAGGAGCGAAAACCAATTAAACCGGCGCAAAGCAAAGGAGCTGCTTCTTTGTCAGTATAAAGAGTTGGTATTGGATAGCAGAACCTCTCGTCTGCTTTCATCCATTCGGCATAGCCACCATCAAGCGTATAGCCAGTAAATTCGGGATGATCACAAAGATTTTCTTTTCCAGAGAGGCAAAACTTGCATTGCCCGCATGTCTTGCCTAACCAAGGAACACCAACTCTTTGTCCTATAGAAAACCTTTTGGCTCCGGCTCCCAACTTCCTGACGATGCCAACAACTTCATGTCCTGGAACTAGGTTTGGTTTTGGATTTGGCAACTCTCCATCCACTACGTGTAAGTCTGTCCGGCAAATCCCGCAAACAAGGACCTCCAAGAGTATTTCTCCAGGACCTGGATCGGGTATGGGAATATCTTTTAAGATCAAAGGAGCTTGTGGTTTTTCTAAGACCATTGCTTTCATCGAATTTTGCGGGAAACCCCTGCGTTCAGGCCAGGGAGGGATAGCGCGGCGGCGTGAGCCGCCCCTGTTCCCGCATCTCCTTTCTCCAATGCTATCTTGGTTCACGAATATCCATAAGGGAATAGAGAGGCGGGTTCACTCTGCCCCCCTTCCCAGGGTGTACGTCCCAACCAGCTTTTGCCAGTGACGGAGCCTGGCTGGCGTTCCTGACTCGCTTCCCTTGGGAAAGAGCGCAACCGGCTACCCGCATGCATAGGAGAAGGGGACCTTCGGCGCTTTGCCTTTCTCCTGCATGACCCCCTCCTTCCAGGGGCCGGGACTGAAGAAGTACCCCGGAATGGATCTTGTATAGCTTATCATTTACGTAGTTACTTCTTTGCATCGATCTGCTCCGTAATTATCCTGATCAACCCGACTTGTAATTACCTACAAGCCCCTCCCATTAAGGGAGGGATAGTTGACTTTTACAATCAGCTTAATAAGCTACTCTTTAATCAATTTCTTTAGCTTATCAACTTCTTTCGATTGCTGATCTTTTCCTAGCAGCCTTTTTTATCATCTTTTTCTTCTCTTTTTTTGATGATTAAAAGAGGTAGGAAAGGAAAGGGTCCCTTTATATGACACTCAAATATTACGGCTAGTTAGCTGGTACTACGCCATGTATCGGCGGATGACTTCCGCTGATACGGTCCCAGCCGTTCTCACATAAAGGCTTGCGTCCATAGATGTTCCCGGCGATATCCAATATTCTTGAGCTTCAGGAACCGTTTTCGATAGCCCCGCGGGATATATAACCCTTGAGCAGTCTTACGATCGTTGAAAGAGCCCAACGAGGCATGGCCGATACGAAGCAATGCACATGGTCGACGCCCATTTCCAAAGCTGGCAGCCGAAAGGCGAATTGTCGACAGCATTCGGCGAGGAGAGCCTTACAGACCGCGTTCACCTCGCCGGATAGGATTCAGCGACAGTATTTTGGTTTCCATAGGAAGGGATAGGCGAGCTAATAATGTGTCCATCTCGTTTTTTCGGTTTACAATGGATCAGTTATAACGCGAAGATACCAACTATGGAACTGGTCCGTCTCCTATCCTTGAAGCGTATCTCCAAAAGAGAGGCTTCCCATCATTCGGCAAGGCCAGATAGTGGCGGCCAAGATCTGTATGGCCTGCCGAGACAGGCATTTCAAGGCTCGCTAGACGAATGAGACATGGCCTGGAGATAGAGAATCCCAAAAATCCACCGCCGCAGGTCGCTACGGCTGGCATGCTCAAAGCGCACAGCAGGTCGTTTACGTCTTCAAGTAGCTGTAGAAGCAACTGGCAGGAGCCGCCGCGCAGGCCGCAAGACCATCCGCTATCCATATAAGGACAGGCGCTATTTTCCCCAGATGTGGGCAGCCTAAGCAATGGGATGAGAGGAAGAGCGGAGGGTTCTCCCTATAAGACGAAGAGGTTCGTCTCTGATATTGCCACGTCCAGCTTGGCTCTCAGGCAAATCCGCTTGCCTGATCTTCAGGAATTGTTTGCCCAACGAATGGCACCTATCCCTGGTCGAATCGACTGTCGATTCGGACTCGCAATCAGTCATGGAACGGCATGCGACGGTGGATTTCATCCAGATACACCAGATCACCGTAGTCTCTAACAACGGGAATGCCTCGGTTGTTTCCGAGAGATGCCTGCGCTACAAAAGCATTCGGAATGTCGTGAAATTCTGCCTGTATCATGGAATTCAGTCCCTATTCGCTGGCAATTCTGATGGCGTTAGCCGCGGCGCCTGCAGAGGCGATCACAACCAGCGGATGAGCCAGTGGGAATCTGGCAAGGTGATAGACTATTTGATACAGAAGAGAGAGGAAACCTGCATGGAGTGCTTCACTGGTGACAAGCGATGCAGGTCTGGCCGGTGTCAAGAATGCGGCCATGGTCATAAGCCTAATGGATGGAATGGGCGATACCCGGAATGTGGCTTTCAGGGCACCGGGATGTAGTCGGTGGTGTCAACAGGCATCCGTTAGCTTTCGGTCAGGTGGTGTCGTACCCAACGCGCATCATGTATCTGCTACCCAGCCCTCTGCCAGGACTGGTCGCCGGGGTAAATAATCGGCAGGCGGGAAGCAGGTGTAGCCTGGACATGGACCAAAGTTGTCTAGCTGCAGCACAGCCTCAAGCACCATCGGTTCCTCGGCGGGTTCCCCATGAGGATGCCCACAAGCCGTGCATACTAGCTAGAAACTCATCCGCTTTAGTGGGTGTTACTATTTGGTCTTGTAGAAGTATAAAGTTTGTTGAAATTCTCCCTCCTTTTAGAGGCCGACTCCCATGACTCCAAAAGACAGAAAAGTATGATTATTTTGAGGCAATGCGCTGTTAAAAAAAGAGTTTAAAAATGCGTTGACCCTCCTCTTCATTTTGCTTATAAGGGTCAAGTTGAATGATTTTTCCCGCACGTTCTCAAGGGGTCCACTATTTTTATTTTATTGAAAAACCCGCTCGACCTTTTCTTTACTTAAGAAACTCAAAGTTTTATGTCTGTGGTTGGTTTTTTGATGCTGAGGGGAAAGCAGCCAAACAAATTAAGGTGCAAAGCAAAAAAGATGTGTTTTTTTGTCACCCCATGGAAAGGACCGATATCCAAAAAAAATATGCCTCGGCTGATCTTTCGGTGGATCCAATGTGTGGTTTTGAACGGTTTTGTGATCTTAGTAGAGGTATTAAGTTTGTTCAAATCTTTGCACTCCTTTCTTCGGGCTCATGGATAGAGTTGAGTCGACACCTTGTCGTCGTGTTCAAGTCCAAACATTGGAGGAAGAAAAGAATCGAAAAAAAAATTGAAGTTTTTTCTGCCTTCCCTAAACCTGAAACTCCCTCTTTAAGTCCAATCACTCAAAATACCCAATGGCTTAAACATTCACTATTGTTTTTTTTGAACAATCCTAAGACAACTCTTAAATTCCCTGTTTTTTCAAACCCTCTTTTGAGTATTGTCATATCCACCAGGAATAGAGCCGAATTACTCTATCAATGCTTTCAATCCATTCTGGCATATGTAGGATTGCCTTACGAATTGATCGTTGCTGATAATGCTTCAACAGATGAGACGCCCCTGCTCCTGGCCAAAACCGAAGGCATCAAAACCTTTAGGAATGATACTGATCTGGAGTATTTGCTTAGCGTTAATAAAGCCGCGTTGCTGGCTAAAGCCCCATACCTTCTCCTATTGAACAATGATATTATTCTTAGCCCACAAAGTGTAGACCAAATGATAAGAACTATGGAATCTTATCCGCGCTGTGCTGCTGTGGGCTGTAAGCTTGTTAGGCCAGATGGGACTCTACAGGAAGCAGGGTCTATTGTTTGGGCTGATGGGAGTGCCCTTGCCTACGGAAGGAATGATCCAGATCCAATGAGGTCTGAGTATAACTTTGTACGAGAGGTGGATTATTGTTCAGCGGCTTGTCTGCTAGTGCGTAGAGAATTATGGGAAAAACTTGGCGGCTATGATCCACAGTATGCTCCCGCCTATTATGAAGATAGTGATCTTTGTATGAGTCTTTGGGCCATGGGTTATAAAGTTCTGTACCAGCCGGCAGCCTTGGTTTTTCATTATGAATTTGGAAGCCGTCCACTTGAAACTATCAAAGCCATGATGGAAAAAAACCGGTGGAAATTCTTAGAAAAATGGAAGCAACAATTGCAATTGATGCACAGAGATGATGGTGATGTGTTGAAAGCCCGAGACAAGCGACATCAATCCGTCTATTTAGCAGAGAAGGAGAAAAAAAGTAGCTGTTTTAAAGGCAGGATATTAGTTCTGGATGATTGTGTTCCTCATTTCATGATGGGAAAAGGCTTTCCTAGGGCAATTACAATATTGCAGCTTCTCGATCAGTTAGGATATTTTGTGACCTTTTATCCCATGCTCTCCCAAGAGTATTCTAAGAAACATTTGGAAATGACTTTTATGGAAAAAATTGAGCTGATGATTGGATGGAGCTCAGAACGACTTGAAGATTTTTTGCAGGAAAGAAAGGATTATTACGATTTTATTTTTGTGAGTCGTATCCACAACTTTGTGCCTGTGGCTAAGCTTATTAAAAAAAGACCTGATTTATTTAGCAACACCAGAGTTATCTACGATGCCGAAGCGATCTTTGCAAGAAGAGAAATTTTGAAGAAAAGCCTTGAAGGTTTTGCACTGAAGGAAAACGAAAAAAAAGAATTAATCGATAAAGAGCTTCTAATAGCCCAATATGCTCACAGGGTTGTTGCGGTCTCCAAAGAAGAAGCTCAATATTTTCAGCAAAAGGGTTTTGATGTGCATATTCTTGGCCATTCGATTCATTGCAAGCCTACTGAGGGTAGCTTTGAACAAAGATCGGGCTTTCTTTTTGTTGGGTATATGGGCGAGGAAAGTCCTAATACCGATGGCTTATCATGGTTTTCCCACTATGTGCTTCCGCATTTAAAAAAGAAAATCCCCTCTAGCTTTGAGGTGCTAGCTATAGGTCAGGTTTCAGAAGAGTTTGTAGAACAACTTAGCCCTTTGGGAATAAAGTTCTTGGGCCTTGTGGAAGATCTTCAACCCTTCTTTGAAAAATGCAGAGTTTTTATTGCTCCAACCCGTTATGCAGCTGGAATTCCAATGAAAGTGCATGAAGCAGCTTCCTATGGCTTGCCGGTTGTGGCAAGCCAGCTTTTAGCTAAGCAACTCGCATGGATCCCAGGAGAAGAATTGCTTGCTGCTGATTCTCCAGAAGATTTTGCTGTCTGTTGTGAAAAACTTTATCAAGATGCATTCTTATGGAAAAAGATAAGAGAGAGCGCGCTCAACAAGGTCAAAATTGATTGTGATCCTAAACGGTTCGAAGAAAATCTTCTATCCTTATTTGTATTTCCTAGGAATCAATAAAGCATGTGAGATAGGTTGCTATTAGCGTTGCTGTTGGGACGATTCCTATCAAGCGAAACCAAAATGCTAGCCACATCTTGGAGTAAGATGTTGAAGATGCTTTGGATGAAAAAAAAATTCTTCCCGCTTAGAGACTAGCCAGCATGGTCTTGTCCGGGGAGTTATATTAGGAGGTCGAGGAAAGGTGATATTGGTAAAATGCCTGCAAGAAACTCCATCGCGTATATATCGTAGCTTTAGAGGAATTTTTTCGAAGACAAGCCATCAGTCTCTTATCCAACTTGAGGAATATGCCATAATGAGCAGCATCAGTTCGGTTGTGACACTCTCAACCCTCTGAACGGGTGATCTTCTTGTTAATATGCACGGCTTGTGGGAAGTCCCCGTGGAGAACCCGCCGGCGAACCGGCGGTGTTTGAGGCCGTGCTTTAGCTAGACAACTTTGGCCCGTGTCCAGGCTACACCTGCTTTCTGGCTGCCAGTTGTTCATCCCGGCGGCCCGCCCTCACAGAGGGCTGGGTCGCAAATATGTGATACTCGTTGGGTACGGCACCACCTGCCCGAAGGCTAGCTGATCTTCCGCGTGCGCCGTGGAAAGGGTGCATCGCCCAGTGGGGTGGCAGTGAACCCCATCCGGCAACTATTGCTCCAGCCGGAAGCGCTTGGGGCGGCTACTGGCGGCAACGCTGGTGGTCGAAGCCCCTGGGAAAAGGCTCGGAAAGCGGGTCAGCGAGCAAGCAGGCCGTAATGCGAATGAACGCTGAACAAAGCCTCGAAAAGGGCAATGCGGACGCCGAGCTGGTGCCAAATAGGCGAAGGCCGATGTTTCCCCGGGAAGGAGAGCAATGGAGGCACTGGGGAAAGCCGCCGGGGTATTGGGCGACGGCATGCTTGCAAAGGGAGATGCATCAACACGGGAGACCCATCCGGTTGGGATCCTGGCGGAGCCAGGCGGACCGACCGCTGCCCTGCGAGGGACGGAGCGGAATCAGGTGGGAATCGGATAGGTCCATAGTACCTGGGAAGTCGGAGAAAGGCCGATGGAGGGAAGGGACCTTAGTTCAAGGGAAACGCCCGAAAGAGCGAGAGCAGGGAGATTGGCAGTGAGTCTAGAACCTCCCGAGAGTGTTTGGAAGCTCCAGATGGCGTTGCAGGAGAAAGCGAAGGCAAATCTGACCTATCGCTTCTATACTCTCTACGACAAGCTCTACCGCAAGGACGTGCTCGAACACGCCTGGGTAGTCTGCCGGAAGAACGGCGGAGCGGCCGGAGTGGATGGGCAGAGGTTTGAGCGGATCGAGGAAGAGGGTGTGGATGGCTGGTTGGATCGACTGGCGGAGGAACTCCGCAACAAGACCTATATGCCGGAAGCGGTTCGGCGGGTATGGATTCCCAACCCGACGGAAAGCAGAGGCCCTTAGGGGTACCGACGATCCGGGATCGGGTGGCACAGATGGCAGCGGTCCTTGTGCTGGCACCGATCTTCGAGGTCGATTTACCGGAAGAACAGTATGCCTACCGAGAAGGGCGAAGCGCCCTGGACGCGGTAAAGCAGGTGCATGCCCTCCTAAGGAAGGGCTATACTGAGGTGATCGACGCCGACCTCTGCGGCTACTTCGATAGCATTCCCCATGATCCACTTCTTAAGAGCCTGGCCCGACGGATCTCCGACGGGACGATGCTCGCTCTGTTGAAGGCATGGTTGGAGATGGCCGTCGAAGAAGAAGACGAGGATGGGAGGAAGCAGCGGCGGACCCAGGCCAAGGATAGCGGGCGGGGGACCCCGCAAGGAGCCCCCCTCTCTCCACTCCTGGCCAACCTCTATATGAGGCGGTTTATTTTGGACTGGAAGCGGCAAGGCTGGGAAGCAAAGTAAAAGGCGCGAATCGTTTCGTAAGCCGACGACTAGGTGATTCTCTGCCGCCGCTCCGCCCAGGAAGCAAGAAAATCAATGGAACAGATCATGACGCGGATCGGGCTTAGGGTAAACTCGGAAAAGACCCGGATCTGCCGAGTGCCGGAGCAGAGATTCGACTTTCTCGGCTAGACCTTTGGTCTCTGCTACCAGCCCATCACGGGACGTAGCTATCTGGGAACTCGGCTCTCCAAGAAACGGGTGTTACGGCTTCTCCTCAGCGTGAGCGAGGCGACTTGCTGGAGTACCCAAGGAAAGGAAAGCGCCGAGAGGGTCTCGTTCCTCAACTGTCGGCTGCAAGGATGGGCGAACTACTTCTGGCTTGGATCGGTAAGCCGATCCTATCGGGCGGTGGACCGCCACGTGAGGGATCGGCTCCGCCGGTGGCTCTGTCGAAAGCATAAAATCTCTAGGCAGGGAAGGACTCGTTTCCCGAATCAATATCACTTGGAGAAACTGGCTCTTATCTCGCTGGTGGACTTTGCGCGGAGCCTGCCGTGGGCGTAATCCTGCCCCACTCTTGTCCGAAAGCCGGATGCGGGAAACCCGCTCATCCGATTTGACGAGCGGGGAGTGGAATCGGACGGTAGGGAGAAATACTCAGGCACTGTCATACCGAAAGGGGCAGCCCCCGCTATGGCCCTCCTACGTCGCACCGCGCCACTCCTCGACTCTACAAAATTGCGTCATAAGTGATAGCAACAGAACGAAATAGATTTTTCGTTCTGCCTACATTGCCCACTTGGGCGGAGAAGCGAAGAGGGAAAGCAGATCGAGCTTTTGAAGCAGGGCATTCAACTCAGGGGGAATCTGAGAGAAGAGCCCAATCAGCGGTTGTCCTTTTAGAGAGAGTTTGACCAAGCGGATCGTCTGAAGACGCCGAAGCACCTTGGGCACCTCTTCGGTAAAGCCCTTAGCCGCCCATTCGGCTCCGAGCAGCGCACTTATCCAGAAGGCCAGGAAGCAGATCCTTACATGGTTGCGGACCCGGTCCGGTCGCCAGTGATAGACGGGAAGGACTTCCAGGTAGCTCTTGAGCTCCGAGAAGGCGGCTTCGACCACAGCTAGCTGCTTATAGTGGGTGAGCACCGCCTGGCCCGAAGCCTTGGTCGCCGGGAGATTGGTCTCCAAGAGATACCAACCGTCGGTCGCCTCTTCTTCCTTGACCCGCTCCTGATCCAGTTTCCACCAGAACCGGCCGCTTGCGTCGACGCCGTACTGGAAGTATTTGTGCGCTTGAAGCCTCTGCAGCGCTCGGCCAACCCGGCTGCCGAGATTCACGGGATTCACCTCTCGGCGTGTCGCCTTCGTGATCTGGAGGAGCACCTCTTCTGCTTGGGCAATGCGGCTTTGCCGCCGTTCGCGGTCCCGCTGAGCCCGCCATTCTCCTCCCGCAATGACATAGCGCACTCCCTCCTGTTCAATCTCCAGTACCCGCGTCCGGTCCGTTAGCCAAAGCTGCCGATCTTCTGGCAGACGACTGAGAATCTCCAGAAGCTTGGCCCGAGTCGACCGGGTCACGTACTCCAGCTCCATGCCAGTCAGGATCTCCAAGTTCCAACAACTCCTCATCCCCCCGTCGAAGACGAAGGTCGCCTCTTGGATCCCAAACCTCCGTCTGAGCGTGACCAAGAGCCCCGTCAAGGTCGTGCGGTCCGCCCGATTCCCTCTCAGCACTTCCACATGGAACGGAATCCCCCGACCATCCGTAGCCACCGCCAGAAGAACTTGTCGCCGATCCTGCCGGTGATCCCGACTATAGCCATATTGCGCTAGTCCCTCAGGGCCCTCCCCTTCGAAGTAAACACTCGAAAGATCATAGAGCACCAGGCTCGCCCCCTGCGGCTGACTTCCTTGGTAAAGCTTCTTCTCAATCCCACTCCAACAGCCGTTCAACTCATCCATCGCCCGGTAGAGCTCGTCTTCCTCCAGATCCTTCTCTTCGAGCCCACAAGCCTTGGCCAGAAGAGTCCCCCGCGCTTCCTCCCGAAGGGCCAGCTTCGAGGAAGGAAAGAGAATCCGGCCAAAGATCATTGCCTTCAAAAGCCTTCGTTTCCGCTCCGAGCCAATACTGGCAAAGACTTCATCGAGGCCAAAGCGACCCCAGGCTTCTTCGAGAACGGCCAATCCTCCATAATCAAGTGCCTCCTGGGCTTCGAGCCCCTCTACAGGGACAAGACGCTTCTTTTGCAAGGCCGCCGCTAGCACTTCCCGAGCTTCTTCTGGCAACCGGGTCACGTTGGCGATCCGGCGTGCCTTCACCTGCTTCCCCACCCGGTGGGACTCTCGGACAATATAGGATCGATAGATCTTCCCTTTGTGGCGTGTGCGGACCTCCTGCAAATACACGTCTACCTAACTAACAAGTCCTTACTACGATGCCAACAATATAATGAAAATAAAAAATATTATTTAGTCCTACACGAATATATATAAGTCATTGATACATCAACAAAATGGTCAAAAACTTGCGGAAGATGGGCTAGTGTTATGCGCCAGCTTGGACGGCTCAAGCCTGAATTGGGCCTCCTTGTCAGGGATGAAGGTCCTTCCTCTGAAAGTCAGCAAACCACTGTACCAGCCGTCTTCTCTGTTTTCCTTTTCCTCTGCTTAGGATAGAGGATCTCGACGTTCGTGCCCGGCAGACATGCCATCAGAGCGGCAAAAAGTCAGGAAACGAACACCCTTGCAAGCCTTACATTCACTTCCCGCAATCGATAAGGTCTAGTCCCACCTCTCCTCAGTGGCATCCTTTCGCGTTTTCCCAAAAGAAAATTTCGATTGGCTATATGCAAAATCTGGTTGGGAACGTATGGCCTCCGGGACTAAAACCCTGATAATCCTTGCTTGTTATTTGTTGGTAGGTGAAAACGGTGAGGACCGTGTTCAGAATGCTTCTGGTAGGAATGAGATGGAGTCCAGTTTATTGAACCATGATCTGTGCCATCACCTTTCAAAGCATGTCTGTAGAGTTTTTTGGTGAAGGGCAGATACAGACTCCGAGCGGTCATTCGTTGCCAATGGTCGCATGACAGCATCCTGAATAAAGGTAGACATCGCGCAACCGTCCTAGATGATCTTCGAGTCCTTGACAGACCATAGAAAAAACGCGCGGTGAATGTGGCCATGTGCTTCGTAGATCCGTTCCCTGACAGGGTCGTGGATCTTGTCGTGACCTTCCATCTTCTTCAACCAGTCCCGTTCGCCCCAAATGCACCAGGCTAGAGCTTGGCGCGTGTCTTTCAGGTAACGCCGAAGGAGATCGGCACGGACGTATAATAAGCTGTGTTGATTTCCCTTACAACCGTCCCCGGCCTCACGATATAGAGTCCCGGCTTTGCCCATTGTATCGTAGAAATCGATCTCGCGATTCTTGCTCGCTAGGCCAGCGCACTGGATCAACTTGGGCGCGGGGAGATAGAAATCTGAAAAATCATTAATCGACGAAGGATATGATTCCCAGCCGAAATGAATGTACGGAATCTCTACGCGGATGCCTGGGACGTGGCGCTTCGGAATCGAGCCTAATGGAATGTCCGTCTCTATTGCTTCGTCAGACGTCGATCCAGTCTTGACGGTGTCGGGCGCAGTCTTCTCTTTCAGAAACATAGGCACGTGTCGGTCGAACGCCTCCGCGATTTGTGGACGGTACCGGCCGTTCCGCTGGTATAGCTGCCGCGCATAGTTTTGACGGCGACCAGCCTCCCCCGCGTAGAGATAATATTCAGTTGCTCCTTTGGGGATTGCGTTACTCCCGGGGTACTCCACCGCAAGAAACTTCGCTCTAAAGCTGGCCACATCTCTTTGTGCAACGAAGACTCCGCGCAAGGAGGCAAAGAGCTCTCGATCATGACTCTCGTCAACACCGTAGATAAACCCTTGCACAAGCACCCAATCACCGGGGTGTCCGTTGATCTCAGGAACCACGAGCAGTGGACGCCAGTTCGGTATGAAACTGCTCTCGACCCAGGATTCGGTGGCAACACCCGGGTCGCCAAACAGATCAGGGATTGGAGGCGTCCAGCCGGGCGGTCGCTTCGGAAAACTTGGATCAATTGAGCAATCTGGCGTTCTCTCTCCGATGCTCCAATCCGGCAACTTTCTTGCAGCTTCTCGCTCGCCCCACATCTCGAAATAGGCAATCCACGAGTACTTCTTTCCGTACCGATCCACCTTCTCCTGGTCGCGTGCATTCCATGACGCATCGTAGATCTCCATATCGGCTTCTTTGAACCGATCTGCTCGGTACCCCAAGTCGAAAATGCGTCGCTCGATCTTCGCAAGAACCTGGACATAATCTGTGTTCTTACAGTCGTAGTTCTCCCGATTGGAAATCAAGCGTCCTATCGTATAGTTGCCAAAATCCATACGAATGGCTTGACCAATAGCTTCTTTCACAGCTGGATCAGGCGTGCCGTCACTTGCAAATGGTGAAGGTGTGTTCGGAAACGGCGGCGCAAGATATCGGCTAGCGGCTTTGGGTAGCGCAACGACACCCGCGCGCTGGGCGATCTGAATGATACCAAGCGCGTAGTCCCTCATCAGAGTGTGGTGGGTTGCGTAGCGCGCACCAGGTCCGAACATCTCTTCGTACAGGGTGTTCGCAAAATCCCCGAGTAAGGGTCGAAACGTCGGTGCCTCTTCCGAGTCCACCAAAGACAACGTCGTCCCGTACGCAGCCGCTAACATGCGTTCCGGCACATAGGGATCATTGAATCCGAGGCTCGTCACGACGTGGGTGAACAGCTCTTTGGGAAACTTTTCGCCGATCAACACAAGCGCCTTTGTGGCTAGGTCGCGGTCGCGGCGAACGACCGTTGTAAGGACTAGGGAAAGCAATGGAACGACCTCCGTCACAGAGCACTCCGTCATTTTTACCGCGTCGAGCTTCTCTACCCAGGTCAGTAACCGGTGAATGGTGGGCGATGTGTGCCGTCTCCGAAGGTATTCAGACCACTTAAGATCGCGTTCCGCCATCGGGTAGCGCGCCAGGAAATCATATAGATGCCGGGCGCTGCACGGATGCTTTGGCTTGATCGAGACGGCTGCCAAGGCATCAACCATTCGTTCCCAGACCAGCGACCCAGCGTTCAAATATTTATTGATGAGAGCCTGCGTACCCTGGGTGAAAGACTTAGAGGCGCGCCAAAAGACACCTTCGATGAATGGGTCGCGGTAGGCATCCAAATCCTGAGCGCGCTTAGGTAAGACAAAGAACAGTTCTCGCTGCTCAGGCGGCAATCGCTCCCCCGCACGCTCCGGAAATTCGGTAATCAGCGCTTGCGCCAAGTTCGGTTTTGCGTACACTCGCTGGTATCCTTTGGGCATTTGGAAAATCCGCGCGAGCGGGGATTTGGCAGTGAAGCTTCGCTTGATTGTTGCAACCGAAGAAACATCGAGATGCGTCTTCAGCAAATACCGTGCGATCAAGTGGTCGCTGAATCGTTGGTAGGGAAGACGGAAGACAACCCGGAATTTATGCCTGGAGTTGGTTGAATACCAGACGGCATCCTCTTCGATGAGGCCGTTTGTCCGTAGCTCGTCAAGAAGCTGGCGCCGCCGTGACGGTTCCAATTTCTGGTAGTTGGCTGCGATGATGCGATCTGCCTGCAATCGGCTAACATAGTCCCGCAGATTCTCTGCCATGCACGGCGCGAAGCCGGAGAGCTTCCTGTCGCGGATTTGATCGCTTCCCTTTAGTAGTTCCCAGCACCCATTGGGCCTCAGACCATATTTCTTCTCAATCGGCTTGCCAACGCGCTTGACGAATGACTCGAGGACATAAGTCATTCCCTTTTGACCCGAGGCGATACCTGTAAACCCCTGTTCCAACTTCTTTCCTGTAAGGTCTTGGAATGATTGGCAGATCAGCTTCAGTGTGAGCGGCCGTGAGAATTCTTTGTCCAGCAGCGGTACTTCGGGCAAAGGCAAGTTGTAGTATTGAAAGAAGGCCGCCTGAGCATCGAATTCTTGATCTTCGAATCCGTCGTGACGGATCACATGAAATTTCTCGAGGTTTTTTTTCTTGAGGGCGATGGACTCAAACGGCGTTCGGCACGAGACGATTAGCCCAATGTTCGGTCGGTCTGCAACGAGTGCTTGAAAAGTGGCAACCGCTTTTCTCCACTCATGACGATGGCCTTCGTTTACTCCGTCAAGGATGACAACCGCCCGCTCATCACTCTCGCTTGCCAATTCTTCAAGTAGGTCGAATATCTTCGCTACCTTGAGGCGTGCATCAAGTCGTTTGCAGATTTCCGCAACAACGCTGCCTTGAAAGTTTTTGGCCAGAACAAAAAGGGTGGATTGGCCGCGATCGAGCCGATCTTGCGTGACATCGCACAGCAGATGCGTCTTACCCGTGCCCCATTCACCAATTACCAGGAGCTGCGGATCAAGCAGAACTTTGAACGCTGGACTCTGGATGTATTCCTTCTCCTTATGCACAATGGCCAGACATTGGCGGATGGAGATCAAGTTGTTGCGAACAGTGTTATGCACAGAGGAGTAGCCGCTCTCTCTGTCGGCCGGCAACAGCTTCGTCTCCTCGGCACGCCAGCGCTTCATATCCGCCATTAAGTCGACTTCAATGTCGGAGAGGAGCTTCGACCACTCTTCCGCCGCCCCTGTGTCACGCGCGCGCAGGCGATACATCAACAGTGGCAAGAACGCGCGAGCATTCTCCACTCGTATCTGAATTGCGTCGGGCTTCTGACTGTAGTATTTGGCGCGACGCCAAGCCTTGGAAAATTCATCCAGCATCGACTGAAATCTAGCAAGAGCAGCCTCTCCACAGGCGAGGTTCTGGATCGCAGTGAAGAGTGAGTGAATCCGGATATTTGGTGCATTAGTATCCATTCCTGGCGTGTATCTCTGCCCGGCTTGACGGATTTGCTCTTTGCTGAGATCAGTCAGTGCTGCACAGAATGATTGGTGAGTGGGACACATAGTCAAATTATAGGGACAGTCAAGCTCACGCGTCGGACCGATTCCTCTGCGTTGCGATGAAGCTCAAACGCGAGCAATGGGCGCATAGTATCTTTCCGATCCTCAATATAACCACTTAATAGTATATAGTGTTGTCATCAAAACGCAATCCACTCGACCAACCAACCTTAATGACCTCTTCCTCTTCCAAGCCATCGTTTACGCACTCAACGTTCGATTGACGTGGCTAAACGTCCTATCTAATTCGCTTATGCAAAATATGCTAGAGGATTGGAAGTGCTCTGTCCAACTAGGGTTTGCACGCGACCGGCATTTCTCCCACTACGTTTTCATAAGCTTTGACCAACCTCAGAATGCAAATAGTTTTTCGATTTTCCAGGATGAGCCAGTCGTCAGTCACCACTCGTTGAGTCGCGAAAAAGGAAGGCCAGGCCCCATTCTTCCCGAGCCGTCAGCATCTCAACGCGCTGACGAGGGAGGTTTCGTCAATCCTGACGGAACGTCGTGCTTTTCCTAACCAGCTCCTTTGAGTGATTCGGAAATCAGATGCGTTTGGCCTTCGCGCTTGATTTGAGCCGCCAATACTCGTCATCGATCGACTGAAACGAATAGTCGGGCAATAGTCTATTTACCTCTTCGAGCAGGCTCTTTCTTTGAACACTCTTTTTTTCTGAGTTCAATTCGTTTTTCTTTGCCAGAACTCAAAGACCCTAGTGCCAATGCGTTGAATGTTTCTCCATTCAGCAACGTGACTTTGGCGTTTTGTCCTTTGACCGTGACGGTGCAATTTTCCGACCGCATTTCTTTGGCTTTTTGGTAGCGGGGGGAACCATTCCATTCAAGTCACTCGCCACAGCAGTTCGTCAAGACCTTTGATGCTTTTGTTCTGCTAGTTTCCATTCCGCCAGCGCGGCTATAGCGTCCGGGTCTGCCTCACAATACTCGTGCGATTTCAGTCAGAATGTGGCTCACACTTCCACAGGATCTTAGAATTTGACCCTGTTGTACATTTTGGAGCAGTGGTGCCAATTAGAGAGGCCGCGCAGAACCGCCGCACTAATGCCTCCGACACTCCTGACGCCTTCGATGCGGGACGTAACTCTCTCCTGTATGCGTCTAGATCATTGTACCTCATTGAAAACTCTTCGCAATATCCATCCATATCGTTGCCATCCAACCGATCTGTTCAGAAAACAGAATCTGATTCTCTTTTCGATTCCTCTTCGAGCCATTTCCTCAGATCTCGCTTTGCCATAAATTTTTTCCGGGCCGTTGGTTGGCTTATCGCATGACTGCTTGTGAACGCTCCTTCATTTCATTAAGCACCCGCTCTTTGGTTGTGCCATACTCAAGGGGCAAGAACCCATCCGCTCTCATGAGGCAGATGATTGCGCGAGAGAGATTAAAACATTCGCCTTTTACATGCGCGAATTGGTCTCGCACAGATTCTAATTCCATTCGTTCGATGTCGTTCATGCAAAAACTAGTTAGACACTGCAATTATCATGTCGGACCGCAGGCGGTTAGAGCAAACGCTCTGGGCGGCAGCCGCCACTGACCTGCTGGAAGCCAGAGCCGCTGAATCGGCCTGCCTGCTTGAAGTGGGAAAAACCAGGCTTTTCGCCTTACCGGATGCGACGGACGTACGCCTGGAGGGCGAAATTGAGACTCTTGAGTGTTATCTGGACAGATTGAGCATTGATCAAGGAGAGGAGCGCACTGTGGAAGCGAAGATCGGTGAGACAATCGGCACTGCTCGGTCAAACCGATGCTTTGCTTTTCCACTTTCTCCGCTTGCCTGCACTCCTCAAGTGTTAGGCTCCAGAGGAAGCGACCACCCCAAGCAAGTCTGAAAAAGTTCATCCCGTACGGTTTTGGAAGGATAGTACTAGTAGGTAACCTAGCGCTCAACGGGGCCTAGAAAGGGAAGACCAGCGTGTGAGGCAATCCTCATGAGGCAACGCTGGATAGTGGCCATTTAGTGCAATGACAGGTCCAGTGCGTTGACACTTTCTACCTTACTACGTTGACGTGTTGCATTACCATTTAGTGCTTGTAACAAAACACCCCGCAAGGCGCTCACTCGCCCAATTCTTGCCCGTGTACGTGCTATTGCGGCCATGCGCTGGGAAGGATGGGGCAGCAGTTATTTGAGTTAAGCGGAGAATCGGATCATCTTCACTTGCTGCTTGCTTTGCCAGCAAATCATGAAATCAGCCGCTTGGTGAAGAGTCTCAAGACAACTTCTTTCTGGCTTCTCCGCAGAGAGTATACCACTATGGTCGTCCGTTTCTCTCGTAAGCCAAGTTTTTTGGAGCCGTTCATACTGGGTTATCAGGTGCGGGAAAGCCCCATTAACCGTACTCAAAGAGGATATCGAATAGCAAGAGGCAGAGGAATAGGATGGCCTTCCCCACCAGTCAAACCAAGAGCTCTGGCTAGTGCACTATCCGACGGAGGGGATAAAACTGAAGGATCAGGAGGAGGAAAAATCGTTAATACAGGAATGCTGACAATGGAAAGGAAAAAAAGTAGCTAAGAAAAAAAGTGGTTGCAAAGAAAAAGCATTTTCAGAAATAATACAAGCTTTAGAAATTTTTCCATGAACTTAAGCCAAATTCCTATTTTTGTGTTGTGTGGAGGAATGGGGACACGATTAAGGGAAGAAACGGAGTTTAGACCAAAACCCATGGTAACAATTGGCAAGCATCCTATCCTTTGGCATATTTTGCAAAGTTATTCTAAGTTTGGCTTCAGAAGGTTTATCCTTTGTTTGGGATATAAATCTGAAATGATCAAAAGTTATTTCCACAATTTTTTTTCTTTCAACAATGATTGCACAATCAATTTAAAGAACAATAAGACGGTTATCCACGAAAGCATCGAGCAGATTGATTGGGAAATTACCATGGCTTACACGGGAGAAAGGTCCATGACGGGAAGTCGGATTGCTCAAGCAGCAAAAAAGTATGTGGGTGATTCCGAATATTTTGGAGTGACTTATGGAGATGGGTTGACCGATGTGAATCTTGCTGATGAATTTTACTTTCATCTTAACCACAAAAAAATTGGTACCATTCTAGGAGTCAATCCACCCTCCAGGTTTGGGGAACTGGAAGTGGATGGAGATCAGGTTATTTGTTTCCGAGAAAAACCTGACTTCGAAAACGATTGGATTAATGGAGGATATTTCTTTTTCAGACGAGAATTTCTTTCTTATTTATCCGAAGATGAAAACTGTATCCTTGAGCGAGCTCCCCTTTTTAATTTGGCTAGAGATGGGGAACTGAAAGTCTACAAGCACAAAGGGTTTTGGGCGTGTATGGATACACAGAGAGATAGAGACATTCTTGTTAAAATGGTCGAGGAAGGCAATACCCCCTGGTTGACCAAAAAATAGGTCCATATGAAAAAAGTTCTAATCACTGGTAATAAAGGCTATATAGGGGCGCATCTGGTTTCCCTATGTAAAGAATATGGCTTTGAAGTTATAGGGTGTGATATTGGATTTTTTGAAGGCTGCCATTGGGATTCTATTGTGCCAGCTGATGAACAATGGGAGATGGATTTTTTGTCGATTGACGAAAGAAAGCTTGAAGGCATTGATGTCATCTGCCATCTGGCTGCTATATCCAACGATCCCATGGGAGAACTTGATGAGAAACTTACTTATCGTATAAACCGTGATGGGTCGGTTGCTTTAGCTAAAAAAGCTAAAAAAGCTGGTATCCCGTTATTTCTATATGCAGGGAGTTGTTCAGTTTATGGGAAAGCCGGTTCTTTAGATTTAGATGAAACGGCTCCTTTTAATCCTGTATCGGCTTATGCACAATCCAAAGTGGAAGCTGAAAAAGAGATATCGCAACTGGCAGATGCCTCTTTTTCCCCTGTTTTCTTAAGAAACGCAACGGCTTTTGGTTATTCTCCGATGCTAAGGATTGATCTTGTGGCCAATAATCTGCTCGCCTGTGCTTTGGCCTTGAAGCAGATTAGGGTTTTGAGCGATGGAACCCCTTGGAGACCCCTCGTTCATTGTAAAGATATTGCGCGAGCGTTTATTGCACTTATCCAGGCTCCGAGAGAGAAAATTCATAATCAAGCAATTAATATAGGAGGGAACGAAGAGAACTATCAGGTCAGACAGATTGTTGATAAGGTCAAGCAGTTAGTGCCACAAGCCGAAGTGGTGTATACGGGAGAGGTTGGAGCTGACCCAAGAAATTATAGAGTATCTTTTGATAAACTCTCCAAAACACTGCCTGATTTTAAGCTTGATTATTCTCTGGATAGAGGCTTAGAAGAGCTCTATGAATCAATGGTAAAAAAGAAATTTTCCAAGGAAGATTTTGAGTCTGATCGATTTGTCCGGTTACGGAGGCTAAAAAAGAAGTTGATGAAATAATTTTGTTCCTATGAAATTTGTTCCACTTCCACTAGATGGGGCTTATTTGATCGATCTTGAAAAAAAGGAAGACCCAAGAGGTTTTTTTGCACGGTTTTTTTGCAAAAACGAGTATACAAGACATGGTCTTGATCCAACTATTGTGCAGATCAACACTTCTTTCAGTTTAAAAAGAGGAACCCTACGAGGTCTGCATTATCAAATTTTTCCCAAGGCGGAAACCAAAGTCATCCGGTGTATTCGTGGGGCTTTATGGGATGTCATTGTTGATTTGCGTCCGGAGTCTAAAACTTTTCTCTGTCATTATTCCTGTGAACTCAATGAGGAAAACAGACGGATGCTCTTTGTTCCTAAAGGGTTTGCGCATGGATTTTTGACATTAATGGATAACACAGAAGCCTTTTATTTAGTGGGAGAATTTTATGCTCCTGAATATGAAAGGGGAATTCGGTATAATGATCCAGCTTTAAATATTCCATGGCCTTTTGAGCCTCTAGTTATTTCAGAAAAAGACAAAAGTTATCCTGACTTAGACAGGCATAGAGTCCTCCAATGAAAATTTTGTTTACGGGAGGAAGTTCTTTCACAGGATTCTGGTTCTGCAAAATCCTTTTGGAAAGAGGGCATGAGGTAGTAGGTGTGCTCACTAAAAAAAGAAATGACTATGAGGGAATAAGAAAAAAAAGAATAGATTACCTTTCTGTGCACATGGATTTTGTAGAGGAAGCCCCTTTTGGTTCAGAAAAAGGACGGAACCTTTTAAAAACCAAAACATTCGATGTTCTTTGTCATCATGGGGCCTATGTTAAAGACTACAAAAGTGAAAACTTTGATTGGCTTTTTGCCTTGGAAAACAATACGAAGCATATCCAGGAAGTCCTTAGCCTTTGTAAGGAGCATGGCGTTGGTACAATCATTCTTACCGGTTCGGTCTTTGAACCAAATGAAGGCATAGGTGACAGCCCTTTAAGAGCTTTCTCTCCTTATGGACTTTCTAAGGGCTTAACTGCAGAAGTCTTTAATTATTATGCAACTGTTTATGGGCTTACTCTAGGAAAATTCGTTATTCCTAACCCATTTGGGATCTTTGAAGAAAAAAGGTTTACTTTTTATCTTATCGAAAATTGGAAAAGAAAAAAAACGGCTATTGTCCAAACCCCAAACTATATTCGTGATAATATTCCTTGTGATCTTCTTGCTCATTGTTATTGCCGGTTTATCGAAAAGATGCATGCCGAAAAGCAAAAATATTGTAAAGCCAATCCAAGTTATTTTATAGAATCCCAAGGGGCTTTTGCCCTTAGGGTTTCTAGAGAAGTTAGCAACCGAACTGGCTGGCATTGCGCTGTAGAACTTAAGGAACAAAAGACGTATACTGAACCTTACATGCGAGTCAATTTCCAACCGGCTCATTTCGACGTTCCAGAGTGGTCTGAAAAACGATTTTGGGATGATTATATCACTTATGCTATTGAGAATTACTAAATTTATCTTAAAAGAAAGCCATGTTAAAAGAGCGGCTTTTACACGAATGGAAGCTAGAGTGGAAACTGGATGGTTTCTTCGGTAGAAAAGGAAGAAGATTGATTTTGAGAAAATAAAACGGAGCTATGGTTTTCTTGAAAAACAACAAACGATTGGATTTTTGAATTAGCGACGGTTTGATTTCTTTTTGCTGCGCTCTAAAAAGATATATCGAATGAAAAATGACTACCCAATAATAATTATTGGTGGGGGTATCATTGGCCTGGCTTTGGGCTATAAGCTTCTGCGATCCAAGAAAGTTTCTTCTCTTATAATTCTAGAAAAAGAAAAAGAAGTAGGACAACACCAAAGCAGCCATAATAGTGGGGTGCTCCATGCTGGGCTTTATTACGCAGTTGGTAGTCTTAAAGCCAAACTCGCTGTCGATGGCATCAGACAGATGGTTTCTTTTTGTCGGGAAAATGGGATTGCTCATGAAATTTGTGGAAAATTGGTCGTTGCTAAAGAAGAGGCGGAACTCTCTGAACTCCATCGACTAAAAAAGCAAGGGGATGCGAATGGTCTTGTTGGATTACAAATTCTAGATTCCAAAGAGATGAAAAAAATTGAACCTTTTGCCAGCGGAATTGCTTCAATTTACGTTCCAGAAGAAGGAATTGTGGATTATAGGCAAGTCTGTCAGGTGCTTGCTACTAAAATTGAACTCATGGGAGGGGAAATCTTTCGGGAAGCCAAGGTGGTTGACATTAAGAAAAAAGGTAGGTCGTGGAATGTCAGAACAGTGGGAGGAAATTTTTTGACTTCTTTTCTAGTCAATTGTGCCGGGCTTTATTGCGATAGAATATGCCGTTTAGCAATGGGGCATTGTCCCATTCGAATTGTTCCTTTTAGAGGAGAATATTTCGAAATCAAAGAGCATAGGAAATACCTTGTTAAAAATTTGATCTATCCTGTTCCAGATCCTCGTTTTCCTTTTTTGGGTGTTCATCTGACCCGAATGATTAATGGAAAAGTTGAAGCAGGGCCAAATGCCGTTCTCTCTTTTTCAAGAGAGGGCTACTCTAAAGGCAGCTTCGATTGGAGGGATACCTATGAAATCTTATCTTATCAAGGATTATGGAATTTTTTAAAACGATATCCTCTTGCAGCATGGGAAGAGTGGAAAAGATCAAAAAGGAAAAGCCTTTTTTGCAAGGCGATCCAAAAGTTGGTACCAGAAATTCAAGAACAAGACTTGATTGCAGGAGCTGTTGGAATTCGGGCTCAAGCCCTCTTCCCCGATGGGAAACTTGTCAATGACTTTTTGTTTGTTAAAGATGAAGGAGTGCTTCATCTTCTTAATGCTCCTAGTCCTGGAGCAACAGCTTCATTGGCGATCGCTGATGAAATCGTAAATAGAATTGAAGCCTAAGTAATAGCAGAAACTATGGCGAGGTGATAAGAAAGGAACTATCAACATTTTCTCTAATTTGATTTTTAAACTAACCACTTAGTCATCTACCCTCTCTGGCGGCCAGTGCTCCAGCCAGAGCCTTGGACTTGGCTGGTGGTGAAGGCCGCCCTATTCCGGCGTTTCTTGCCGTTCGATGTACTGTTTGAGGACGGTTAATGGGGCGCCCCCGCACGTGATAACGCAGTAGGAACGGCTCCAAAGAACTGCCTTACGATAGAAACGGGCGACCGTTGTGGCAAACTCTCTGCGGAGAAGCCTGGAAGAAGTTGTCTTGAGATTGTTCAGGAAGCGGCTGAGTCCAAGATTGGGTGGCAAGGCAACCAGCAAGTGAACGTGGTCAGATTCTCCGTTGCACTCAAGCAGCTGTCCGCCCCATCCCTCCCAGCGCATTTCCGCAATAGCACGCAACCGGTCAAGCATGGGGCGGGTGAGCGCCTTGCGGCGGTATTTTGTGACAAGAACTAAATGGTAGTGCAGCGCGTAAACGCAGTGATGGAGAAGGTGCAAACGCACTTGACCTGTCATTGCACTAAATGATAGACCATATTGCTGGCCACTGTCCAGCGTCGCCTCATGATGATCGCATCACCCGCTGGTCTTCCCGTTCTGGGCCCGGTCGAGCGCAAGGTCACCTACCGGCTCTATCCATCCAAGACCGTCCGGGATGAGCTTTTGCGGACTCGGTGGGTCCATTGCTTCCTCTGGAACCTAGCTTTGGAGGAGCGCAGGCGGGCGTGGAAGGAGGAAAAGCGGCGCATCGGTTTCGTCGAGCAGTGCTGATGGCTCACCGAACTCCGTTCCTGCAGCGCGCTTCTCGCCTCGATCAACGCTCAATCCGCCCAGGTAACGCTCAAGAGGTTGGATCTCGCCTTTCAGGCGTTCTTCCGCCGCATCCGGCAAGGCGAAAAGCCGGGATGCCCGCGTTTCAAGCAGGCAGGGTGAATCAGCGGTTTCGGCTTCAAGCAGCACGAAGGTGACTGGCAGCTGATCGCCAGAGAGCGAAGCGCTCACCTGAAGCTTCGTCTCTCCGGCATTGGGGAGATCCCGATCCGGGGCAAGGCCCGTACTCCCGGAGAACCCAGGACATGCGAGATCTTTCTTTCCGGCGGCCGATGGCATGCGTCGGTCACGATGCGCTGCCGGCCGGCGCGGGAGCATGGCTGTGGAGCCGAGGCTTTCGACCTGGGCACGGAGCGGTTCCTGACCAGCGCCAGGTTGGAGCCGGGAAAGAGCGAGCCGGACGTTTCCGAGGTCGCCAATCCGCGCCATCTGCGCAAGGCGCTTAAGAAGCTCAGGAAGCTCGGGCGGACGATCTCCCGCAAGATGGAGGCGGCGATCCGCAAGCACGGGAAACGGAAGGGATTTCGCATTTCCAAGAGGTTGCGCAAGCAGTACGAGCTGCTCGCCCGGATGCACGCCAAGGTGGCGAACGTCAGGAAGGATTTCCTGCACAAGCAGAGCGCCGCGATGGTGAGACGCAGCGGACTGTTGATCACGGAGGAGCTGGAGCCGAAAAGGATGACGGCTTCGGCCCGGGGCAGCCGGAAAAAGCCCGGGAAACGTGTGCGGCAAAAAGCCGGGCTGAATCGAGAGATGTTGGACGCATCGTTCGGAGCTTTCGGGGCGATGGTCGGATACAAAGCGGAAGAGGCTGGTATCGGATACCTGGAAGCACAGGCGAGGACGTTGAAGCCAAGCCAGAGATGCCACCGATGCGGCGGCGTCGTGAAAAAGACCCTCGGCGACCGGTGGCATGAGTGCGCATGCGGAGCGTCCTGCCATCGGGACGAGAACTCGGCGCTCGGGCTTCTCGACTGGGGCTTGGCGAAATGGGAGAAGGATCACGGCTTCGCCTTTCCGGGGCCGAAGGTCGTTGTATACGGAAAGGAATGGACGGGAACCGATCCATGCGTGGAGCGGGAAGCTCTGGCCGGATGGAACCTCGCTGCGGGCTGGAAGTCCGCGAGCCGAGCATACTCCGGTGAAACTGCCCGCAGGGAAGCGCGAAACTCCATCCCAGAGCCGTCAGGCTTGGATGGAGTAGTTCATTTAATTAGAAAAGCCTTCGCGCTTTTGAGGAAAATTTTGCATGAATCACCTCAAGCAATTATAGGTGCTATTAGGAAAAAGAACGAGATTGGAAGCCATATTTATTAGTAGCCTGAATCTGGATCTCTTAGATTTTTCGAATGTTTTCTAGACTAAGCATGGAATCTTTCGGTACGTTTTCAATAATTTATTGAAGAGGAAGCTTGGGCAGAACAACAATTTTCAAAAAGGCATGCCAGCGCTTTACTTTCTGAACCGCTTGCCATCCAAAGCACCTCCCTATTGACAGGCTTCTGAAGAGAAAAAAAATACAATTTTAGCCTTCTTCTTCGTATTCGCCGATTTCTTTTTTAAGGAGAACTTCTTCCTTTTTCTTTTCTGCAATAACTATGGCTTTGGGAACAATCAGGCCGGCTAATAACATAGGAATAAGGGTGCTAACAAGAGTAGCAATGGTAATAATGGAATATTCTTCTCTATTCAATATTTTATTCTGTATCCCATAATGGGCAGCAATCAGTCCAAATGTCAATCCACCGGTTGCAAGAAGTGATCCATAAAGACTTTCTTTAATCGAATGCTTTTCAAGTATCAGATAAGGAAATAGGCCAAACAGCTTGAAGCATGTTTTAATCAGGGTAAGGAGGAGGATGGGGAAGAAACCAAAAATTAACGCATGAAGTGAAATGTGAAAGCCGCTTTTCATAAAAAAAAATGGAGTTAGTATGCTGTAAGCGACTGCTCTGAGTCTTCTGCGTAATAACCTGTCTTTTGAGAAACTATTAGCTGAAAGAATACCCAAAACAAAAGCCGGAAGTACCGGTTCGGTTTTAGCCATTGTAGCCAAAAATCCTAGAAGACTGAGCATGAGAAAGACAAATTTTATTTCTGGTTCGCTTACTGGACTTTTCTTAAGAAAAGCAAGAAGGAATCTAAGAAATTTTGGGAAAAGCCATAGGATTATGAGAGCAATTATTCCGAAAATAATCGAGGAAAGATCCCAATGTGTAAAAAAAATGCCGAGAGCTAAAACTGAACCAAAATCCGTAATAAAGCAGCTGGATAAAAGAGTCTTGCCTAATGAGCTGTTTTCTATGCCTCTTTCAACAAGGGAAGTATATATGATGGCAATGGAAGTGGTCCCAAGAGCAATACCAGCAATAATACATTGAGCAGTTTTCCAATGTAGCAAGTAGTGGGAAAAAAGGGCAATGGCCAAGAAAGGAAACAAAAAGGAGCTTAATCCCGAAAACATGTTTTTTTTCCACGATTCTTTGAAATATTCAGGTTCGATTTCTGTACCAGCAATAAAACAGAGCATTGTAGCCCCTAGCTTAGACAAAAAATTCATCCATTCTGTTGGATTGGAAAGACCTAAAAAATGACTTAGAACAGCTCCCATAAGAATTTCAGCCAGAGCAACAGGGATTTTCAATCGGATCGCCAAGAGCGCTGCAGAAAAAGCCCCGCCCATCCAGAGGGAAATAAAAAACCATGGGTTTTCCAAAATATTCATAGCAGCTAAAAAAAGAAAAGGCACTCTTTAAAGAGAAGTTGCTTCTTACCAATAGGCTTTTCTGGAATTGACCCTCAAAAGTTCGACAAAGAAAAAGAAAATGTTTTATTTCTAACCTATGAAAGTTTTAAACCGTGGGAAAAGGGCTTGAACTATTGACAAAAGAATAAACTCACTTAACGATAATATATATGTATTTGAGCATTAATCGCTACGAAAAAAAGACGATTAACCTGAAGAATTTGTCAGCTGCGAAACCGCTACTCTGTAAGCTTTGGAGGATCTAGTGATAGATCCTTCTCTAAGATCGTCCACAAAGAAGCAGAAAAGTTGCTTCATTTCTTTTGAAGAGGAATAAGTAATGATTTTGAAGCAATGGAGGAGGTTACTTTCTCCTGAGAACTTTGCTGCTTTAGATTTTCTTAACATGTCTATCAAAAAGAAAAGAGATTCTTATGAATGCATTAAAGCACTTATTCAAACCTTTGGTTGTTGGAGAGATAACCGTAGTAAATCGAATCTGGATGGCTCCAATGACTCGATGTCGGGCAGGGCAACCTGGGGATGTTCCTACAGAATTAATGGCTAAATATTATGCTCAGCGGGCCTCTGCGGGACTCATTATTACCGAAGCCACGCAGATCAGTAAAGAAGGGCAAGGATACATATGGACTCCTGGTATCTACACGGATGCTCAGGAGGAAGGTTGGCGTCGAGTTGTGGAAGCGGTTCATCAGGCTGGAGGAAAAATCGCCTTACAACTTTGGCATGTTGGGAGAATCTCTCATCATCTACTTCAAGAAGGAGGAAAACCTCCCGTTGCTCCTTCGCCTATTCAGGCAAAAAATTCTAAATGTTTTGTTTTATTGCCCGATGGTACTCCGGCTCAGGTAGATCCGGATGTTCCAAGAGAACTTTCTATTCCAGAAATTCATCGGATCATTGGCGAGTATGCAGCAGCTGCAAAACGAGCCATGAGAGCTGGTTTTGATTTAGTCGAAATCCATTGTGCTAATGGATACCTGCCCAATCAGTTTCTCGATATTCGAGCAAATCAAAGAAAAGATCAATATGGGGGATCTCTTCAGAATAGGGCACGTTTCGTGCTCGAAGTGGTCGATGCGGTTTGTGAGGCTATAGGAAACAAACGGGTAGGGGTGCGTCTTTCTCCGAAGGGAATTTTTTGTGATATGACAGTAGAAGGGAGCATGGAGACAAATTTGTATGTTGCCTCTGAACTTGGAAAGCGTTCTATTGCCTATCTTCACATTGTTGAGCCAGATTGGGCAGAAGGGCAACCTCTAACAGATGAAGAACGGAAGGCTTTCCGTGAATCTTTCCCAAATGTATTAGTTTTTTGTAGTGGTTATACGGCTGAGCGAGCTGAATCGACCATTGCTTCAGGGATTGCCGATGCTATTGCTTTTGGTCGGCTGTTTATTGCTAATCCTGATTTACCGGAACGGTTTCGGCGTGGAGCTTTATTGAATGTACCAGATCCTTCCACATTTTATGGAGGAGAAGAAAAAGGGTACACAGATTATCCGACTATCGACGAACAAAACAGGAGAGGAGACGGGACTGTTCTCTAATTACCATTTGCTCATTAGAGAGCTTTAAAGAAAGCTTGGAAAACCGGCCCATAATAGACTAAATCTCTTTCCGGATGGTATTGGACACCAATACAAAAAGGATAAGACTTAAGCCTTACCTGTTCGATAATTCCATCATATTTCGCTCGGGCTTCTATCGAGAGTCCTTCAGCAATTCTCTTTATAGCCTGGTGATGTGAACTATTGACAGCTTGGAATTGGAAAGTAGCATTTTTTTCGACAGTCAGCTCTTGCAGGTTTTGGTCATAGAATATGGGTTCATTATGACCGGAAATGTTTAGAGAAAGACTTCCACCTAGGAAAATATTAAGCAGCTGGATTCCACGGCAAATGCAAAGTACTGGCTTGCCTTTGTCAAGGGTTTGCTCAAGTAGTGCAAACTCCCATTTATCACGTTGGAAATTGGGAGAAATTATCTGAGAAGGATCTTCCCCATCTATATTACTATACTGTTCTTGATATTCTCTTGAGATATCCTCTCCTCCCGTCAGTAGAAGTCCATCGTACTCTTTAGGGGAGGGTATTGGGTAAAGCTTTGAAATAACCTCTTGTCTATGTTCCCTAATATTGAGAAGTTGGATAGAATACGTGTTAGCTAGTTGATTGAGCTTCTCAAAGTATTGTTTATCCTTATCTCGAATCCAACAATAAACTTTTTTAATCACTTGTAAAATAAAATCTAGCCATTATAAGCAAGCAAATTTTTTTTCGAGTATCGAATGGAGATTACCTAAAAGAAAAATAATCATAATATTAAAATAATATTAAATAATGTTTGTTATATTTTTTTATTTAAAAAGTATATTATATTTATTTATTTTAATTTTTATTAAATAAATTATTAGAAATGAATAACATGTGAATAAATAAAATTTTTAAAAATAGTATATTGCTATTATTAGATTATAAGCATTCTGTTAATAAAGATTAGCTATATTAGGAAATGTTTGTAATATTAGTTTATTTTTTATTGCAAAGTTTCCATGATTGATCTATCTTCTCTAAAAATGTATACACTAGCTTCTTTTCTTTATTTCACCTTTTATTCTCGCTGCATACTTTCTGTTAAAAGGCGAAAGGATTCTTTGTAGAAGTCCATTGGGTTAAAATCGAGCCTCTAGCCAGAAATGAACGAATATCTCCTTAAGGGATTACTCTTTATTTTTATTTTTTATATTTCTTTTGTCGTTCTTGCAAAGAACAATTTTAGATTTACCTATTGGCTAAGTGCTTGTTATTCAGGGTTTGGCTTACTATGTTCTCTTTCTTTTCTTCTCTCTGGTCAATCTAGTCAGTCCATAAGCTTTCCTCTTGGCCTACCAACGACGGGTGCCCACTTTAAAATCGATGCCTTAGCTAGCTTTTTCCTTTTGATCGTTAATCTTGGATCTTTCATCTCTTCATTTTATGGCATCGGATATGGTTCTCATACATCCGAACAGTCAAGAATCCTTCCTTTTTACATTATTTTCTTGGGTTCGATGAATATGGTCCTCCTTGCAGCTGATGCCTTTAGTTTCCTTTTTTTCTGGGAATTGATGTCCTTATCTTCATGGGCATTGGTCATGTCTTCTCATCAGCACAAAGAAACAGCTGAGGCAGGCTTTATTTATATTTTGATGGCTTCTCTTGGAACATTTGCTTTGCTTTTTGCCTTGAGTCTCATCGCTGCTCCTTCTAAATCCTACTGTTTTGATCAGATGGGTAAGGTAAATATGGATGGAAAGTTAGCTTCCCTTATCTTTTTACTTGCTTTATTGGGAGCAGGATCGAAAGCGGGCCTTGTGCCTCTTCATGTTTGGTTGCCGAAAGCTCATCCTGCAGCTCCAAGCCATGTGTCAGCTCTCATGAGTGGTGTAATGACGAAAGTGGCCGTTTATGGGTTTATTCGAATTGTTTTTGACCTGCTTCCATTCCAAGAAAAATGGTGGAGCATCCTGATTCTGATCATTGCTGGGATTTCCACAGTCGCTGGGGTCCTTTATGCACTGATGCAGCATGATATAAAAAGACTACTTGCCTATCATACGATTGAAAATATTGGCATTGTCTTTATAGGGATTGGGCTATCCATGGCTTTTAAAATTTACGGTATGACTGCTGCTTCGGCCTTGGCAATGACAGCAGCTCTTTTTCATGCACTGAACCATTCAATTTTCAAAAATCTGCTCTTTTTAGGCTCCGGAGCGATCCAGTCTGCTACGGATCAAAGAGACATGGAAAAACTGGGGGGCTTGATTTTGAACATGCCTCATACCGCCTTTACTTTTTTAATTGGCAGCGTGGCCATCAGCGCGCTTCCTCCACTAAATGGTTTTGTTTCCGAATGGCTTCTCATGCAATCGATTCTGCAGAGTCCCCAACTTCCTTCCTGGGGAATGAAGTTCCTTGTTCCATCTGTGGGAGCCTTTCTTGCTTTATCAGCAGCTCTGGCAGCATCATGTTTTATTAAAGTTTATGGGATAACCTTTTTGGGCCGCCCGAGATCGATGCAATCAACAGCAGCCTGTGAAACAGACCGGTGGTCAGTATTAGCAATGTATGCTCTGGCTTTTCTCTGCATTATTTTTGGTATCTTTCCAAGATTAGTAATTCATTTGCTTGGGCCCGTTGTCAGAGCGATTGCAGGTACCCATTACTTTCCTTTTTCTGCTAAATCCTTCTTCATGCCTTTGTCCCTTGCGGTTGACCAAAATGCTTATAATGGGTTTGTTCTAGTGCTTCTGCTTGGGATTTTCCTATTTTTCATATTAACTAGTATCAAATGGCTGGCCTCTGATCAATTCAGAAGAACGTCAATTTGGGATTGTGGATATCCAGAGAAAAGCCCTGACTGCCAATACACCGCGAATAGTTTTGCACAACCAATCCGAAAAGTCTTTGGTCCTTTCCTTTTTGCCACAAAAGAAAAGGTTATTTGTAGCGAGCCGTGGTATCCAAAGGCTGCTAAAATGATCGTCAAACTGCACGACCAGATATGGGAATATTTCTACAAACCCGTAGCGATGGCTATTGATAGCATTAGTGAAAAAATCAATTTTCTCCAGTTTCTTACCGTTAGGAGGTATCTGGTTTTAGTATTTTTAACCCTGGTGAGTCTTTTAGGTTTTTTAGCATTTTTGTTATGATTAAAAATTTGGTTTTTCAATGTTTTGATGCGTTCCTTCTTCTTGCTGTCAGTCCTCTGGTGATTGGCATTATAAGAAAGACGAAAGCGCGGTTCCTTCTGAAACAAGGTCCTTCTCTTTTGCAGCCCTACTACGACCTCATGAAATTGTTTCGTAAGGAAGTGACTCTTCCTGACTCTGCTTCATGGTTATTTAAAGCTACGCCCTATGTGGTCTTTACATTCAGCTGGCTAGCAGCCTCCCTTGTGCCTACCTTTTCTGCAAATCTACTTTTTAGTAGAACAGCGGATCTCATTGCGATTGTAGCCCTCTTGGGTACAGCTAGGTTTTTCCTTTCCCTTGCGGCCTTAGATGCGGGGACAAGTTTTGGGGGATTAGGATCTAGCAGAGAATCTTTGATTGCTTCACTGGCTGAACCCGCAATGATCATGATCATTTTCACAATAGCTTTGGTGGCGAAATCAACAGATCTCTCTGCAATTTCTACTTTTATGATTTCTGGACAAGCAGGCTTAAGAGTCTCCTTGTGGCTTGCTTTAGCTTCTTTAGTTCTAGTTGCAATTGCTGAAAATGGGAGAATTCCTGTGGATAATCCTGCCACCCACCTGGAATTGACAATGATTCATGAAGCCATGATCCTCGAGTATTCTGGCAAATACCTAGCTTTGCTAGAGGCTGCCAGTCAACTTAAAATCGTTCTTTATCTTTCTCTGGTTGCCGCCGTTTTTTTCCCTTTTGGCATGTCAACCATGGTGGGTGGGATTTCTAGCTTTTTTATAGGGCTTTTTACCTATATTGCCAAAATTGGCTTAGGGGCTATAATGCTAGGATTTTTTGAAATCTTGGTGGCAAAGATGCGGCTTTTCAAAATCCCAAACTTTCTTGGAGCTGCTTTCATGCTGGCGCTTCTAGCTACCGTACTCCTTTTTGTTTCACGAAGCTTATGAATCATAACCTTAATTTTGATATCACCCATATGCTAGCTGGCTCAATGCTCCTAGTTAGCTTTGTTCTTCTTTATCAAGACAGAATGTTTAGCCTTCTGAACGTCTATACCGTGCATGCTTTAGTTCTTGCAGCGGCTGCTGCCTGGCAAGGATTTGTTCAGCATGCACCACATCTCTACGCCACAGCGGTTATAGCTTTGGTGTTTAAAGCGATAGCTATCCCTTTGACCCTGAGATGGTTGATTGTCAAGCTAGCAATCCACAGGGAGATAGAAAAGGTGGTAGGTTCGGGAATTTCTGTGATTGTTGGGTTTTTCCTTACCGCCTTATCGATTACTGTCATGATGAAAGCCAGTGGGGGTACCGATCCAATGACCCGAGAGGATCTTTCATTTGCACTAGCGGTGGTGTTGATCGGTCTTTTGATGATGGCTGGTAGGCGCAATGCAATAAGCCAGGTTGTTGGATTTATGTCCATGGAAAATGGTTTGATTTTAGCAGCCGTTGGTGCAAAAGGAATGCCACTTGTTGTTGAAATAAGTGTGGCTTTTTCTGTTCTAATCGCATTGATCGTTATCGGTATCTTTCTTTTCCGAATTAGAGAAAGATTCGATGTCGTTGATATCCGTGGACTCGAAAAGTCAGGAGGTGAACGGTAAAATGTACCTGAAAGCTATTCTTATCTTTCCATTCATTGGAATACTTTTGCTGTCTTTGGTTAGAAGCTATAGGATTTCATCCTTTTTAAACGCCCTCTTTTCTTTTCTTTCCTTTGCTAGCTCCCTTCTTTTGCTTGTCAAAAGAGAGGCAGCTGGATTGTTTTTTGTTGTAGATGAACTCAACATCGTTTTTATCCTCCTGACAAACTTTGTTGGCTTCACGACCGCTTTGTTTAGTCAAAATTATATTGCTCATGAAATAAAGACAGGGCATATATCCGCTGTTTCCTTGAGATTTTATCATGCGATGTATCAGTCGCTTCTTTTTGGGATGAATCTGGCGCTTTGTTCCAACAACATAGGACTGATGTGGGTTGCTATTGAAATCGCTACGCTTTCGACGGTTCTTATGGTTGGTATTTACCGAACAGCTGAAGCCCTTGAAGCTTCATGGAAATATTTCATCCTTGGTGGAGTGGGTATAGCATTGGCTCTCTTTGGAACCTTTCTTTTTTATATTTCTGCTCGCCCAGCAATTGGAGAAGGATTGTCCGCGATGGCCTGGACAAATCTCCTTTCCCATGCGTCGACCCTGGATACTTCTCTTGTGAACATTGCCTTTGTTTTCATTCTTCTGGGTTATGGAACAAAAGCAGGACTGTTTCCATTACATGCCTGGTTGCCTGATGCGCATGCAGAAGGTCCAACACCTATTTCAGCTGTGCTTTCTGGGTTGCTCCTTAACGTGGCTCTATATGCGATCCTGCGGTTTAAAATGCTTCTTGCGGCCAATCCACATGCCTTACAGGCAGGTCCACTGCTGATGTCAATGGGACTTGCTTCCGTACTGTTCGCTGCCCTTATGCTTTACAAACGAAGAGATATCAAACGGCTTTTTGCTTACTCCTCGATTGAACATATGGGAATTATTGCCTTTGCCTTTGGGATTGGCGGAGCGCTTGCTAACTTTGCTGGGCTTTTGCATATGAGCATGCATAGCTTGACTAAGTCAGCGATTTTCTTTGCAATTGGTTATATCTCTCAGATTAAAAGAACACAGAAGATAGCTGATTTATCTGGATTAACAGCAAGCCATCCTGTCCTGGGATGGGGGCTTGTATTTGGGGTGCTTGCAATAGCCGGTCTTCCACCAATGGGAGTGTTTATGAGTGAATTTTTAGTCCTCAGTTCAGCTTTTGCTAAAGCGCCACTCCTCGCAGCTTTGCTTGCCTGCGGTTTGATCATTGCCTTTGGAGCACTCTTGCTCAAACTTGTTCAAGTGGCTTTTGGAGAGCCAAAAGGGACTTCTGCTGTTGTCCCTTCCTTATATCTGCCTATGTTGAGTCATTTTCTTCTTATCCTTACTGCTGGAATCTACATTCCTCCGCATGTGGTGGAATGGTTTAAACATACCTCTTTACTTTTAAAATGAGTTTATGAAAAAACTAGAACTTTCTCCGCATTCCACAGAAGAAGCTATAGAGATAGAGATTGAGGCTGGAAAGAGAAAGAAATGTTGGGCTTTGGAAAAAGTCAGTGAAGAACGCTGGATTGAGCTTTCCAAAGAGGTAGCTAGCGGAAAATGGACTCTATTTGGTCTTTGGGGTTCTCCTCAAAAAGTGAACATGGTTCTTCTCGATGAGTCTCAGTCAAAGCTGCAAGTGATAGAGCTGGAGACACCGCTTGGAAAATTTCCTTCGGTTGCCATAGAGATTCCCTCGGCTGCCAGGTTAGAAAGAACTATACATGATCTTTTTGGATTAATTCCTGAAGGCTCCTTCGACAATCGCCCATGGCTTGATCATGGAAAATGGCAATTGCGTTATCCCCTGGGAAGCATCCTTCCCCCTGATGAACAAAAACCCTATTCTTTTTTTCTGTCGGAAGGGGAAAATCTCCACCAGATACCTGTAGGTCCTGTCCATGCTGGTATCATTGAACCTGGTCATTTTCGATTCACAATGGGAGGGGAAATCGTTGTGCGTATGGAAGAACGACTAGGCTATACCCATAAAGGTATTGAAAAACTTTTCTTTGAGGCTTCAATCGAAAGGGGAGCTGAAATTGCTGCTAGAATTTCTGGTGATGCGACCGTTGCTTATTCCTATGCTTATGCTCTTGCCGTTGAAGAAGCCATGGGAGTAACTCCTTCGCCAAGGGCTGTTTGGTTAAGAGCGCTGATGGCTGAAATGGAAAGGATGGCCAATCACTTTGGGGATATTGGAGCAATCTGTAATGATGCAGCTTTCCCAAGGATTTTGAGTCGATGCGCGGTTTTAAGAGAAAAAATTTTGCGGTTTTCTAAAGATTTTTTTGGACACAGATTGATGATGGGAAGAATCGTTCCAGGAGGACTTAACGTAGATTTGAGCAAGGAAGGAAAAGAAAATCTCTGTCTGCTTCTTAAAGAAATTAAGGAGGAACTTTATTCTATAAAAAATTTTTATGATTCAAAAAACTCTTTACAAGATAGGACGGTGGGCACAGGTGTGTTGAATGCTCGAGCTGCAAAGCTCTTTGGAGCTGGTGGATTTATTGGGAGAGCTTCTGGAAGAAACTTTGACGCTCGAAAATGCTTTGCGTATCCACCCTATGATAAACTTTCCTTTGAATCCCCTTTGTTAGAGGCAGGTGATGTCAATGCGAGGGTGTGGATTCGGATCTTAGAAATTGAACAGAGTAGCTTGTTGATCGAACAAATTTTGAATAATTTGCCTTCTGGAAGCATCCTTTCAGTAATTAAAGAACCAAAAGTAAGCGGGCAGGGACTTGCTGTAGTAGAAAGTTTTCGTGGGGATATATTGCTATGGATAGAGATTGAAAAAGGAAAAATCAGACGCTGTCATCCAAGGGATCCTTCCTGGTTTCAATGGCCGCTGCTTGAAAAGGTTATCGTTGGAGCAGTGGTCGCGGATTTTCCGCTTTGTAATAAATCCTTCAACTGTTCCTATTCAGGACATGATCTATAAGGAAGAAGACCCAATGAAAAGCTATTTTTTTAAAAATATTTGGCCAAGAATGTTAACTGAAAAGATTGCGACGGAGAAAGAAAGCGAACTGATTAAACTTTCAGAAACTTTGAAAGGAGCTTGCAGAAAAAAACTTGGAAGAAGCCTGGCTATAAGGGAGGTGGATGCAGGTTCTTGCAATGGCTGTGAATTAGAAATCCATGCTCTAAACAATCCTTTTTATGATATTGAAAGATTCGGAATCCGTTTTGTGGCTTCCCCTAGGCATGCTGATCTGCTTCTAGTTACTGGTCCTGTGACCAAAAATATGATTGAAGCCTTAAAAAGAACCTACGATTGTACTCCAATTCCTAAATGGGTAGTAGCTGTGGGAGATTGTGCTGCAGGCTGTGGGGTCTTTAAGCAGAGCTATGCAGTCATGAACGGTGGAGTAAGTGATGTTGTACCGGTTGATCTCTGGATCTATGGGTGCCCACCTTCACCGATTGATCTTCTTCGTGGATTAATACTATTAATGGAAAGATGAACTTTTAGGGGTGGGTACACTTGATTTCAAGCACAAGCATTTTTCTTTGGACTGATGGATATAATCGAAGGCGCGGAAGTCAGGATACTGATTCTGGCGCATTGCAACCAGTGGATTTGTTATAACTTTAAATTGGTTTGAAGCTATGCTAAGCTGCACAGAAGACTAATGCTAAATTGGCTGTATCTTAATGAAAAGTGTTGCTTAGGTCTTTTGTGTATCTTGTTAGGGCGCTGGACTGTTCCTTTGCCGACAAGAAGGCAGAAATGAGAGTCAACCGGACATGATTCAAGAAAATTGATTATTACTCTGAGAGTAAAGAGTTGTTATCGATATTGCGATGCCAATCTAGTTATAAACAGGCATGGCGAACCTATATTCGCCGAAGAAGCTTGGCACAACCTAAAAAAAGATCAGAGATAGGGAGATTCTTTCGTGGATGCCGCAGACCCGGCAGCATGCGATGCTTTTGGAGAGGAGTACCTGTAATAGCGGGCTACCCCCGATTGGAATCCTGAGAAGGGGGGCTGTTTCGAGGCTGACGACTCCAGGCAGCGGGGAGGTGTCCTCTTTGATTGTTAAGATGACAAACTAATTCTACTATCCTATTCACCGGAGAATGGAACAGCCTTGGCAAGGCCTGGGTCATCCCGATCCAAAACAAAGGCGAAAAGAACGAGCTTGGGTTAGGCATAAGCAAGTCCAGAGTATGTTTTTAAGAATTGTTTTTGTGTGGTGAACCCTAAATTCTCAGTTGGTAGACAAACCACTTGACTGCCAAAGATTGGCAAAATATCCAATGCGCAGTTTTATTTCCCTTGCTGGGTATCTCACTCATCATCAGTTAGCCTTGGTTTTCAGCAATGCATTAGCTGGATAAGCTTGCCAGGCTAGATTATCAAAAGGCATGTACCTGCCTGTTTTCACCAACTGCTAGAAGACCTCTTAAGAATTGATAAGGTTGTATTCCTGCGTTGCCTTTATTCGAAGGGACTAAATGCACAAAGTTCACCATGAGTTCTGGCTCAACCCCAAAAAACCAATTGATCATTATCGGCTGAAGCCAAGCTATCATATTCGATCTGTGACTAGAATGTCGCAATACTATAGCTTGCAATGAATATTCCCAGATAGGCAGTCGCTATCTTGAACGTAGGCTTAATGTAGCGAAGCTTTTGTTAATTAAAGGGTCAAATTTGATGGGTCATTTGATCCTTCTTATGAATTCTCTCAAAGAACTACAATTTCTCTGGATCCATCCACGAATAGTAATAAAAGCTGAAAGGGGAATGTAGAGGAAAGATAAAAAGAAAGGCAACCGATAAGTTTTTACAATCTCTGAGGAGGGAAAACGAAGAGATTTGAGGATGAAGAAGAATTTATGTTTTTTGAAATCAAATAGCTCGTAAAGCGTAAAATAACGTGGAAGAGGGAAAGAAGAGGATCTTTTCGAGCTTTTGGGGACAGAAAGAATTTCTTCATTTTTTATCCAACTTTTTTCTAGAATTTCAAAAACGGGTTCAGGGATAGGGCTGTTATAATAATTTTTTGATAGGGCAATACCCAATAAGCAAAATCGGCTCCAACCAAAGCGAAAGGCTTTTTCGATCACTCTTTCCCAATCTTGTTGAGAAAAGTTTGCCCATAAAATGAATTGATGAAGATCTAAAAGATAACTCAATTTTTCCCATCGATGCTTGCCCCCATGAGCCAATAAAAAAAGAAACTCATTTTCTTTAGGCATCCTTTGAAGGGGAATACCCTCAAAAGCAGACATGGAGGATTCTTTCCATGTTGATTCCAAAAATTTTTTGTCCAATACCCCATTAAAACAGGGAGCCCAATGGAGCTCACAAATGGATGGGGCCTGATCTTCTTCAAATTTTTTTGTTAATAAAGTTAGATCTTTGTCCCAAAAAAAGAGGGAGGAAAGCTTATAGGAAGAAGGGTTGTGTGGATAGTACCCAAGTTTGGAACGAAGTAGAACGATAGCTTTTTGGATGTCTGAGGTTGGGACTAACAGATCGATATCGGTGACGGTCTTTGAAAAAAAATCTTCGTAGAGTCTTTGACAAAGGTCCAATCCTTTTAAGGATATAGTTTGGATGCCATTATCATGGAATAGAAACAGTATTTTTTTAAACTCATCCAACAGCAATGAATTCCTTTTTGAAATGTGTTTACACAGTAGACGGAATTTTAGGTCGATATCTAGAGGAATAAGAAAAGGAAAGTCATTTTTAAGTTTATTATAAACAATAGGCCATAAGGAATGTTGAAAGGAAAAATTGAAAAATTGATCCCAGTCGAAATCTTGTCTTGAAAGAATTTTTAAAAGTTCTGTTTTTTGTAAATTATCAAGCGTTTTATTGCTTAAAAGAAGCAGCGATTTTTGTTCAGGACTTAATAAGATAAAATGGTTTTCTTTCTTTTTTTTGATTTTCATTATAAGTAATAAATATAGGCATATACACTAGATGTATATTAGTGTTTCCACTGTATTTTCTTTCAGAAATCTGTCATCCTTAATTTGCTTGTGTTAGAATTTAAATTTTCTTTAATCACACTTAATCTTTTTAAAGAAGCAAACTTAACACAGGAGGTAATTAAATGAATACAGAGTTAGATTTTAGTCAATTTGAGATGGAAACTTTGGAGTCTCGAGAGCTTTTTGCAGCCGCTGCGGTGCCACATCATTTAATCAACTTGAATCTGCCTTTGGACCTTTCTCTACAAGTGAATAATCCAACCAACGGACAACATATTATTAATCTTAATCTTCCAGCCGATCTATCCCTACACGTAAATCAACCCAATTTATCAGGATTATTGCAACCGATCACGACAACGGTTTCGACTATAACAACTCCTGTGGTGGGATTGGCAGATGGCGTTGTTAGTCCATTATTGGGAACGGTAACTGGATTGCTTGGTTCAGTTTTAGCGATTGTTTAAAAAACAACAAAGTCCTGGGCTTTCCTTTGCCTGATAAGGGAAGCCCAATAGTTGAGAGTTGTGTGAAGTGCTATAGAGGAGGGAAAAGGAAAAAATGAAAGAAAATTTAACTAATTGTGAGGAGACTAAGCTTTTTGAAGTAGAAGTATTGGAATCAAGAGAGCTTTTCGCGGCAGTTGCCCTTCCTCACCACATGATGATAAATATGCCGGGAGAATTTTTAACACAGCCCCACAATCTCAATCATTCACCAGTACTTCATACCCAGGTTTCTACTCCACTTAGCGATCCAAGCACAAGCCAGTTGCCGGTTTATCTGCAACTGACTATTGGAGGGCCGCAGGCTGCTCTTCAAATTGGAGAGCTGAATTTAGCTAAGGATCTTCAACCTTTGCTTAGTGGCGTTAACGGGGTTTTGAATGTAGTAACAGGACTGACTAACGATTTGCTCAGTCCCCTTTTAATTTCGGTGCTATCGATTATTTAAATGATTTGTTAGGTTGGCGTCTATAAAAACAAAAATTTAAAAACAAAAATTGATTAGGAGAGAAAGAATATGGAAGAAACTTATAATTTGGCGTTAATCAATCTGGAGATCTTTGAGACAAAGCTCAAAGAAAAGATTAAATTTATGTGGAAAAATCCCCAAATTTCTCCATTGGGAAATTTAAGCCATTTTTCAAATCAGGTTCCAGATCTAAGAAACCAGCTTTTATCAGTAACTGCATTGGCGACTATTGGTTTATAAGGGAAGTATTTTTGAAGTCTTTGAGGCGATTGGCAAATGAGAAATTCGTGATGGAACCGGGTGGGAATACTAAATTTTTGGGTAAAGCAGTAGGCTATGGCATTGGATTGTCCGGTGCTTTTCTAGAGTTTCCTCCTGCCGGTCCATTACTTTGGGGTAGTGTTCCATTAATCGTTTCTTTAGTGGAGACTTTCCCAGATTTCAATCCTAAAGAAGTTTCTGTTTTTATAGGGCCGGTCAAACTTTTAAAAAACCCTGAGAGATTGGTCATTGGGGAAAATTTTTTGTTTACTATTCAATCGACTCAAATCACTTTGGATTGTACCCATTTTATAGATGACAAGTTCCGATATTATCTTTATCAGTTGGTTTTACCCCATTTTGCTCAGCTTATAGGCCGTCTTCTTTTCCTTCATGGCGGAGCTTTTGAGGTGGATTAGCAAGCCGTGGGCTTAGTAGCTAGTTCAGGAGGAGGAAAGTCCACCTTACTTTCTGCTTTTCTAGACTTGGGATATAACCTAGTGGCAGATGATCGGATTGGTTTTGTTTTGGAAGCAGAGGAACCGTTGGTCGTACCTTCTCATCCCTATCTTAGGAACTATCGAAAAGAAGAAGACATTGGGAAGCCTGTAAGAAAGCTAACAGAGAAGATACTTCCTCTTCAAACCATTTTTTTCCTGAGGTGGACAGAAAAAGTTGAACCTTTTATTGAAAAAGTTGAACCGGGAAAAGCTTTCCAAAATCTTTTTTCTAACAGTGTGTATTTTCCAGATGTAAAAATTCAGGCTAGGAAAATATTGCGATGGTTAGCGCAAATGAAGACTTATCGGGTTTATTTGCCAAAAGGAAAAATAGAAACATTGCCGCAGGTTTGTAATATGATTTTGTCCTTAACCATTAATGACAAAAGGTAGTAATGATAACTTATTCAGTCTTAGGAATAATGCTTAGGAAAAAATGCCCACTGGCTTGTGCGCACTGTATTACGGATTCTTCGCCACAGGCAGAGGGAATGCTGGAGGAGTCTTTTGTTTTCTCTATCCTGGAAGAGGCAGTTGGCCTAACTCCTGTGGTGAGTTTTACGGGTGGAGAAGCGTTTTTGAATAGCGAAATATTAATCCGGTGTATCCTTAAAGCCAAAGCCCTTGGCTTTAGAGTGACAGCTGTAACAGGATGTGGATGGGTTCGAACCGAAAAACATGCTTTCTTAGTCATCGAAGCGGTTAAAAAAGCAGGCCTAGACAGGCTTTGTATCAGTTGGGATCAATATCATTTGGCTTTTAAAAACGGATGGAAATTACAAGCGGTGGCGAAAGCAGCCTGGCAGTGGAAAATTCCTTTAATCATTCGAAGTGTCATTACCCCTGCTTCCAACAATGGAAAGGATTCATTTCTACCGGATTTAGGTGAAATCCAATATCAAACAGAAAAGATCCCTCTTATAAAGCTGGGTAGGGCCAACGACCTTCCAGAAGAAGACTTTTTTTGGACCGATTCACCTCCGACAGGCGTATGCGGGGTGATCTTAGCACCAGTGGTTGAGTATGATGGTAGGGTTTTTGCTTGTTGTGGGCCATCTCATTATGCAGGCCATCATTCACCTTTGGTATTGGGTGATGCTAGGAGAAAATCTTTAAGAGAAATTTTATTGAAAGCAAAAGAGGATCCAATCTTAGAAATTATTGCTCTACTTGGCCCTTACGGACTATTCAGGATTCTAAAGGACAGGTTCCCTATGATTAATATTCCTGAAAGGGATCGTTATTCGAGCATCTGCGATCTGTGCATGGATATTTTGAATGAGCGGCAGTTAGTGGCAAAGCTGCGGGAATATTTTATGGAAAAGGATGGTAAAAGCTTTTTAGTGGCTGCTAGAATGATGAAAAAATTCACCGAGGTTAATAAAAAAGAATGCCACTCTTGCGGCTCTTAAAAAACGAGGTTTCCTATGGATGTTACTAGCTCTTTTGAAAAAGTGAAGATCCCAGAGTGGATTAGTTATGAACCAATAGAAAATGAATTGATTCTTCTCAATACAATAGATTGGAATTATTATCGGCTGGATGTCTATGGGACGGTTGTGTGGAAAAAACTGGTTGACCTTGATGGAGATGTCAATGCATTAAAAAAATGGGTGCTTGAGCATTTCGAAGGGGATCCCTTTCAAATTCAAAACGACATAGATTGTTTAATCAAAACACTCATAGAAAAAAATCTTTTGGTAATAGACCAGAAGAAGGATCCTCTGGCTTAGTCTTTTCTTACCATAGAAATTGTTTTATTGCTTGTGATAATGGAAAGTGAAAAAAATATACTGCTTTCTTTTTTTTCACTGCCTCCAGATGCCTTTTTTGAAAGACTTCTATCGTTTTCTAGCTCTTTTTCAAAACCGGAAGATCTTTTTGTAATTGTTAGTCAGTATTCTGTTTTACACCTTGGCATAAAGGGGATGCGTATTGGTCGGCTTATTGGAGGTCGTTGGGAAATAGTCTGGTCTTCTTCCTTAGAGCCAAATCAATGGGAAACTGATTACGAGATGAAAATTTTTTTTATCCAATGGTTCAACAAAACCTTTTTAGAGAAGCACTCTTGTTATTTACATAAGGCTCCCGCAGGCGTGGACTCCAATCATCCACAAAATGAAACACTTCAATGCTACAATACGACAGATCTACATCATCTTTTTTTCCATCTGAGTTTAGGAGATACTCCTTGGGGAGTTGTCCATTACTGGTTGGAAGAGACAAAAGTACTTGAGCAAAACTATAGATGGCTATCTTTGCTTAGTAGTACTCTGGGAGATTGCTTAAAGGCGATTGCGTTTGCTGGAAAACTTCTTTTTCAAAATTCCCAGGCTTCTTTTCCCAATGCCTCAGATGGACTCTATCTGAAATGTCTTGAAGATCTGGCTGTGGAAAACGATATAGAAAGAATAGAGTTTTTACTTGTCAACTATGGGAGAGAAATCGCAGGATGCGATCGGACCTGTCTCTTTGCTGTTCCCTTAACGAGCAAAGGTTTTTCATTTTTAACCACTCAGGATTTTACAAAAGCCAATGTGTTTGAACTCAAAGCGGTCAGCTCTCTTTCGAAAATCCATAAGCAATCCGATCAAGCACTTCTATTAAAAGAGGCTGGTATAGCCCTTTTCAAAGCTGCCAATCCGCATCATTTCCAAGATAAACTGCCGAAGCAGCAAAAATCAGTTTTTGCTATTTTTTTTGATGAAGCACAAGCAATAGAAGAGCAGAAGATTAATTCGGTTGAAAGAAAGGAAGATGGCCCACTTCGAATCGGTTTTGCTATGAGGGAATCTGCAGCAAAGGAAAGGCCTTTGGCTATAATTCGTTATTTTCAGAATATTCCTATGAATTGGCTGGCTGCTTTTCCTTTGATGGATCAGCAACAAAGAATTTATGGGTTTATTTCCTGGGAGGGGAAGGAAAAGATCATTCCTAGTCTGGATCTATTTAGCCTGCTGCAAAAAATTGCCATTATTGGAGGCAAAAGTGTAGCTAGGGCCTATTTTAAGCAGAAAAAATTTTGGATTTTCTCCAAAACGACAAAGAATCATCCTCTTTTAAATCCTTTAGTCTTTTATCCCTCTTTGCTTGCATTGATCCTAATTGTCGCTTTTTTCCCTCTACCAATGAAAATAAAGGGTAATGCAGTGTTAATTCCTTCTTATGAAATATCAGTTCCAGCCATGGTCTCAGCAAAAATCGAATCGATCCATGTCCAGATTGGAGACTATGTGAAGAAAGGGACACTGCTTATTCAGATGGATCCGACAAATATTCTTCTTAAGATAAAGGAAGTAGAGCAGGATTACAAAAAAAGTATGGCTGAAGCTGACCTTGCTCAAAATTTGAAGCAGGAAACAGCAATGCAGCTATCCAGACTGAATGCCTTAAAATCACAAGCGATTTTAAAAAGTTTGTATAATGACTTTTATCACTGTTCTGTTCGAGCCCCGATCGAGGGAGTTGTCATGGGACCAAGCAATTTAGTGTCCCGGAGAGGGGATATACCGCAAGTTGGAGAAATTCTAGTCCAACTAGCTGATCCGAGATATTGGAAAGTTAAGATTGCTTTAAGAGAACAAGATTTTATATATCTAGGAAGAGTGATTGAAAGAAAAAACGAGCCCCTTGGAGTTTCTTTTCGACTTGCGGCTGACCCAACCAAAAGTTATAGACTTTTTTTAAGATCTCTTTCCCAGTTTATTAGTGGGGTAGAGATCGAAGGAAAAAAATATGAATTTTCTTTGATCATTCCATGGGAAGAGAAAAACATCGATCAGTTACTTTTGAAGAAAGGCCTACGTGGTCAGGCGAAGGTTTATGTGGGGCTTAGGCCATTAGCCCATATAGCTTTACGTGATCTCATTGGGTTTCTAAGGATTCATGTTTTTTTCTGGTAGAATCTCGGATTGTGTGTAGGAAAAAACTAGATCGATCTAAAGTTTATTTCTTTAAAGAAAAGAAAGATTTAATGAAAAAGATAATGAGAAAATGGTTTGTGTTTTCTCTGTCTTTTTGCTCCGTTTTTATGCTTTGGTGGCCAATGGCTTTAAAAGGTGAAGGTTTGTTTAAAGACAGCCCAGAAGCTTCCCAGTCTGAATCCCTAGAGCCTCTACTAGAAGAAAAAGGTTCCTATCAAGCTGTGCTTCTTCCCATTGCGGATCTAAGGCTGAGTGCTAAGGCTTCTGGGATCCTCGAAAAGTTTTTTTTTGAAGAAGGAGCATGTGTCAAAAAAGGCGATATCATAGCACAGTTAAACAGTGAGGAGGAAAAAGCAGAGATTGCAAGGGCAGAGGCAGAAATTGGAGTGCATGAAGCTGAGGTTGAAAAGGCAGAAGTGGAATTTAAAAGAATCGAAGGGCTCTACAAAGAAGAAATCGTTAGTCCTAAACAATTTGAGGAGGCTAAATATAATTATCAAATGGCCCAAAATAAATTAAAAGAAGCGAGGGCTTTATTAATAACGGCTCAGAATCGGTTAGAATCCAAAATAGTGCGTTCACCTATCGAGGGAGTGTTTTTTAAAAAATTAAGGAATGAGGGAGAGTCCGTGGAAAGATTGGAACCAGTAGCTAGAGTGATTGATGTTTCAGAGCTACAGATGGTGATTTATTGCGAATCAAAATACTTTGGGAAATTGCATCCCAAAGACAAACTTTCCGTTAAATTGGTCGATGGACCTTTTGCTGGGAAAGTGGTGGAAACGACCGTTGTATATGTGGATCCCTTCCTTGACCCTGCCAGTGGGACTTTTAGAGTAAAATTGGTGATGCCTGCCTCAAAAGAAGTTGTTGCGGGGATTACTGCTGAGGTCGTAATACCCGAGAATAAAGAGGAATTCCCTTCTCATTCTCCAATCATAGGCTTGAATGTGGGAGAAAAGATTCGATGAAAAAAGCAAGTACTTGCTTAGAGAATTTTTTTTGAGTTTACAATTCTTCTTATTCAAAATCCTTTTTCTTTCCTAGAAGTCAGAAGGACGAGTGGAAGCTTCAGTTTTGCTTCTACAAAAATTAGTTGCTTTCATTTTTTTCTAGCAATTAAATGTCAATAGAAAAAGAATCGGTTATGAACGATGTCATTCGATTGGCTTTGGATGCTTAGTCTGATGGTGTTGCTGCGCCCAAACCAATTGATCAGCAGGCTTGTATAAAGAAGACAGCCATGATAAGGCAAGTATTACTGAAAAGAGGATTTGCGGCAGTCAAAAATGATAAAAACGCCCCTCTCTTGCTAGGCAGACATATGTTTTTAGAGGTCAGCAGCTTTTAAAAGATTATTTGATTTTTACGATGAGTTTAGGAGTGTTCAGTCAGCAGCCAAAGACAAAAGAAAAAATTGTTCCTTATAGATTAAGAACCGATCTAATTTTTCAGAAACAAACTTTTGGTAACAAAACCTACTATATTGTCAAAGACCCCTTGGGACTTTCCTATTATAGGTTCCCTCCTCAGGAAGCTTTTCTTGCCACCCTTTTCGATGGGAAAAGAACAACAGAAGAGATAGCTGAAATTTTTAATGCTCACTGGCCGCATCGGAAGATTAACCCAGAAGAAGTGTTGCGATTTGCTTCGATTCTTAGCCGAAGGAATCTGACTATACTGCCAGCAAGCCAATGGATGGAACAACTCCCCAGAAAAGCTTCTTCTTTTTTTCATCAGCTAAGCAAAATTTTTGTAAGGATTTTTTTCATCAAATTTCCCCTTGTTCGTCCCTCTTCTTGGCTTGACAAGATTGTTCATCGCCTCTGGTGGCTGTGGTCATTCCAAGGGGTAGTGCTAACTGTTTGTTTTTGGCTTTTAACTCTTCTGTTTCTTTTTTTCCATCGCTCTACTTTTATCACCAATCAGATCCAGTTTTTTTCTCCGCAAAATATATTCTTACTTTATTTGGCTATAGTCATTGACAAGACCCTGCATGAGTTTGGTCATGCAACTACATGCCGGCGGTTTGGAGGAGAGATTCATGAGATGGGGGTAGGCTTATTCTTTTTTATTCCTGTAGGGTATGTGGATGCTTCAGATAGCTGGGTGATTCCGGATAAGAAAGCGAGGATTTTTGTTGGGTTGGCCGGAATTTATACAGAGTTGATTGTTGCCTCTCTAGCCGCTTATTTTTGGGTTTTTCTTCCCTTAGGTCTGGCAAAAAATCTTGCCTTTAACCTTATGGTTACTGCTAGTGTGACGACCCTTTTTTTTAATTTCAATCCTTTGATGAAGTTTGATGGCTATTATGCATTAGTTGATCTGCTTGAAATACCAAATCTTCGGGAGAAATCTTTTGCGTATTGCACAGCTAAACTCCAGGAATGGCTTTTAGGATATAAAGATCCATCTAATCAAGGAAAAAAAAACGAGGCCAAAAATGTATGGATCTTTTTTGTTTATTCTATTCTGTCTACTGTCTATATGGCTTATCTTTGTCATTCGATTGGTCAAGTTGTTAGAAGATTTCTTACGCCGATAGGGTTGGAAAGAATAGGAGAATTTTTAGAATTTTCTTTAGGGATTGCTTTTGTAATGGCTATTTTATTCAGGATTTTCTTCCAGCCTCTCTTGATGGTCTCTAAAGCCAAAGACATAAAAAAGAACGCCAGCAAGCTTAAGTGGGTTGCCATAGGAGGGATTGCTTTGGGCATACTTTGTTTGGTTCCTGTAAGAGAGAAGGTCCGAACGGTTGGAGTGGTTCGATCAGATTTCGGACAAAATGTAGCGAGTCCAGATGGCGGCATTGTCCAGGAGATATGGGTCTATAGTGGTGAACATGTAAAACCAGGCCAACCACTATTGAAATTAAGAAATGACAAAGTTGAGACTGAGACGCAGCTTGCAAGACTTGATTTGTCTATGAAAATGGTTGGGTTCTCAAACAAAAGAACATTTCAACAAAAGGATGAAGAGGCCTCTAAATCTAAAGAAATTCAAGTAATGAAAAGTCGTTACGATTATTTTTTGAAAAAGAAAGAACAGCTTTTTCTTCGCTCATCTATTGATGGCATCATTGTCAGTCCGAATGTGGAATCTTTGAAAGGAAGATATTTTAAAGCCGGAGAAACCATTCTCAAAATTAGGGACATGCATCATTTTTCCTTTGTGGCGCCCCTGAATCAATCTCAATCTAGGATCGTGTATCCTGGAGCTGAGGTCAAAGGGATATGGATAAGCACAAAAAAAATATTTCATGGTCATGTTGCCCATGTGAGCCAAAAATTGGCAGAAGTCTCTGAGTTTGATCCTGGTCATCTTGTTCCTTTCGGAGGGAAAGTTCCGGTAATTCCTTCGAGTATAAAAAAAGAATATGAAAAAAATCCTTTTTATTTTGCCTATATTCCAGTGGAAAGTCCTTCGCAATTTATGGTGGAGGGATTGAGAGCCAAACTTGTGATTAAAGGTAAAAAAACGCTACTTGGCAAAAAAATCTATCGGTTTTTGTCTACTCTTCTTTTTTATAAACATGAAGAATAGTTTGATAGATCCCAACTATAAGACATCGCAACAGTTGCTTGCTTTAAATTCCTATTGGATTTGATTGCTCGTCATATCAGTGATTCACTCCTGCAGCTTGAAGTCACAGGCTCATTGCCAAGTGGAACAAAGGCTGGCTTATCAATTAAGATAATACTGCCTTTGAAACATTTAGCCCCTTTCTTGATGACTCTGTTGTACAACCACTAATGTAAGCAACTGGCTCTCTTGTCCTGCATTGGGGGAGAGGCACCAAAGTAAGGCTTTGTAAAACGCCAAGGCATTTTTTTAATTTCTAATAGGCTATGGTCCAATTTTTGCTTGAAGAAAAAAAATGGGTGCGCCAATTCCTCAGATTTCTCAAGCAAATGGAGAAAAGGAAAAGCGACTTGAATTTGTTTCTCAGAATTATAGAAAACTTCTTTTAGATGGCCCAGATGAATCCTTAGATCCAAGGGGCGAACCGAAAAGAGAATATAAAGCTCTGTGGGAGCTATTCCTTTCACGGGTGGGAAAGGATAGATTACTTAGTGCACAGAATGCAGCAAATGAGAGGTTACGGCAGCTTGGTGTTCACTTTGTACTAAAAATTGCCAAAGAGAAAACCGAAGAAAGAATTTTCCCTTTTGATATTCTTCCGAGACTTATCCTCAAAAAAGAATGGGACAAGATCCAAAGAGGGCTTATTCAAAGAACAATAGCTTTGAATCTATTTATAGAAGATGTCTATGGAAAGCAACGGATTCTAAAAGAAAAGGTTCTTGACCAAGCGTTGGTCTTAAGCTCCTTAGGGTATCTTCCTCAGATGATCGGAGTGAAAGTGCCAAGGGGCATCTACGCAGCGATTTGTGGCTGTGATCTGCTCCAAGACGAAAATGGAAATTTTGTTGTACTCGAAGATAATCTTAGAATCCCAAGTGGAGCTGCCTATATGCTCTGTTGCAGAAAAGTTTTAAAAGAAAGCTGTCCTTTTTTATTTGATCTCAAAAAACCGTTGCCTATACAATCCTATCCCACAGTTCTTTTAAAAACCCTTCTCGATCTTCATCCTTCTGAGGTTTCTCAAGAACCAGTTGTGGCGGTTTTGACTCCAGGTCCTTATAATTCTGCCTATTTTGAACATGCATTTCTTGCAAATCAGATGGGAATTCCACTTGTCGAGCCCAAAGATCTTGTTGTTGAAAATGCAACTCTTTATTTACACTCTAAGACCCATAAAAAAAGGATATCGATTCTTTATAGACGCATCGAAGAAAGCTTCATCGACCCTGTCGCCTTTCGGCCGGATTCATTAATTGGAGTAAAAGGACTTTTTGGCTCTTTTATAAAGGGAGGACTTAGTTTGGTCAATGCCCCCGGTTGTGGCATTGGAGATGATAAAGCCATCTACCCGTATGTTCCAAAGATGATCCGTTATTATCTAAATGAAGAACCCATCCTTAGGAACATTGAAACCTATTCATGTGTGGATTCCAAGCAACAGGCTTTTGTAGTGGACAACCTCGAAAGGTTGGTTGTTAAGGAAGTCAATCAATCTGGAGGATTTGGTATGCTCATTGGACCGGCAAGTTCTTCTAAAACGCGAGAAGAATTTAAAAAAAGAATTCTAGCCCATCCTCGAAATTATATTGCCCAGCCACTGATCCATTTCTCGAAACTACCTTGTATGAGCGGTTCGGGAATTGAACCGCGAAGGGTTGATTTGCGTCCCTTTGTCTTGATGGGTAAAGAACTAAGGGTTGTCCCTGGAGGGTTAACACGAGTATCAATAAGCTGGGATTCTTTTATAGTCAATTCTTCTCAAGGAGGGGGAAGTAAAGATACATGGATCATTGAAGATGAGGGATGGTAAAGCTTATGATTGATCATCGCGTAGAAAATATTTATTGGATGGCCAGATACATGGAAAGAGCCTTATTCAGTTTGAATATTGGTAAAAGCTATCTGGGATATGGTTTGGAAGCAAGTCAGGAAAAATGGAACTATTGTTGGCAAAGAATCAAAAAAGGAATGCGGATTTTTAGTACTCCTGAACCTACCAATAGCTCCTTACCCGTGTCCCTATTTTTTCTTTTGTTTGATAGCGAGAATCCCTTATCAGCAATGTCTTCCCTGTTTTCAGCCAGAGAAAACTCGAAAATTTTGAGGGATATTCTTCCTGTTGCGCTTTGGGAGCAACTAAACGAGGCCTATTTTCTTCTTTCTTCGACAACAGTCACTTCGAGCCTGCAACCTTCTCATTATCCATTGATTACATCGACTATTGAAAAAATGCTCTTGTTTGGTCAGCTGGAATATTACCTTTTTGAAGAGGATGAACTCTGGGCATGGTTAAGAGCCGGTGAATACATTGAAAAAATTGGAAATTTTGCAGCCTTGCTTTTTGCCTACGATCCGACGGAAAACAAGGACAACCCTTCTTTTGAGGAGTGGGAAGCGTTTCTAAATTCGCTCTTTCTTTTAGACCTGTTTAGGAAAAAAGTGGGACTGGCTTCGTTAAGCTTCGATAAGATCACTTCTTTTATATTACTTGCAAACAAGTATCCCTATTCGATTCTATCGCAATTGGAAAAACTTATGGGCTGTTTAGGAATAATCTCCCAAGAGTGGATAGTAGATATGGCCCAATCAACAACCAAAGAACTTTTGGGCAAAATTGTTGATTCTTATCGGAAAGAAGTTTCATCAGAAAATAGAAAAAAATTATTTCTAGAAATTCAAATCGCATGTAATTCGATCCATCAGCACCTTTTGTCAGCTATTGGGTAAGAACGTTGCACATTTTTTTCTTTTTAAATTTTTCAGCACAACTGGTTAACAATAACAAAAATTTCAAACGGTGATCATGTGGAACAATATTTTGAAGAACGCAGCCTTCCTTGATGAGGAGAACTTAGAAAAATCCCAACAATCTCTCTCTCTTTATTTTAAACTAAACGGGATCTGTCCTTCTCCATATGAAGAGAACCTAGATTATTGTATTGATCCATGGCCTATGGTTCTATCTGTAGATGATTGGATGGAGATTAGAGTAGGAGTGGAACAGAGAATGCTGGCTTGGCGAAGGTTTTTAAAAGACCTCTACTTTGAAAAATCGATTTTTAAAGATAAAGTCATTCCCTTTGAACCTTTTCTTTCTTCCGAACAATATAGGCGTGAATGCGTGGGTTTAGAACCTCCTGGTGGAGAATATCTCTACATTTATTCTTGTGAAGTAGCAAAAGAAGAAAATGGGAAATGGGTTGTATTGAGAGACGAATTAGAACAGCCGCGCAACCTCATGCTTTCAGAAGAAATTAGGAAAGGACTCAAAGAGGCTTTGCCGCAGCTATATGAGGGTTTGGAAATTATGCCTATCACTGGTTTTCCTGAGAGGATGCTAGAAGCGTCTACCCAAAATCTGTCTGATAATAGAAATTGTCAGATAGCTATTGTGGCAGCTACGGCTGAGGATTGGGAAGCAGCGATATTAGCAAGAAGGATGGGCATTCCGATGTTTTTACCCTCTGATCTTGTTGTTTTGCAAGGAAAGCTTTATGCGAAAACATTAAGTGGACTTGAACCGATTAACATTCTTTTTCGAAGACTCCCTGATGGTTTACTTGATCCAATTGCAACCCGTTGTGAAGCGCAAGAAGGGATAGCTGGGCTTTTCTGGTGTCTGCGTAAGGCAACTCTTAGACTCATCAATGCAGCTGGGTGCGGGATTACTACTGATCCACTCCTTCAATCTTACGCCTCGAAAATGATCCGATATTATTTGGGAGAAAAACCGCTGCTCAATTCTTTGCCTACTTATCCGGCTTATGATCCTGATGTCTTTTCTCTTTTTCTGGAAAGCTTGCAAGATTATTTCCTAAAAGACCGGAATGGACATAGTGTAGCTTTAGAAAGGCTACTTGGAAAGAATGATAAGACAATTTCTCGAGTTGATTGTAGATCCTTGGTCATTCAAAAAAAGCCTCAGTTGAAGAAATTCCCTTCTTTTTATCGTACTACCCTTTCGCATAAACCGGCCGCTTTAGTCCTTTTTGGTGTTATTAAAAATGGGAAGCCTGAGCTGCTGCCAAATCTTTTTGGAAAAGTTGTTGCAGATGTTACATTTCAGGACAAAAATCAGTTACCTTTCTATAAGGACATCTGGCTTTTGCAGGAAAATTCTTGGACTTTCCCAAATGTAAATGCATGTGTCAATGTTTCTGTGAGAAGTCGCATTGCTCCTTTAAGCCGGGTAGCTGAATCGATGTATTGGATGGGACGATATCTAACTAGAAGCATGCAACTTAATCACATGCTACTGACAGTTCGATTCTTTGAAGACGAGGCAATGAAAGGAGAATGTGAGGATGCTTATCAAAATCTTTTATCAGAAGTCCTCGGCTATTTTGTAATTCGTTCTAATTCTTTTCATTCAACAGGAACTAAAGATTTTTTGACGCTTTTTTCATCTTTCTTCACTGGAACAGATTCGTACGATTCAGTGGTCAGCTGTATATCGAAATGTTATGATAATGGAAGAAAAATTCGTGACTCCCTTCCTCCTGAAGTTTGGCTTGCCCTTAGCTCACTCTTTTTTAGCCTTCAAACCCTACCTCATGTAAGATCATCCATTAATTATGATCAAAGCTTAAATGAATTTTCTATAGGATCAGACAGACTTTTTGCTATCATTAATGAACATCTTCTTCGCAACGAGCTTTGGAATTTTTTTCAGATTGGAACATTTTACGAAAAAGGGAAGTTTAGTCTTCATTTAATCAAACTTTGTACAAAGATCACAGAAGAAAAGGAGGCTTTTTCCCGAGGATTTTTCCTTCAGATTGCCTTGGAATGGATACTAAAGCTTACATCGGCCTTGTATGCTTACAGAAGTCTTTATCATTATCCCTTTTCTCCAAAGAATCTCATCGAGCTTCTTCTCTTTGATAGGCAATTCCCTCGTTCAATCTACTTTTGCTTGAGACAGATCGAAGCGATGCTTCAATTTACTGAAAGGATTCAAAATATGTCACAAAAACCCCTTTCATTTGTTCGGTATATGGAGGCAAAATTGAAACGATGGATGGATGAAATTGGTTCAAATCAAGAGAAAGACAAAGAAAACATTATCCAATTTAAACAGGGGATTAGAGAGATAGAAAAGGAATTTTATGAATTTCATTCTCTCCTTTCTGATGAGTATTTGACCCATCAATCGACCTATGAACATGTGGCCGGGGATAAAGGAAAATATGTCACTGCTTAATCATTCCCAATGAAATTTTCTATATCCCATACGACCGAATACGTGTACACGGCAGCTGCACTGGAATCATTTTCTGAGCTAAGGTGCCATCCACAAAATTCCATTCGACAAACGGTTTTAAGCCACGAAATGATACTTTCGCCTACTGTGCCTGTTTATTTTTATACCGATTATTTTGGTAATAAGACCTCATTTTTTAGTATTCCTTTTAAACATAACCGATTAATCGTTGAGACCAAAAGCATCGTTCTAACGCATCCGTATCCAGATCCCCTTGGAGATGTTAACCTTAGCGTTAGTGAAGCATTGATTGTTTATGGATTTCAAAGGTTTGAACTGTTTGATTTTCTGCTTCCATCAAAATATATTTCTCTACTTTCGGAAACAAAAGAACTCAGCTCAAAGATCTTTCAAAGAGAGAAGCCATTGATTGAGGCATTGCTTGAACTGAACCAATTCATACATCAATTTCTTTCTTATGCACCTGGGACAACTGATATTTCTACCTCCGTATCCGAACTGTTGATACTGAGAAAAGGAGTTTGTCAGGACTATACTCATCTGATGATTGCTGTCCTTCGCGCTACGGGCATTCCAGCTCGATATGTAAGTGGATATATAGAGCCAATCAAAGAAGAATCTTCTGTAAAACAGCCAATTGGTGTGGCAACGCATGCTTGGGTCGAAGTCTATCTACCTAATAAGAAATGGGTTGGATTCGATCCCACAAACAATACGGTTGAAGGAGAATATCATATTCAAATAGCTGTTGGTAGAGACTATGATGATGTGGCTCCCCTACGTGGGATCTTCAAAGGTTATCATGGGCAGGAGTTGAATGTTGCCGTTCAAGTGGAAAGGGTTTGAGTGTATTCTGAAACAATCGTTGCAGCTGGATTAGTTGTATTCTTTTTGACAAGAAAAAAATGTAAAAATTAGCTGCAAAACTCTTTAATTATTAGAAAATTCCTTGCATTGTAGTTCAGGCGATGAATTTTTTTTTCTTCTTAATTTTATGGATTCTTTTTAGTCGGTTTGATTTGTCTGTTGCTGCTTCTCCAGCTTCTGATCCTGCCCAACCTGCGGATGTCTTCCCTAATGCCTCTTTAGAACCAGAAGATCTGATCGAATTTCCAAAGTTATCAAAACCTATTCAACTTCTCATTACAAAAGCTTTGGCCTTGACCCACCAAAACTTGACCTACCTTTATGGATCAGCCGATCCGAAGGAAGGAGGAATGGATTGTTCAGGATTTATTTATTATCTTCTTACCCAGATCGGATTAAAGAACGTTCCGCGAAGTGCTTCTCAAATCTATTCTTGGGTAAGAAAAGAAGGATTATTCAGGGCGGTCTTGAGTAATAACCAAGAAAGTTTTGAATTATCTGAGCTAAAGCCTGGAGATCTTCTTTTCTGGATAGGAACTTATCCGACAGCCAATGATCCACCCATTACTCATGTCATGATTTATCTTGGCCATGAAAAACAAACGGGAGAACGGGTAATGGTTGGTTCAAGTGATGGACGAACCTATCATGGGAAAAGAAGATGGGGAGTGAGTGTTTTTGATCTTTTTATGAAATTTGCAAATCCTAATTATCATCTAAATAGTTCCACAAAGTTTATCGGATACGGAAAAATTCCTGGGATAGAAAAATTGGAAGAAAACTAGCTTTAAAAAGGGGGGGATGAAAGTCGTTTATATAAGCTATAAAAAACTCTAGAAAAGAAAAAAAATATCTCATGGAAGTATCATAAAACACAATGTTGAACTATAATAATAAAAAATTACGTATAGCTCCTATCATTTTTGCGGTTATGTGATTCCATAAGTATCTTTTAAATCCCAAAGCTAACTTATAGGGAAGAGAAGAATGTTTAAAAAAAAGAAAGGATGATGAAGAGAATTAGAGAATCGTGAAAGCAAATCAAGAACTACCCTAAAAATCATAACATAACATTTCTGTAGAAAAAAAGATCGTTTCACATTTTCGGTTGCAAAGTCATGGAGTATTATTAATCAATATCATGCCAAGCAAGATGCATGCCATGGCATTCCATCATGTCCATAAGCTGTATTCTAATCCACGATAAATGTAAGTAGATGCTAGTGATATTTCTTTGTAAAGATGATTAAAACATACTTCTTCCTTGAGTATAATTATTCTTGCAAAATTGCATACATATCTTTTTTTGTTTTCTGCTGCTTTCAATCGGGCACATGCTATTCCATATAGTACGCGTATATCTGCCTAAAGGCGAGTCCTTTCTAGGGGTATTATATGCCTATTGTTTTCATCAACTATACTCGGATAATGATAGAACATAGCAACCACGCTATTCAAAAGAAGTAAAATATATGTCAAGCTCTTTCTTTTCAAGAAGATAGATCTTTTTTTAATTCTGTTTTAAATCTGTTTCTTGACCATACCACTGGATTATTAATGAGAAACAAAAATAAAAAAGAAAAAACATAAAAAATAACCAAGCAATCTCAGCGATCTTGTGAATAGAAAAGAAGAGCTAAATAAAAAAATGATAAAAAATATTATAATAACTATTTTAAAGACAGGAGATATAATACATGGAATACAGATGGTGGGAAAATATGTTATAAATATTAGATGCTCTTTCGTTCTTGCCTATTGGTAAACAATATATAGAAAGTATTATAAAGATAGCCTTACAGATTTAGTAAATTTGTATGAATAGCCCTTGCAACAGCTTGGCAACGGTTAGTAACGTCAAGTTTTATAAATATATTTTTTAAATGATATTTTACCGTTGATTCACTTATATTTAAGATACAAGAAATTTCCCAATTTGTCTTCCCTTCTTTAACCCATTTTATTATCTCTTTTTCTCGATGGGTTAAAGTGTCTGAATAGTTGCTTTCTAATTTTTGGATATTTTTTGGTAAAAAACATTTTAGAACAGACAAATGGAGATGATGCATAAGGACACCTAAGACTATTTCATGGCGACGATGCCTTTCAATATCTTTATCACAAAAAGAGAATAGAGTAGCTATGCTACTTGTCTGTTCAAAAACTCCATAACTCAATCCTGTTAGAAGCCCTATATCTGAAGCGTCTTTGATGTATTCTTTTCTTAACTTATCGTGATTGTTTTTAAAAATGACAGTTCTCCTGACAATTCTTCCCTCGTTATTAAGTGCTGTTCTGATCACAGGATCCACTTTCTGATATTGTAACTTTAGATAAAAGGCAATGAGATCGTTTGGAAAACTATGATTAAATATTTTAATGATTTTATCTATTTTGATATTAGCGTTGATTTTTGTTATACCGCAAGCAATCAATCTAGAAGGTAGAATGTTCTGAACTTTCCCAAAAAGATTCCTTAGCTCCTTTTCCTTTTTTAGGTGTATGGAAAAATTAATAAGTTCTAAAGCATCCAAAAGATCTTTTTTGCTAAGAGAAGAAGTTTTTCCCATTATTCGAAAGATAAATATAATAATAGGATTAAGAATAATTAAGTTATTTTTCCTAATCAAGTGGGTAGTTGCCTAAAAAAATACATTTTTTAGTGTTAACCTCATGAAAAATAATGATCAATTTGTGGCTATAGATTTAATTAATTTATTTAATAAACTTATAGATTATAATGAAGACGAAAAGATATGGGCAGCAATAGAGTCATTGGCAAAAAAGATAGACCAGATTGAATGGAGGATAGCTCAAATTGAAAAGAAAATCGGCATTTCAAAAATAAATTCTAATGGATAAAAAAGAGAGGAACTATTATAAAATATCCCGGATTATCCATCCTTTACCTCGAATGGTGGTAATGAAATTCTTTAAAGTATTTTTTTCAAGTTTTTTTCTTAAACCACATATATGTACCTGAATCACATTTCTGATAGAGCTAATCTTAGAGGGATTGCCCCATATTTGTTCAGAAATTTCTTCGGTAGATACAATGTTATTTCTTTTTGATAATAATAGGGCCAGCAAAGAAAATTCTTTTGGAGTTAGTTTTATTTCTCTAGTTCCTTTCCAGACTTTAGAATTTTTTAAATCAACGGTGAGATTTCCAGTTTTCAAGATATGTTTTTCTGGTTTTTTCTTTTGAAGAAGAATCTGGAGATGCTCGGCAAGCTCTTCAGGGCTAAAATCTTTTGGAATGAAAACTTCAATGCCTTTTCTTAAAGCAATGATTCTTTTTTGCGCATTTAAATCAATATCAATTAATAGAATGGGTAGCAGAATGCCTTCACTCCTTAATTTCTCAACAATCTCTAGATAAGGAAAGTTGCTAGGGGTCTTTGGATCAATAATGGCAGCATCATAAGTTTTAAAAATGAGCTGAATAAAAAATTCGCTTAAATGGTTTACGGCGATTAGTTGGCTATTTAGAAGCCTTGAAGCTTCTTCAACAGATCGAATGTAGGTTTCATTTGATGTTGCAAGGATAAAAATCATACAGATGCCTTAAAGAAAAAGGATTCACGACCATTCTACTTAAGAGGAAAAGAAAAGAAGATGTTTGTAGCTAACAATATGATTCTGCTTGTTTCCTATATTTGGACTTAAGATATTGTAGTTTATTAAGATTTTTTTTATCTACTATTTTCACCAATAGATGACAAAGACATTCTAATCTATCATTTTTAATTCATCTTATCTAAATTTTTTTTATTTTATTTAAAAGCATATCCAGGTCAATCCCTATTTTTCACTTAGAAAAAAAAACACTAAATTTTTTAAAGAAAAAGGTATAAATAGGATGCAGCAAATGACCGTTATCGTTCTGATACACTATGAGGCATATTGAATAGAATAGATGTTGATGGATTCATAGACAATCCGTAGCAACAAATAAAAAATTTTAGCCGTTTGTATCGTTAAAAAGCTCAGTGATGTGTTGCCAGTTGAGATTTTTGCAATTTTAAAGACGATTTTTTTCTACCCTCTCCGGCGGCCAGTGCTCCAGCCAGAGCCTTGGGCTTGGCTGGTGGTGAAGGCCGCCCTATTCCGGCGTTTCTTGCCGTTCGATGTACTGTTTGAGGACGGTTAATGGGGCACCCCCGCACGTGATAACGCAGTAGGAACGGCTCTAAAGAACTGCCTTACGATAGAAACGGGCGACCGTTGTGGCAAACTCTCTGCGGAGAAGCCTGGAAGAAGTTGTCTTGAGATTGTTCAGGAAGCGGCTGAGTCCAAGATTTGGTGGCAAGGCAACCAGCAAGTGAACGTGGTCAGATTCTCCGTTGCACTCAAGCAGCTGTCCGCCCCATCCCTCCCAGCGCATTTCCGCAATAGCACGCACCGGTCAAGCATGGTGCGGGTGAGCGCCTTGCGGCGGTATTTTGTGACAAGAACTAAATGGTAGTGCAGCGCGTAAACGCAGTGATGCAGAAGGTGCAAACGCACTTGACCTGTCATTACACTAAATGATAGACCATATTGCTGGCCACTGTCCAGCGTCGCCTCATGATGATCGCATCACCCGCTGGTCTTCCCGTTCTGGGTCCGGTCGAGCGCAAGGTCACCTACCGGCTCTATCCATCCAAGACCGTCCGGGATGAGCTTTTGCGGACTCGCTGGGTCCATTGCTTTCTCTGAACCTAGCTTTGGAGGAGCGCAGGCGGGCGTGGAAGGAGGAAAAGCGGCGCATCGGTTTCGTCGAGCAGTGCTGATGGCTCACCGAACTCCGTTCCCACAGCGCGCTTCTCGCCTCGATCAACGCTCAATCCGCCCAGGTAACGCTCAAGAGGTTGGATCTCGCCTTTCAGGCGTTCTTCCGCCGCGTCCGGCAAGGCGAAAAGCCGGGATTCTCGCGTTTCAAGCAGGCAGGGCGATTCAGCGGTTTCGGCTTCAAGCAGCACGAAGGTGACTGGCGGCTGCTCGCCAGAGAGCGAAGCGCTCACCTGAAGCTTCGTCTCTCCGGCATCGGGGAGATCCCGATCCGGGGCAAGGCCCGTACTCCCGGAGAACCCAGGACATGCGAGATCTTTCTTTCCGGCGGCCGATGGCATGCGTCGGTCACGATGCGCTGCCGGCCGGCGCGGGAGCATGGCTGTGGAGCCGAGGCTTTCGACCTGGGCACGGAGCGGTTCCTGACCAGCGCCAGGTTGGAGCCGGGAAAGAGCGAGCCGGACGTTTCCGAGGGAGCCAATCCGCGCCATCTGCGCAAGGCGCTTAAGAAGCTCAGGAAGCTCGAACGGACGATCTCCCGCAAGATGGAGGCGGCGATCCGCAAGCAGGGGAAACGGAAGGGATTTCGCATTTCCAAGAGGTTGCGCAAGCAGTACGAGCTGCTCGCCCGGATGCACGCCAAGGTGGCGAACGTCAGGAAGGATTTCCTGCACAAGCAGAGCGCCGCGATGGTGAGACGCAGCGGACTGTTGATCACGGAGGAGCTGGAGCCGAAAAGGATGACGGCTTCGGCCCGGGGCAGCCGGAAAAAGCCCGGGAAACGTGTGCGGCAAAAAGCCGGGCTGAATCGAGAGATGTTGGACGCATCGTTCGGAGCTTTCGGGGCGATGGTCGGATACAAAGCGGAAGAGGCTGGTATCGGATAGCTGGAAGCACAGGCGAGGACGTTGAAGCCAAGCCAGAGATGCCACCGATGCGGCGGCGTCGTGGAAAAGACCCTCGGCGACCGGTGGCATGAGTGCGCATGCGGAGCGTCCTGCCATCGGGACGAGAACTCGGCGCTCGGGCTTCTCGACTGGGGCTTGGCGAAATGGGAGAAGGAGCACGGCTTCGCCTTTCCGGGGCCGAAGGTCGTTGTATACGGAAAGGAATGGACGGGAACCGATCCATGCGTGGAGCGGGAAGCTCTGGCCGGATGGAACCTCGCTGCGGGCTGGAAGTCCGCGAGCCGAGCATACTCCGGTGAAACTGACCGCAGGGAAGCGCGAAACCCCATCCCAGAGCCGTCAGGCTTGGATGGAGTAGTTCATTATGGCATAAAGAATATGGATGGAAGAAATTTCCATGGCGTTTTATCAAAAGTTTTGAAATCGAATAGTGCAAAAGAGTAAGCTGATGATTTGAGTATTAATGAACCGACTACTTTGTCTATTTAGATGAACAGTCGAACAACTACAGACTGATTTATTCGCAGTAGTTGGAGTTCATCAGGATAAAGTGAAGGCGCAAAGCCGTTGAGAGAAAGTCAATATTCAGGAGAAGAAAGGGTTTTTTGATATTTTGCTTTGGTTAAAGATTAAAAAATTATAAAGATGAACGGCCAAAAATCAGGAAGTATAGGCAACAAGCAGTTTTTCAGTGGAAAATCTCTTATGGAGACATAGAGAAAGCAACGTTTTATTTTTGTAGATGCTTAAAAATTATTAAAACAGCTACTCGAAGTTATGTTTAAATATTTGTAGTACCAATGAAGAGATGGTCAATTGTAATTTTTTTTCTTTTCTCCTTCTTTTCTTTCCAGTTGTCAGAGCTCTTAGCTTTACGAGCTGCCAAAACCCCTTTGGCTACTCCAAGGCTTTTGAGGTTTCTGGATCAGTTTCCTGAAGGCGAGCAGATGTTTATTCGCAGTTATTTAGCTTTTGATTGTACCCATGATTATATTGGAACAACCAGTGCAGATGGGGAGGAGTTTTATTTCATATCTGAAGATGGAAATGAAAGAAAAGGAGTGCTACTATTTTCGAATAAAAATTCGAAAATACGATTCGTTCATTATTGTTCCTTTTGTTATGTTTACCGAGATCTTCCAAAGATTGGTTTAAGTTCTCAAGAAGTAAGCTGTATTGCTTCATTTTGGGCAAGAAGGGAATTAGCTGAAAAAGGGGAGGGACAGTTACGAGCCGAAGCTTTGGCCTCAAAAAATAAGATTTATCCCCTACAAAAAGAGGCATACGAAAAATTAGGGATTTTGCCTTAAAGCTTTCCATTGGACTAAATCCTCCCAATGGAATGTCATTCATCTTTTCCAAAGGTCCCTAGGTAACGGTTTAGCTAAGAACCGGAAAACTGCTACAGAAAAGTGATTAAGGAAGCCATAGAGGTTAGCTCAGGCATGGATGATACCTGTCCACAAAAATTGTCCTTGAACCGAACAATAGAGGGAAAAACCCTCCTTTGCCTTCGGCTATGGAAAATCCTCCCCTTTGCATAACAGAGTGGGGAGGAAAAGAGCTTAAAAGAGTAGATGGAATTTCATGATCAGTGCATTGGCGTATTTTTTTTCTATTGTTGGAGAATTCAATCCAATTTGATAACCAAAGCCAAAGTAGACTTTCCAATCATCTTTGAACGCAAAACGGCCAATCAACACCTCCGGGACCACAAAAAGTCCTGGGGCATTTATAAAATAGAGCTGATCGAACGAAGATTGAGAGGTGATTTCTACTGTTGGAGTAACATATCCGATTCGATATTGGAAGGCGACATTGTAGAAATAGGGTAGTGCTGAATTGGTGTTATTCCCATCAGTCCATCGAGTCCCAAAGTTCAATTGCATAGAGAAATTACCCCATCCTTTGCCAAAAAGAAGGGCTGGAGCCCAAGTCCAGTGGTTTTGAGGGCCGGGAAGTGTAGTACCAAGCGGAGAAACAGCTTGTAACTGAACAGAAAAACAATAATTTTTTTGTCCTTCTGGGGAAGCCATGATTCGGTTCCTAACAAGAAATGTTTCTCCCGCAAAGCCGTCATTTCTTCCTTGGCCAGGGAAAAATAAGTATTCTGGGAGAGAAAAAGTAAATTGAATGGTTGGTCCTACAATCAGAGATACACCTTTGCCTGAACCAAAATCCCATCCCTTATTACCTGTTGGGAGAGTTTCATAATAAACATCATAGCGGATTCTCTGCTCTAGCCTTGCTGTAGAAGTTACAAGAGGAGTAAGCCATTTGGGCTGTCTGTCTCGTGTTTCTGCAGCCATTTTTCTCCATTTGCCAAGCCATCCTTTCCCTGGGTCCTGAGAGTTCATTGTTTCAACTAAATCTTGCGCAGCGATTTCTTCTCCTGGCCAGAAAACTGTGTCGGCTTTTGCGAAGTTCGATAAGACAAACAAAAGCAAAATGAAAAGAAAAGTACGGATAACCATTAGATGTACCCGAATGCATTCATTGAAGAAAAAAGTACTTTTGGTGTACAAATAAAGCAAAGGGAATGCCAGTTTTTATAGTTTTATTTATTTTTAATAAAGGAATTAATCTATGCCCTTTTTATCTATTTTTTGCGGCTTGATTAAAGAACAGTTAAAAGGGAAGTTTTAGTTTTTGTTTATTCGTGCATTAATCGCTGCAAGTGGAGATCACAAAGAAGATGGAAAAGACGACTCAATAGGAGCATGAGTGGTTCAGTTGAAGAAATCTTTAAAAGATGGTCTTGTGGAAGTTCCATAGGTTCTTCATAAAGACTATCTATAAGAGGGAGATCTTCTAGACGTGCATCGGAAATGGAACGATAGACTGATCGTTCTACAAGCCTTTTTTTCCTTGTAGGCAAATCCGCTTGCACTTCGATAAATAAAACGCTGTAACCTTTTGAATGCACTGCTTCTAGAAGCAATGCCCTTTGTTCCTTTCGTCCAAAGGTAGCATCAAGTACAACTCCTTTGTTTGTACTTAGTTCAGTAAGTCCGTTATGAATCAATCGTTCGTAAGTTTTAGAGGTTATTTCTTCTGAGTATAATTTTTCTCGAATCGATTCTTCTGGTCTTGTATAAATGTCTAGGCCTAGCATCTCTTTACGGATTCTGTCAGAAGAAAAGACTTTCCAGTCAAGCTCCTCTGCAAGGCTTTGAGCCAAATAGCTTTTCCCTGTCGCTATTTTTCCCATAACCACCAAAAGAATAGGCTTAGACCCGATCGCAGCATACTGTAAAGAAAGGCGGAAATATTTTTTAGCCTTTTCAATATGCTCTTTTTTCTTCACCGGATCAACGAGAGGGTCTTGAGCAGTCATTCCTTCGACTTTTCCTCGGACGTAAGCTCGGTAAGATTTGTAAAAATCGAGTAGTTTTTTTAGGCCTAAATCCTTTAATTCTTGTCCCATACGGTCAGAAAAGAAGCAAGATAGATCTTGACGGCCATTATAATCAAGATCCATAGCTAAGAAGGCAATGTCAGAAGCAACGTCTATGAATCGGAATCTTTCATTGAACTCAATCCGATCGAAAATGCAGATATTTTTAGGCTGCAAATGAATATGTTCAAGGTGTAGGTCTCCATGACAATTTTTGATCCAACCTTGCTGTACTCGCTCTTCAAAAAGATCAGGATACAGTTCGTAAAAACGATTTGTAAAATAGCGGATCGACTCAAAGGCGGTTTGGCTGACAGTTATATTGATGACGGATTGGGTTTGCTCAAAGTTTTCATCGGTATTTTTTTTAATTTTTTCGATTGTACCCCATGAAGCAATATCTGCTCCGCCTTCGGTTTCTTTATAGAACTGGCAAAGCTTAGAGACAATCCTCTCCATATCCGCAAGTTGCACGCAATTCCTAAGGAGTAACCTTTTGAAAAAATAACGATGCGGAAGCATACGCATTTGTACAGCATACTCGATGGCACTGCCTGAGCCATCGAAAGTCAAGAAACCTGATGGATTTTTGAAAATTGGAATTACTCCTAAGTAAGCATCAGGGCAAAGGAGCCGGTTTAATTGAATTTCTTGTTGGCAAAAAAAACGTCTTTTTTCGAGAGTAGAAAAATCAAGAAATCCAAAATTCACTGGTTTTTTTATTTTGTAAACAAATGGAGGAACGATAAAAACATAGGATGCATGGGTTTGAACAAAGCGAATATGTTTAGGCTTATGGGGATAGGAATGTTTGGTTAATAGAAACTTTAATAGTTCTTCTTGAGATGGAAGATCGTCCCTTGTTTTTTTGTCGTTATTCATATGTGTTTTTTTTTACATTTCAGGATATATATCTTTTTGATTCATCGGTAGTTGTTGGGATGATTTTTTTCTTAAGAACACTTCCTAAAGAGGATATAAAAGGAAAGCGAAAAAGGAAAGGCAAAAGACTGCTGAGTGATTGAACAAGATTTAGTGCTCTTCAAAAGCTACTGGGTTTTGTTGGAGAGAACGTATTATAACAATAGAGCTTTAAGGATGGTCGGAATATGCTTGTTAGAATTGGCGTGGACATAGGAGGCACTTTTACAGATTTTGTGGTTTATGATGGTGGTACTATTCAAAGGTTAAAACGGCGGTCGACCAGTATGCGACCTGAAGAAGGATTAATTGAAGGAATCAAAGAACTGCTTAATTCTTTTGATCGTTTGAATGCTTTTGAAATTGTCCATGGCACTACTGTTGGAACCAATGCTATTCTTGAGGGCAAAGGTGCTAAGACAGCTCTTTTTACTACTAAAGGCTTTGAGGATGTCCTTGAGATTGGTAGGCAGAACCGGCGAAGTCTCTATAAACTTGGACCGTCTAAAGTCCCTTGTCTTATTCCACGACACCTTCGCTTTGGGGTTCCTGAAAGAGTCACAAAGGAAGGAGAAGTGCTAGAGTCTATCGATCTTTCCGCTATAGACACAGTGGTTGACAAATTAAAAGAGGAGCAAGTAGAAAGCGTGGCTGTCTCTTTCCTTTTTTCTTTTGCTAATCCCATCCACGAAAAGAAGATTGGGTTATTCCTAAGACAGAAAGGCTATCAAGTAAGCTTATCGCATGAAATTCTTTCTGAATATAGGGAATATGAAAGAACGTCGACGACGGTCCTCAATGCCATGATTGGTCCGGTAATTTCAAGATATCTCGAAGGAGCTTTGAACTCTCTTTATGAGTGGATTGCCTCTCGTTTTGGACGTCAACTTCTTTCTCGTTGTCGAAGAAAGTCTTTTTTCAGAATAATGCAATCTAACGGTGGCATATTATCGGTGGATGGAATCAGAAAAAAACCACTTTTGACGATCTTATCAGGACCAGCTGGAGGGGTGTGTGCAGCAGCCGCTGTAGCTCGCAGCTGTGGTTTAGAACGAGTTGTAACACTTGATATGGGTGGAACATCCACTGATGTCAGTTTTTTTGTGGGCGAAGAGATGGATAGAACGACAGAAGGTGAGATTGGGGGATATGCCTTCGGCAGCTCTATCCTCTCGATAAAATCGGTTGCAGCGGGTGGTGGATCGATCGTTCGGGTTGATGCCGGAGGAGCTTTGCGGGTAGGTCCTCAGAGTGTCGGTTCCGATCCAGGGCCGATTTGCTATGGGAAAGGGGAATGTCTAACGGTGACAGATGCGCATGTTATTTTAGGCAGATTACTGGATACGGTTTTTTTAGGTGGGCAGTTACGATTGGATCGACAAAGGACCTGGCAACTTTTCGAGCAATTTTGCCAACAGAAAATGGCTGAGTATATCGAAAAGGAAGGGGGGATCGAAAAAGCAGTCATAGGACTTGCTCAGGGAATATTGGATATAGCTAACTTACAAATGGCTAAAGCTATCGAGCTTATGACTGTTTCCAAGGGATTAGATCCAAGAGATTTTTCTTTAATGGTTTATGGTGGCGCCGGTGGACTACATGGCTGTGACTTAGCGGAAGCTCTTGGGATTCCACTTGTCGTGGTGCCAAGAGATCCAGGGTTATTCTGTTCATTGGGTGTGTTATTGTCAGATGTTGTCAAAGATTATTCTTTTAGTTGTATTAGACCCTTGGAAGCATTTGAGGAAGATGAGATCGAATCGTTTTTTAGAAAATTAGAAAGAGAAGCTAAGAAAGATCTAGAAGAAGAGGGAATACCTAGTTCTAGACAACTATTTTATAGATACATTGATTTGAGGTATAAGGGCCAATCTTTTGAGATTAGCCTCCCTTACAGTACAAGGTTGGAAAGAGAATTTCACCAAAAGCATGAGGAAAGGTTTGGCTATTGTGACTGGTCAAGGACAATAGAAACGGTGACGTTTCGCTTAAAAGCAGTGGGCGTTATTGATAAGATGACTTTTCCGAGATATCCAATCCTTGGAGAAACCCCTCGTCCTGAAGCGATAATTGGAACAATGCCGGTTTATTTTCAAAAAAAACAGTGGCCCACTTCCATTTATCTAAGGGAAAAGCTAGAGGGAGGAAACCGGATAGTCGGTCCTGCAATAATTGTTGAATATAGTGCAACCTCGGTTGTGAACCCTGGCTTTGAAGTCATCGTCGACTGTTATGGAAACCTTTTTATCTCCAAGAGGACTTGATTGGTTGTGACTCTGTGTTTTTTATTTTAGGAAGGTTATGGATCCGATTGAATTAGAGATATTTAAGTCTCTTTTTATTTATGTTGCCGAAGAAATGGGCGTAACCCTGAGAAGGACTGCTTTTTCTCCGAACATTAAAGAAAGGCGGGACTATTCCTGCGCTATCTATAATAAAGAAGGCTTACTGGTGGCTCAAGGCGACCATATGCCTGTGCATTTAGGTTCTATGCCGATGGCTGTTCGTAGGGTTGTTCGTTCGATTTCCATGAAAAAGGGGGATGTAGTCATTCTCAATGATCCTTTCGAAGGGGGGACGCATCTTCCGGATATTACCATGATAACGGCCGTTTTTATTGACAATGCCGATGGAACCCCTTTTTTTTATGTAGCTTCTCGAGCCCATCATTCAGATATTGGGGGCATAGCTCCAGGCTCGATGGCCTTAACCAGAGAAATATACCAGGAGGGGTTGCGTATTCCTGCAGTAAAACTGGTGGAAGAGGGAAAATGGAACGAACCGCTATTAAATCTTATCCTTTCGAATGTTCGCACTCCATCAGAACGCGAAGGCGATTTGACAGCCCAATTATCAGCAAATCGAGTAGGGGAAAAAAGGCTCTTGGAGATGGTCCGCAAATATGGAAAAGAAAAGATAGCCGAGGCTATGAGCGCTTTAATTGATTACACAGCGAGTATGGTGCAAAAGAGGCTAGAACAAATACCTGATGGAACCTACAAAGCTTTGGATTTCTTAGATGACGATGGGATTTCTCCAGAACCAATTCCTATACAGGTAGCAATTCAAAAGAAAGGCAAGAGTGTTTTAATTGACTTCAACGGCTCATCTCACCAGGTTGAAGGGAACCTTAACGCAGTCTTTTCCATCACTCATTCAGCTGTTGCTTACGTCTTGCGAGCGCTTTTGCCTGAAGAAGTGCCTGCTAATGCGGGAATATTATCCTCCGTGCAACTGATTGCCCCTTCAGGAACTGTAGTGAATGCCATCTATCCGGCTTCTGTGGCTGGAGGCAATGTTGAAACCTCACAAAGAGTCGTTGATGTTCTTCTGAGAGCTTTGCATCAAGCTATCCCAGAGTTGATCCCAGCAGCTAGCAGTGGAACAATGAATAATCTTAGTTTTGGAGGCCTCCATTATGAGAGTGCTGAGCCTTTTACCTATTATGAAACCATTGGCGGGGGGATGGGAGGGGGACCTTTAGGGGATGGGGACAGTGCAGTCCAGACGCATATGACTAACTCTTTAAATACTCCCATCGAAACAATGGAATATAATTTGCCTATCCGAGTGAAAAGGTATGCCATTAGAGAAGGGTCAGGTGGCAAGGGAGAAAAAAAAGGAGGCGATGGGATCATTCGGGAAATAGAATTTCTGCAACCAATGACTGTCTCGATTCTTTCGGATAGAAGAAAATTTGCTCCGTATGGTCTTTTGGGAGGCGAAGATGGTAAACCTGGAGAAAATATTTTAATCCGTCAGGGCCAGGAAATTCGGTTGCCTTCAAAAAAGGTGTTCAGCGTCCAAAAAGGAGATCTTTTAAGAATTGAAACACCCGGTGGGGGTGGATGGGGAATGAAGAAATAAGTTGTTCATAAGAAAAGTTGGGAGAACGAGGGATAGGGAAGAAAAAAATTCCAACTTTTTAATCGAAAACAAGCACTCTAGTGTGAATAGGGGTGTTTGTAAAAAGTTTTGCAGCAAAATCCATAGGCAATCGGATACATCCATGAGAAATAGGTCGGCCTGTGGTTGGCCCACCATGAAAGCCGATACCACTGTTTGTCAAGCGCAGAAAGTAGGGCATTGGGGCTCCTCGAAAATGCCATTTTTTTGAAATTCTTTCTTTAGAACTGCCTGGCCGTAGGATGTTCCCATAACGGTCGACAATATAGCCATAAAGGTTTGAATAATGAATTTTTTCTTTTTCTATGATCTGGTATTCTCCAGCTGGGGTAGAAAAATTTTCTTTTCCTGAAGAAATAATCGATGCGCCAACGAGCTTCCCGTTGGTGCCATAGGCGTAGATTTTTTGTTCCGATAAGCTCACAATAATTTCTGAAATCTGAACCTCCGTTTGGTTTCTAAGCCATTGAAAATTTTTCTCTCTTTCAGCCATCAATCCATGCGTCTGGAAAAAAAGGAAAAAAATAAGACAACAAGGATACAAAAACTGGAGTCTTTTCTTTAGCAACAAAAGGATCCTTTTTTTAATTTCCTGAATTTATATGTTTTTTTTCAGTTATTTTTTTTCAAGGAATTCTTGCTCTTTCAGTATTGGATGAACTTGTTTTTTTTCTTTTCGATATTCCAGATAAAAATACAAAAGCGGTAGCAGTAAAAGGGTTAGGAAAGTTGATGAACCAATCCCTCCAATGACAACAATGGCAAGAGGTTTTTGAACTTCAGCCCCAGCTCCTTTAGAAAGTGCCATTGGGATAAAGCCAAGGCTTGCAACCGCTGCAGTGGTAAGAATCGGTCGAAATCTTAAGTCACAGCTTCTTTCAATTGCTTCTTTTAGTTCATATCCTTCTTGTCGAAGCTGGTTGATAAAGGTGACAAGGATCAAAGAGGCCAGAACGGATATCCCCGAAAGAGCGATCATACCAATGGCTGCAGAAATACTAAAAGGAATATGCAAAAAGAAAAGAGATAATATGCCACCGGTGGCTGCAAAAGGGACACTGGAAATGACAAGAAGACTCTGTTTGAAATTTTTCAGGGCGATATACGATAAAAAGAAGATAAGTAAAAGGCAAGAGGGTACAATAACAAAGAGTCTTTGCCTTGCCTTTATTAAATTTTGATACTGACCGGCATACTCAACATAATATCCCTTAGGGGGATGAATCTGTTTTTCAACTTTTTTTCTGATTTCCTCAACATACCCTTCGATATCTTTCTTTGTGAAAGTGACCATGACAGCACGATATCGAACGCCGTTTTCTCTGAAAATCGATCGCGGCCTTTTATAAATTTGGTAGTGGCAGATAGAGGAAAGTGGCATAACACCGCCAGTCACCGATTTAATGGGCAGATTAAGGACTTCTTCTGGATTTTCTCTAAAGTGTTCTGGAAGTCGGATAGTAATAGGATATCGCTTTTCTCCATCGATCATGAGACCTACAGGGTTCCCAGCCATCGCCGAATATATTGCCGAATTCATTTCGCTTGCCTCGATATTATATTTGGCCATCAACTGTCGATCAGGAATGAATTCTAGAGAAGGAGCGTCTCCTTCGGCTTGAATTTGTGTTTCAAGAGTCCCAGGGATAGATTTGACAATTGCTTCGGTTTGCTTGGCTAAATTGGTTAAAATATCGTAATCTTCTCCAAACCATTTGATCGAAAGATCCGTTCGAACGCCTTCGAGCATTTCATTGAATCGTGTTTCAATGGGTTGGGAAAAAAGGACTTTTTGTCCAGGGACACGGTAGGAAATTTCTTTATTTATCAACTCAATAAGCTCTGCTTTGGAAATCGGTTTTCCATTTTTCTTTCTCCACATATCTTTTGGTTTTAGCATCAAGTAGATGTCATTTTCGTTTGGGGGCATAGGGTCGGTAGCAATTTCTGAAGTGCCTACTCTAGAAAAGATGCATTTGATTTCTGGGAATTTTTCTAAAAGCATCTTTTCAGTCTTTTTTTCCATGGCCACCGAGGAAGGTAAATCACTGGACCAGGCTCTATAGATCATGGCGGCAATAGATCCTTCATCAAGTCTTGGGATGAATTCGGTTCCTAGCCGACTGAAGGCTATAAAGGCGGAAGCTATTAAGAGCAGAGCAGCAGGAAGAACTATCCATTTGCCAGAAGCTAATGTCCAATGTAACACCAAAAGATAGGCCTTTTTAAGCACAGAGACCACAAATGTATCTTTCATCTCCTTTTGAGCTTTTAAACCAAGCACGGCTACGGTTGGGACATAGGTTAAACTCAGCAGGAGAGAGCCAGAAAGAATGAAAATAACAGTTATCGCCATAGGTCTAAAGGTCTTACCTTCGATTCCAGAGAGGGTGAGAATCGGTAGATAGACAACTGTAATAATTAGAATCCCAAAGAAGACAGAACCGATTACTTGCAAAGTAGCATCGAATATTTCTTTTCTTTTTTCTTCTGGACTAATAGGTCGAGCAAGTAAAGCCTCTTTTACAGATAACCTCCGCAGAACATTTTCTGTAACAACGACGGCTCCATCAACGATCAATCCAAAATCAATAGCTCCTAAGCTCATAAGGTTTCCGGAAAGTCCCAACCAACACATAAGAGTGATGGCAAAAAGGAAGGACATAGGAATGACTGAGGCGATAAGTAATGAACTTCTCCAGTTACCCAGTAAAACAAAGATGATTGCAGTGACTAGTAGTGCTCCCTCCGTCAAGTTGTGAGTTACTGTTCGGATTGTGGCATTAACTACCTCTGCCCTGTTGTAAACGGGAACAATTTCAAAGGAAGAGGGAATTCTTTGTTGGATAAGTTCCAACTGCTTGCTTACTCTCTCAGAAACAGCTCGACTATTTTCCTTAATAAGCATCATCACGGTTCCAAGAACAGCTTCTGCCCCATTGTAAGTTGCAGCTCCTACTCGAATGTTGCCTCCCACTTCTACCTTAGCTACATCCCTTACTAATACTGGCTGTGATCCTCCGGCGTATTTAATTGGGATTATCGCAATTTCATCCAGAGTATTCACCCTGCCCAAAGATCTTACTGTAAGCTGTTCGCCCGCTTTATCGATGACTCCTCCACCGGCAATCTCCGTATTTTGGCCAACAATATGCCCAAATTCACCAATCGTAAGCCCCACATTAGTCAGCCGACTAGGATCAGGTTCTACGAGTATCAGCTTTTGATAACCTCCGCTTGTATTTACATCAGCTACACCTGCTACCCTTCTAAGCATTGGCCTAATTGTGTATTCCTGGAGCAGTCGTAGTTCTATCAATTGAAGCAGTTCCGAAGAAGGCTTGTCTGCGCCTTCTTTATAGCGGATAATGTAATTGAAAATTTCGCCCAGTCCTGTGGCTATGGGTGCCATGGTTGGGGTAATATTAGGTGGAATCTTCGAACTGGCTACCAGTAGCCTTTCGCCTACAAGTTGCCTGCTGCGATAAACATCAGTGCCGTCTCTGAAGATTAATGTCACTTGAGAAAGACCGAATTTGCTTAGAGAACGGATCGTTTCTAGCCCTGGGATCCCTCCCATTTCGATTTCTATTGGAAAAGTGATTAGTTTTTCTACTTCTTCTGGAGCAAAAGCGGGAACATAGGTATTAATTTGGACTTGAACATTCGATAAATCTGGAACAGCATCAATAGGCAGATGGAAAAAAGACCATAGTCCGACGATAAATAGAACAATGGCTAAGCCAAGGACAATTTCTTTCTTTTCGATAGATAAAAAAATGATCTTTGTTGGCATAACTTTTCTTTAGTAGGTGGAAGGCCCTCCGGATTGAGACAGAGACAGTTCGAGTAACCAGAGCTGTTTGGCTCCATGTGTCACGACCTCTTGTCCTTTTTCGATTCCTTTTTTTATGGCGGCTATTCCTTGACTGACAAAGGCGACTTCAATCGGTTTGCGTAGATATCTGCCATGACCTAAAAAAAGATAGGAAAAGCAGCCACTGGCGGTGTACAAAACTGCGGATTCAGGAACAGTTACCCAAGTTGCAACCAGCCCCAGGGAAGTTTCAAAGTTTATCCAATCGCCAGCTTGGAGACGCTGTTTAGGATCAGTAATCTGTAAAATGAGTTCCGCTTTTCCTATGACTGGAATGAGCTCTTTGTCTATAAAAAAAATTTTTCCCTCATAGGTAGCCTCTGAGCCTTCCTGTTTGGACTTAACAAGCACGCGTTGACCAACGTTAAGTTTTTCAGAATCTTTAGCATCAATAAAAGAAGTAGAATAGGCAAAACCTTCTTTCAAACCACTCTGCTCGGAAGTTTTTTCCCATGAGACCCTGTAAACTTGACTTTCTCCAAAGTAGAGGGGAGCAATTTCTTTTTCGACGGCTGCCTCTATTTGAATTCCCATTTCTTTTTCTGTGATTTCACCAAGGAAAAGTCCTTTACCAGGAATGAATTGCGGTGGAGAGGATGGATCCAGTCGCGGCAGCGACTCTTCAAAAACAATCTCTGGCGCAGAAGCTCCTGAAGGGTGGTCCGTAGCTTGTCCATAAAGGGAAGGATAAAAGAAGAAAGTCAACCAAGTCATAAGAACAAAAAAGAAAATAAAAAAAGGGGTAAAGCCTGGGAACTTTATTAGGAAGGGGTACAATAAAAAACAGAAGAGCATTGCAGTCAGTAGTATTTATCTTTTTATTGTTATTTTGACCATTCTCCACCAGTAAGGGTTTGTAGGTCATAGAAAGCAACAGCTGCATCGATCTGTGCAGTTCTTAAAGTTAGCGCACTGAAGATATATTGTCTTTGTATTTCTAGGAATGTTTGAACAGGCAGTGCTCCGACTCGATACTGTCTTTCGGCAAGATTGACGGCCGAACGTAGTTCATCCAAAAGAGATAGTGGCTGTTTAGCTAATAAGCTTGTTGCTTGTCTATATACTTCTAATCTGGAGTTGATCGCACTTTGAACCATTCTCCAAGTTGAAGCGAGCATGGAAACCGCCTGCTCTTTTCTTGCTTCAGAGGTAAGAATATTTCCACGGTTCTGATTCCAAAGAGGAACTCCACTAGTAAAAATCACTCCTGGACCAATATTGTTGTTTGTCCCTTTTTCCTGAATGAAATAAGGACCAAGACCAAAATCTGGCATATTCATCAACTTTGCCGAATCGATTACTTTTCCAGCTCGTTCGATTTCCACCACTCGCATTTTGATGAAATTGTTTTGTTTGCTTGCCAAATCAAGAAGCTTTTTTAGATCAGGAACAATAGGCCATTGGACGGGCGGTAAAATATTTTGAGGAAGAGGATGCTCTGGAGGATAGCCAAGAATAGCGTTGAGTTGAGCAAACACTGTTTTTTTTAGTTGTTCCTGTTCCCTGTACATTCTCTGAAAATCAACTAAACTTCCCTGGATTATCCTCAGGTCAAGCAGCCCTTGGATCCCGATTTTTGGGCGTTTTGCTAAAAAATCGATTAGTTCTTTGCTTTGGTTGACAATTTCTTGTGTTGCTTTTGCATTCACATCGGCGACAGCCAGCTGATAAGCAAGGCTTGCCACTTGCGCTCTTAAGCTTAACTTAAATTGATTTAACCAAAGCCTTGCTAACTCTCCATCTTTGTCTGAAATAGCTTTAAGAATATCCATTTTACCAGGAAAGAAAAAGGGTTGAACGATTTCGTATTCCTGGTAAAAACCTGTTGCCCCGCCTGATTTTTCTCCCTGGCTTGGGGAGCTAAACCATGGACCAGCATAGCCAACAATTTCTGGATAGGGTAAAATTTTTGCTTGGATCGATTGACCTTTAGCCGCTTCGATCCCTGCTTCATAATAGAGTATTTCTGGATTCCTCCGGTAGGCTTCTTCTATGAGATTCTGAATCGTAATGGAAAAGTTAAACTGATCTGATTGGCCTTTCAAAGAAGGAGGAAGACAAAAAAAACAGAGACAAAGAACCAAAAGTTCCAGAAGGAAAAAAGGATAAAAAGCCTTAATTTTGGGTTGAGTTTTCATTTTAAAATATAGTTTGGCTAGGTTCTATTCCGACAATGTTCTCTAATTCGTAAAAAGTTGAGAGCAGATCGATTTCAGTACTTCTGATTGATAAAGAAACCGCTAGATATTGTTTTTGGACTGCTAGAAAGCGGTTAATATCAATCGATCCTACTCGATACTGTCTTTCTGCAATAGATGCTGCCTGTTTCAGCTTTTCTAAAATTTTTTCTGAAGGCAATGACAGGAGCTGTTCTCGAGCTTTTTCATAAACAGCAAATCGGGAGCCAAGCAAAGAATTAATCATTTGAACAGTAGCATTGTATATGGAATGAGCTTGGGATACTTTTGCTTGTGCACTGATAATGTTTCCTTTGTTTGTTGTCCAGGCAAATCCGGCTTGACCTGGAACATTTGAACCACTGAAAGGAATCCCTACAGTAAAGGTAATCCCACCTCCCTGATCGGTATTGATTCCTTTGTTGTATTCCCAGAAAGGACCAGCAGTGAAATCTGGATAGGCATTTAGCTTGGCTAAGTAGAGCTCTTTTTCAGCCCTGTGGATTAAAAGATCATTGATAAGAATGGTAGGGTTGTGAGTTAATGCCAAACGTCGTAGTGATTCCAGATTTAGCTTAGGGAAAGTTCTCTCAGGAAGGATGTTCGAAGGTAAGGGGGTTAAAGGAGATTGATTTAAAAGGGCGTTGAGTTGGGATTTGAGAGTAGTCAGGTTTTGTTGCTGATCCCTTTGGCTCTGGAGAAAACTAATTAAACCTCCCTGAAGAATTCTTAGTTCAATAAGACCTTGGATACCAATCTTAGGTCTTTGTGACAAAAAAGCAATCAACGCTGAGAACCTTTCGATGATTTCTTCTGTTACTCGAAGATTTTCGTTGGTAAGGCCTATACTGTAAACAAGGGAATAGACTTTGAAGGCTAAAAATAATTTGTATCTTAAAAAAATAAGCTCAGCAATTTCCCGGTCTAGATGAGCTATTTCTTTATGAGATTTAAGCTTTCCAGGAAATGGAAGGGGTTGGTAAAGTTGGTATAACTGATAGCCATAGGGAATGAAAGCCGAAGGAGCATTAATAGAGCCACTGCTATTCCATGGCCCAATATATCCAATGAACTGAGGGAAAGGAAATAGTCTAGCCTGAATTTGTTGACCTTTTGCTGCTTCTATTTCCATATAAAAATAATGGACAGTGGGATCGACTGTAAGGGCTTGATCAACCAGCTTTTTTAAAAGTCTTTCTTTGTTCTCTGCTCCATATAAGCAATCAAAGGCGACAAAACAGAAAATCCAGGTGCTAAGCAGTTGCATGCCATAACCTATTTTCATGACTATTATGTGGAAACTCATGCCTACTGTTCTGGAAAATAACCAGCTTTTTTAACTATCTTCTTTAGAGAAAACATGGATTGGTAAAGTAAAGAAAGAATAATCGTTTCCATGAAAAAAAATTAATTTTTCTTTTTTGCTAATTTCGACCCATAATAAATGATGAAAGTTGTCTTTCTTCGTCATGGTGAAAGTCTATGGAATAAGGAGAACAGGTTTACGGGCTGGACCGACATTGATTTATCTGCCCATGGAATAGAAGAAGCAGAAAACGCCGCAAGGTTACTAAAAGAAGAGAATTTTGTCTTTGATATTGCCTACACATCCCTTTTAAAACGGGCAATCCGAACGCTTTGGATCGTCCTGGATAAAATGGACTTGATGTGGATTCCTGTGGAAAAAAGTTGGCGGCTTAACGAAAGGCATTATGGGGCACTACAAGGACTCAATAAATCTGAAATGGCAAAAAAATATGGTGAAGAGCAAGTGCTGTTATGGCGCAGAAGCTATGACATTAGACCACCAGTATTAGATTTGAACGATCCAAGACATCCTAAGTTTGATCCTCGCTATAAATCCCTGCCTCCTGAAAGTATTCCCTCAGCTGAAAGTCTAAAAGACACATTAGAGAGAACTGTGCCCTACTGGACAGAGAAGATTCTTCCCGAAGTTCTCTCTGGAAAAAGGGTATTGATTGCTGCCCATGGGAACAGTATCCGTGCCCTAATAAAGCATATCGAGAGTATCAGTGACAAAGAGATTGTTGGAATGAATATCCCAACAGGTTTTCCTTTGGTTTATGAACTCGATGAGAAAGGAAGAAAACTTACTTCCTATTATCTTGGAGATATTCAAGAGATCAAGAAAGCCGAACAAAGGGTGGCCAACCAAGGCAAAGCAACTAGCTAAAAATCAGCTAGTTTTTTTTCTCTGATTCATTGCCACAACCTGTTGGAAGCAGGAGGGAAAACTGGTTGTGTCCTTTTTCATCAATCAAGTAGGTAATTTCTCCTTTATGGGCGAGAACAATTTCCCTACACAAATTAAGACCTAATCCATGTCCAGAAATTCCATGTTCAGTAGCATTCTTCCCTCTGTAAAACCGTTCGAAAATTTTTTTTCTTTCTTCTTCAGGTACTACAGGCCCACTGTTACTTATCTGAAGAAGGCATCGGTCAGTACCTTTAAGTTGCAAGCTCACGCCTATGTATCCCCCAGAAATATTGTACTGAATGGCATTGTCAAAGATATTCCATAAAAGTCGGCGTATGAGGTCTTCGTCGGCAATCATGGGAGTCGATTGGGGCAGTTGCTTTTCAATAGTGATCCCTTTGGAGGCAGCAAGAATAGCGGTGTCTTCTAAAATTTCGTTGAGGATTTGGGATAGGTCAATACGAGTTGGTTTTATAAAAGAACTGTCTCTATCCAAATTAGATAAAAAAAGAAGTGTTTGCGTAATGGAGCTTAAAGATTGTACTTGTTCGTATAAGTTCAGAAACGTTTTTTCAGTTTGACAATCTATATCAGTTCTTTGGAGTGCTGATTCCAACTCGTTTTTTAAAATGGTTAGGGGTGTTTTTAATTCGTGGGAGGCATCAGCGGTGAGTCTAATTTCTCTTTGAAAAGCCTCTTCCAATCTTCCAAGCATTTCATTGAGGATCGTAACGAGTCTTTTAAGATCCGGATCTAGGGCTGGAATGGAAAGTCTTTGATGCAAAGCCGAAGCTCTGATCTGTTCAAGGGTAGAGGTCATTTGACGGATGGGTAGCAAAGCCTTTCTAGAGATCCACCATCCTCCAAATGTGGAGAGGATCAAAGCGAAGGGGGCAGATAGTAGATAGGCGTAGGAAGCTTCCGTGAGGATTTCATAGATCGAAAGCATCTTTTTTCCAAGAGCAAGCTTATAACCGTTCTTTTCAGTATAAAATACGCGATAGAGGCCATCTCCAAGTTGTGCATAAAAAAAACTGTTGATTGCATGGTCTTCAAAGAGGTTTTTACCAGCTAGGAGTGGCGATTTGTAGACCATTGCTGGATCAGAATAAGACAGTTCGAGAATGGAGCTTTCTTCGAAGGGATTAATATTCAAAGAAAAAGAGTCTTTGGAAGAAAAGAAAGAGGCAGGCTTTTCGGTTAAAAGACCGAACAATTCAATGGAATCGGTTTTCAACTCTTGGTCTGTACTTTCAATCAACTCTCTATAGAGGGTCAAGCCAGCGACAATTCCAGATGAAAGAAGAGAGGCTCCAACTAAAAAAGCGGTCCAAAGGGCTATCTTCCAGCCTAGAGGAAGGTTTTTCATAGCAACAATAGAAATGGCCACAGCTGGTTTTCCTAGACGGCTTCTATTTTGTACCCAACACCCCGAACAGTTTGTATCAATTTTTGTTCTTCAAATTCGTCAATCTTTTTGCGCAGCTTTTGGATATAGACATCCACAAGGTTTGTTCCAGGATCAAAATGATAATTCCAAACATGTTCACAAATTTGAGTCCTCGTGAAAACTCTTCCTGGTGTTCTCATTAGTAGCTCAAGAAGGGAAAATTCCTTTGCCGTTAAATCGATTTTCTTTTGGCCGCGGAACACCTCTCTTGTTACCAAATTCAGCGTCAAATTCCCTACTTTATAAACAGAGAGACCGACACCTGCCGTTCTTCGGATTAAGGCCCTTAAACGAGCTACTAGCTCATCCATAGAAAAAGGTTTTGGAAGGTAGTCGTCAGCACCACTGTTCAACCCTTCTATTTTGTCTCTTGTTTGGCTTCTTGCACTCAATAAAAGAATAGGAAGATGAACCCCTTTTTCCCTAACAGCCTTAAGGACACTGATCCCATCTGGTCCTGGAAGCATAATGTCTAAGATCGCTGCATCATAAGGGGTGGTGAGCAATTGAAGAAGAGCCTCATCACCTCGGCTGCAAGTATCAACCACAAAACCCTCTGCTTCCAATCCCTTGGCAATGAATCGGCAGATTTTTCCTTCATCTTCGACGACAAGAATACGCATGCCCACAGTTCTTTCTCAAAGATAGGATTAAAAGCTCTCTTTGGAAAGAGTCAATGTTCAAAAGAAAAATTCCTGTGGATAGAGCACTTCTATTGGTGACATTCCCATATCCCCTAAAAAGGATGAACTTCTAACCCCTTTTCACAAGTTTTGGGCTGTTCCCATAGTAGGGAACCTGCGCCCGTGCCAGTATGTTGCTTGATGTTTGCAATTGAGGCAAGAAAACGTTGGCCCATGTACAGATTGCTACTACGCGGGAGACTACCAGGGCGCACGTAATGTCTTTGGGCAACGACACTATTTGACTATAGCTGATAGGATCCATGTTGATCAAGCCTACACTGTCCTTGTAACTCTCCAATTCATGGGCTTTGCATCGAGAGTTCCTCCCTTTGGGCTTGTGGCAATGGCCACATGCAGTACGCCCTCTTTAGCTGCCAGGTTCCTCCTCAAGTGAAGCACACAATGCGGTATTTACCTGATTTCTGTTGTAGCTAATTGATGTCCTTGCCGTATTCCTACTGGCTTATGCGCTAGCTGTAAGGACGACTTATCCCTCCTCAGAGTTGTCGAAAAAAAGCGACTGTATGCCCTCTTCTTTGCAAAACCTACTAATTTGGTCCATCCCCTTGTGGCGCAAGTCACGCATATGCCGCTTGTGAGGCATTACTTTATAATGCAAACTGAACACCATCAAGCTTTCTTAAGTTCTTGTAAGCACTCATCCAGATTATCCAATAGATTGCCAATGGTTTTAGGGGTCTCATCTCCCATATGAGAAATCCTAAAAGTCTGTCCTTTTATTTTCCCATAGCCTCCATCAATAGTCATGCTAAAACGATTTTTAAGGAGTTGAATCCATTGAGGAATATCAATCCCTAGATTGTTTTTGATACAACTCAAAGAAATCGATTCATATCCAATTTGTGGGAAAAGCTCAAAGCCCCTTTCCTTGGCCCATTGTCTAGTCATCAAAGCCATAGTGAGGTGTCTTTGATACCTGTTTTCAAGTCCTTCTTCGAAAATTTCTGCTATTTTACTTTTCAATGCATAAAAGAGACTGATGGAAGGAGTACTGGGAGTCATGGAATTGTCGTGATTCTTTTGAAACTCAAGGAAATCAAAGTAATATCCTCTGGCTGGTGTTTTTTCAGCTTTAGCCATTGCTTTTTGCGATACGGCAAAAAGAGCTCCGCCGGGAGGCAAAGCCAAAGCTTTTTGAGTGCCCGTTAGCATGACATCTATTCCCAGATCATCAAAAGGAATTTTAAGAACACTGAAGGAAGAGACACAGTCTACGATGAAAGAAACATCTGGAAATTCTTTCATGACGGCAGCGACTTCAAAAAGAGGATTCATCATTCCCGTTGACGTTTCATTATGAATGAAAGTTACTGCATCATATGCGTTCGAATTTAAACGGTTTTTTAAATCACTAGGATCAATTGGCTTTCCCCATGGATACTGAAGCTTATCTGCTTCTTTACCGCAGCGGATTGCTACATCAAACCATTTGTCAGAGAAAGCTCCATTCATACAGCAAAGCACTTTTTTCTGAACGAGATTTCGTATGGCAGCTTCCATGACTCCCCAAGCTGAACTTGTACTGAAAAACACAGGCCTTTGCGTATAGAATAGTTTCTGAAGTCCAGATTGGACTTCACGATAAAGAGCTTGGAAATCCTTGCTTCTGTGTCCGATCATTGGACTTGCAAAAGCTTCGAAAGTCTTTTTAGATACTTCAGTGGGACCAGGTATAAAAAGTTTTATGTGGTTCGACATTCCGTCAAAATATCTTTCTTATGAAAAAAAAGCAAATGATAGTTGTTGTTTTTGAAATCTTGCTTTTGTTGACGTATGGATTGTCCTTTGCCAATAGCCAACATAAGGATCCGCAAATTCATAAACCTTCCATAACCCTTGAAGAAATCGTCAGCCGTGCCATCTCCCAAAACGAGCTTATGACCAAAGCTATGCTTGGGTTGGAGTATCAGGAAAAAATCGAACTTCAAAAATTAGACGCTTTTGGAAAGCCTCTGAAGACAGACCGTCTTGAATTTCTAGTCAAACCTGGAGAGGGCTTTCTTTTGTCAGCTGATCCAAATAGTGGGACTTTGTCTTTCCGAAAGATGAGCACCAAAGACATTCAAAAAGCTCAAACGGCTAACTTAGTCTCAGATTATCTTTCGCTTCGGAATCTTGTTCCCCGATTTGAATTACATTACGAAGGAATGAACCAATGGCATGGACTGGCTTCATACATTATCGGTTTTGATCCAAAACCGAACCAACCCTATCAGTCTAAGATAGAAAAGCTGATCAACTCTGTTCAAGGTAAAATATGGATTAGTAAAGATGATTTTTCAGTTCTGTATGTAGAAGGCAGGCTACCCAAACCGGTAGCCATGGCATGGTTTATTGCGGTTGTCGATAAGCTTGATATTCACTATCACGCCAATGCTGAAAAGGGTCTCTTTGGATATATGCCCTCTCTTTTCGATCTAGAATACCGACTTAAATACATATTTGGACAATCTCATGCTAGACAGATTATTTCAATGAAAGATTTTAAATTGCCTCAGCAGATTGGCAGCAACTAAAAACAAATAACTGAGAAAAAAAGGAACTATGAGCAAGCTGTTTGAGTCTTTTTGTATCCGTTCAGTCCGTTTTAAAAACAGAATTTTCCTTTCTCCAATGTGTATGTATTCGGCTGAAGAAGGATTTGTAAATGAGTGGCATCTTGTCCATCTAGGTTCAAGAGCTGTAGGAGGAGTGAGTTTAGTGATGGTTGAAGCGACAGCAGTCAGTCCAGAAGGCAGAATTACCCCTTTTGATTCAGGTATTTGGTCTGATAGGCATATTGAGCCTTTTATTCCAATCGTCAATTTTATTTCCAAACAAGGCGCGGTTGCTGGGATACAGATTGCTCATGCAGGTAGAAAGGCTTCTACTGATAAGCCATGGTTTGGAGGGGCTCCAGTTCCTCCTGAAAGAAACGGCTGGATCCCTATAGCGCCAAGCCCCATACCTTTTGATGCGCTTTCTCCTACACCCATAGAGATGACCCACAAAGATATCCATAGGGTGGAAGAGGATTTTGCCCGAGCGACACAACGGGCAAGAAAAGCTGGATTCCAAGTTTTGGAAATCCATATGGCTCATGGCTACTTGCTTCATGAATTTCTTTCCCCGCTGTCTAATAAGCGGACTGATGAATTTGGAGGAAGTCTAGAAAACAGGATGAGATTTCCTCTTATTGTTGCGAAGGCTGTTCGATCCCTGTGGCCTCAAGATCTCCCTGTTTTTGTACGCATTTCAGCATCTGATTGGCATAAAGATGGTTGGGATCTTGAGCAGTCGATTTCCTTTTGTCATAAGCTTAAAGAGATTGGAGTTGATCTGATTGATTGTTCTAGTGGTGGGCTGATTAATGTCCCTATACCGGTTGGTTCTAACTATCAAGTTCCATTCTCTGCATCGATTCGTAAACAGGTGGGCATTATGACGGGTGCTGTAGGGATGATCACCGATCCCTGGCAGGCTGAGGGTATTCTTTCTGAAAATAAAGCCGATTGCGTTTTTTTGGCTAGAGAGCTACTCAGAGAGCCTTACTGGGTTTTGAAGGCTGCGAATGCCCTGGGAGTTAAAGTTTCATGGCCCGCTCAGTATTTGCGAGCTAGACCATCGTAATATCGTCATTTTCTTTTTAGAAAAAAGAAATTTTATTTGTAATTGCATATATAGAACCAAGATAATCATAGAGCATGAAAATGAGTTCTAAAGATATTAAAATTGCTCCTTCTATTTTGTCTGCTGATTTTTCTCGGTTAGAAGCCCATGCCAAAGAAGCACTAGATGCTGGGGCAGATTGGCTTCATATTGATGTAATGGATGGTCATTTTGTTCCAAACATTACAATCGGTCCTTTGATTGTCGAAGCTCTTAGAAATTTAAAAAAAGCAACAGGAACAACGTTGGATGTGCATTTGATGATTGAAAATCCTGATCGCTATATTCCTGATTTTGTCAAGGCGGGCGCTGACATTATAACTGTTCATGTAGAAACCTGCCCTCATTTGCATCGGACAGTTCAGTTGATCCATGACTTAGGAGTTAGGGCGGGAGTAACATTGAATCCAGCAACTCCATTGGTGAGCCTTGAAGAAATTATTTGGTATGCTGATTTAATTCTAATCATGTCGGTGAATCCTGGATTTGGTGGACAGGAATATATTCCAACTAGTACAAGGAAAGTGGAACGACTCAGGCAGATGCTTGATGCGGTAAAATCAAAAGCCTGGCTTGAAATTGATGGAGGAGTGAAACCTGCCAATGCTACTGAAATTGTAAGAGCTGGAGCTGATGTATTGGTTGCTGGTTCCGCTGTTTTTAAAGGAAATGTCAAAGAAAATATTTTACAACTAAGGGAAAGTATTGAGAAGGCTTTCCCTTGAGATTGGTTTAGAATGGGTGTAACTAGAAGAGAGACGGAATACGAAAGAAAGGATGCATCCCGATGAACATTGAAGGTGATCAGGTATTGGAAGAAATTTGTAGCTATGCTCTTCATAGCAAGGATTTTAGTGTCAGTGCCATTGAAAATGCCTATCTTTGTTTTTGGGATGCTCTTGCTTGCCTGTTCCACGGGGTTAAATCTGAAGAATGTCGCCGGAGAATGACCCCACTTTTTGATTCTCCTGGAACCTGTGTTATTCCAGGGACTTTGCTTAAGGCTGATCCCCTCAATGCTTCCTATGCTATTAGCTGCGCAGTCCGTTGGCTTGATTACAATGATGCTTGGTTGGCTCAAGAATGGGGGCATCCCTCGGATAATTTGGGTGGAATTTTCGCATGCACACAGTACATGGAGAGGATTAAAAAAGAAAAGATAAGTGGGTTAAAAATTCTGGAATGGATGATCAAAGCTCACGAAATCCAAGGGATCCTTTCCTTAAAAAACTCTTTGAATCGTTTTGGCTTAGACCATGTTGCCTTTGTTCGTGTGGCTTCGGCAGCCATCGTAACATCCATCCTTGGGGGAGGAGAAAGAGAAGTAATGAGTGCGTTAAGCAACAGTTTTGTGGATGGAGCTCCCTTAAGAATTTATCGACATGCACCAGCTACAGGATGGAGAAAGTCTTGGGCAGCAGCAGATGCTGTTCGAAGAGCGGTATGGTTAGCGTTTATGGCGATCAAAGGGGAAATGGCTTATCCCAATGTGCTTTCTCTTCCTCAATGGGGATTTTCAGATGCTCTGCTAAGAGGAGCACCAATCGTTATAGATAGACCACTTTCGCATTTTGTCATGGAAAATGTTCTTTTCAAACCTTTTCCAGCAGAATATCATTCCCAGAGTGCAATAGAAGCAGCTTTGGAACTTAGAGAAGAAGTTCTTCCTAAACTTGAAAAAATACGTCGGATTGAGATTCATACACAGTTGCCGGCGATCAGAATTATTCATAAGCAAGGTCCTCTTCACAATCCAGCCGATCGTGATCACTGTTTGGAATACATTGTAGCCATAGCTCTGTTGTACGGCAGGGTGACTCAAGATCTATACGAAGATGAGGTGGCAAGAGATCCGCGGATTGATGCGCTAAGAAAAAGGATGGTAACTATTGAGGATAAGGCCTATACCTCCGATTATTATGATCCAGAAAAGATGGCTGTTCCTAATGCCATACAAGTGTTTTTTGAAGATGGCACTGCAACGATAAAAAAAGAGATCCTCTATCCCCTTGGACATCCTAAAAGAAGAAATGAATTTCAAAAGGTATTGTTGCAGAAGATAGAAAGTTCTTTGGATAATCTTTTTTCTGAAGAAAGAAAAAAACAAATTCTCGATCTTTATCTTAATAAAGAAAAGTTTTTTTGCAAAAGCTCATCTGAACTGGCTTCTCTATTTGTTCCAGATATTTAGACACCTGTTCTTAAAAGATTCATAATTAAAAATCAATTCAATGGACTGTTGTTACTTCCGAGCAACAGACACCATGCTCAGTGCTGCATTTATAGGTAAAGTAACTCAACGTGGCAGGCAGGGTTAGAAGTTTGGGGTTATTGCTTATTTTGGTTTGGTTTTAAGATAGTGCAAGATTGGTTATTGCTCATAAAGACTGGCTGGCTTTCTTTTTATCGCTTGCATAGCAACTCCAAGTGATTCATCGGTTAGGTCTTAATTCATTAACTTTGACTAGCAAAAGAGCGTTAGGATGCAGCAATAAAGCATCTTTTTATGACCCTGTAGTGTTTAACCCATCTTCCGCAAGTTTTTGACCATTTTGTTGATGTATCAATGACTTATGTATATTTGTGTAGGCCTCAATAATTTATTATTTTTCTATTATTTTGTAGGCATCGTAGTGGAAAAATGTTAGCCTGATAGGCATGTACTTGCAGGAGGTCCGCACACGCCACAAAGGGAAGATTTACAGGTCCTATATTGTCCGAGAGTCCTACCGGGTGGGGAAGCAGGTGAAGACACGCCGGATCGCCAACGTGACCCGGTTGCCGGAAGAAGCTCGGGAAGTGCTGGCGGCGGCCTTGCAAAAGAAGCGTCTTGTCCCTGTAGAGGGGCTCGAAGTCCAGGAGGCACTTGATTACGGAGGATTGGCCGTTCTCGAAGAAGCCTGGGGTCGCTTTGGCCTCGATGAAGTCTTTGCCAATGTTGGCTCGGAGCGGAAACGAAGGCTTTTGAAGGCGATGATTTTTGGCCGGATTCTCTTTCCTTCCTCGAAGCTGGCCCTTCGGGAGGAAGCGCGGGGGACTCTTCTGTCCAAGGCTTGTGGGCTCGAGGAGAAGGATCTGGATGAGGACGAGCTCTACCGGGCGATGGATGAGTTGAACGGCTGTTGGAGTGGGATTGAGAAGAAGCTTTACCAAGGGAGTCAACCGCAGGGGGCGAGCCTGGTGCTCTACGATCTATCAAGTGTTTACTTCGAAGGGGAGGGTCCTGAGGGACTGGCGCAATATGGCTATAGTCGGGATCACCGGCAGGATCGGCGACAAGTTCTTCTGGCGGTGGCTACGGATGGTCGGGGGATTCCGTTCCATGTGGAAGTGCTGAGAGGGAATCGGGCGGACCGCACGACCTTGACGGGGCTCTTGGTCACGCTCAGACGGAGGTTTGGGATTCAAGAGGCGACCTTCGTCTTCGACGGGGGGAGGAGGAGTTGTTGGAACTTGGAGATCCTGACTGGCATGGAGCTGGAGTACGTGACCCGGTCGACTCGGGCCAAGCTTCAGGAGATTCTCAGTCGTCTGCCTGAAGACCGGCAGCTTTGGCTAACGGACCGGACGCGGGTACTGGAGATCGAACAGGAGGGAGTGCGCTATGTCATTGCGGGAGGAGAATGGCGGGCTCAGCGGGATCGCGAACGGCGGCAAAGCCGCATTGCCCAAGCAGAAGAGGTGCTCCGCCAGATCACGAAGGCGGCACGCCGAGGGGTGAATCCCGTGAATCTCGGCAGCCGGGTCGGCCGAGCGTTGCAGAGGCTCCAAGCGCACAAATACTTCCAGTACGGCGTCGACGCAAGCGGCCGGTTCTGGTGGAAACTGGATCAGGAGCGGGTCAAGGAAGAAGAGGCGACTGACGGCTGGTATCTCTTGGAGACCAATCTCCCGGCGACCAAGGCTTCGGGCCAGGCGGTGCTCACCCACTATAAGCAGCTGGCTGTGGTCGAAGCCGCTTTCTCGGAGCTCAAGAGTTACCTGGAAGTCCGTCCCGTCTATCACTGGCGACCGGACCGGGTCCGCAACCATGTAAGGATCTGCTTCCTGGCCTTCTGGATAAGTGCGCGGCTCGGAGCCGAATGGGGGGCTAAGGGCTTTACCGAAGAGGTGCCCAAGGTGCTTCGGCGTCTTCAGACGATCCGCTTGGTCAACCTCTCTCTAAAAGGACAACCGCTGATTGGGCTCTTCTCTCAGATTCCCCCAGAGTTGAATGCCCTACTTCAAAAGCTCGATCTACTTTCTCTCTTCACTTCTCCGCCCAAGTGGGCAATGTAGGCAGAAAGAAAAATCTATTTCGTTCTGTTGCAATCACTTATGACGCAACGTTGCGGAAGATGGGTTAATCTACAAACACCATTCTCAATATGCTCTAACAAAATATCTCTTTAAATCTTATTTTTAAGGAATATATTTTCCAATATTTTCTCTTATAAGGAACATTATGAATTGGACTATAGATCCTACATTTTATCCCTCTGCAAGGTTGGCAATGGATGCGCCACCAGAAAAACTTGCTTATGTAGTGGCTTTTAATCCTAAAGCTCTATCTTCAGATCATCCGAATAAAGATAGAGGAGACGTGTTGGCTGTGATCGATGTGGATCCTGATTCTAAAAGTTACTCTCAAATCCTTAGCTTGTTGGAAGTGCCTTACAGCGGTGATGAGCTGCATCATTATGGCTGGAATGCTTGTAGCAGTGCACTTTGTCCGAATGCTCCGCATCCGCACCTTGAAAGAAGATATCTTATCGTGCCTGGATTAAGATCTTCCCGCATTTATATTATCGATACAAAACCTGATCCAAGTTTCCCATCGATTTCCAAGATTATAGAACCAGAAACATTAATGAAGAGAACTGGATACTCCCGACCTCATACCGTCCATTGTGGGCCTGATGGAATTTACATCAGTGCTTTAGGCAATAATAAAGGCGAGGGGCCAGGAGGAATTTTTGTTATGGATCATTTTTCTTTTGAGCCTTTGGGGATGTGGGAAATAGACAGAGGTCCTCAATATTATGCCTATGATTTTTGGTGGCATATCAACCAGGATATTCTTTTGAGTAGTGAATGGGGAACTCCACCTATGATAGAAAATGGGGTTGTGGGGAGCCTCCTAATGGATGGTCAATATGGTCACAGCCTTCATGTTTGGGATTTAAGAAAAAGAAAGCATTTAAAAGCTTTAGATCTGGGAAATGAATATCAAATGGCTTTAGAAGTAAGGCCTGCACATGATCCTAGGAGACTCTATGGATTTTTGGGAGTAGTAATTTCTAGGAAAGATCTATCCGCTTCCGTATGGTTATGGTTTAAAGAAAAAAACGATTGGCAGATTAAAAAAGTAATTGAAATTCCAGCTTTGAAAGCCGATCCAGAAGCGCTTCCCCCTCTCTTACAACCATTTGGTATGGTCCCTCCTTTGGTGACAGACATCGATCTTTCTTTAGATGATAAATATCTTTATGTTTCCTGCTGGGGAACTGGAGAACTGCATAAGTATGATGTCAGCGATCCCTTTCATCCTGTTCTTGAAGGTTGTATTAAAATTGGAGGGATTGTTGATAGAACGCCGCATCCAAAAAAACCGCAAAAGCCGCTTCTTGGTGGTCCTCAAATGGTAGAAATCAGTCGAGATGGCAAAAGAATTTATTTGACTAATTCTCTTTACTGGGCTTGGGATGAACAGTTTTATCCAGCTGGAATAGAAGGTTGGTTAGTAAAGATTAAGGCTGAAAGCTTTGAGTTGGAAAAGGATTTCTTTGTGGAATTCCCAGGATTTAGACCTCATCAAGTCCGGCTCCAAGGGGGTGATTCATCAACAGATTCTTTTTGTTTTCCATGAGCATTGAAAGCCTCGGCTACTATCTTGGAATAGGTATTTTTCATGGACTAAATCCAGCAATGGGTTGGCTTTTTTCGGTTGCTCTTGCCCTACAGCATAATAGTTTCAGATGGATCATTCGGTCAGCCATAGCCTTATTAACAGGTCATTTTTTGTCGATAGGCTCCTATTTTGCCTTCTTTTTGCTTTTGGGAAAATGGGTTTCTTTACAATGGATTAAGTGGATAGCTGTTATAGCTTTATTCAGTTTTGCATTTTACTGGCTCATTCGTGCAAGGCATCCTAAATGGGTTGGGATGAATGTCGGTGTAGCCGATCTGATCTATTGGTCTTTCCTGATGGCTTCTGCTCATGGGGCTGGTTTGATGCTCCTTGTTGGCTCCTCTCTCTGCGGTCGATCTTTTGCTTTTTGGCTGCAGCCATCTGGTATTACTGCACAACTTTTTATTCCCCCGGCGATTCATACCCTTGGCTATTTTTTAGCGGTTTTTGTCATTGCTACTATTGTGTATAGGAGCGATCTTTTGAAAGTGCTTTATAGAAAATGGATCAATTTTGATTTGCTCTGGTCGGCTGCTCTGTTCGCAGCAGGTAGCTGGATTGCTTTAAACTAGGAGCATCCCAATATAGTTATAATCGGCAGGGCGGATCACCATTCGCCAAAGAATTTAGACCACTAACCGGTCAGAACATCAACAAGCAATATCAAAAAGCATTGGAAAGGGAAGAGGTCTTCCAAACGGACTCAGGCAAACCGGCGATCCTACCCTAGTGAGGATACTGTACGAGGGGATTGGAAAAAGTGGATGGGATCGCTCCGCAAAAGTCTCCACTGCCAGGAAATAAGTGAGAAGGATCAGTGACACGCACTGGAAAGGTTTTTTTAGCCTAAGGCAAGGGGTGCCGAACAGCTAGCTTATGTTTGGTCAAAATGGGCTGATTTTGGGGTGCTACAGAGGAGAGAAAGAGATTATTATAAAAACATAGTGCTACATTGTGAATAACTTTTTTTAAGTTATTTCTCTATTATCCTTGCATTTGTTGGCGTTTTTAGATAATGTCTCTTTATGTTTTTGCGGATCGTGCCAATTCGGCAGCCAAACGGGAAGATGGACTAGTATGTTTGGCTGGTGGAGAGCTACTACGATCGAGGGAAGATTAAGCAGCGGCCGATTGCCAATCTTCTAGCGGAGGAGCTTTTGGCTCTGCATGTGGACTGGCTTGTGGAGCTTTGGAGGAAAGAGCCTCGGAAGATGACGGGGAACTTAGAGAAGGAATCAGTGGAGGCTTATAAGTTCTTTTGTGCGCTAAGAATCAGCTCCTTAGAGCCTTGGAAACTCAAAAAAAGAACCTCTAAAACCCCCACATAGTGACACATTGAAAAAATGACCATTGATAATCAATAACTTACGAAATTTTCACCAAACATGGGTTAGCTCAAGATAATAAAAAGCGTTCGATGGCGCATAAAATCATTGAAGATTCCTTTATCTTTCCCTACCTCTCTTTTCCATCGATTTTCCTATAAAGTTTGGATTATAGAAGTAAAAAGGGGAGGGGTGGGCTGTTTTTTCTATCTCTTCAATGATTTTTTCTGGGTCTTTCTGCTCTACTTTTCTATTATCCCTACGGATTCCTAGCTCTTCATAGATTTTGGCAACCGTTTCTTCTACGCTAAGGGCTCTTTTTGACTGAGAAGCTTGCTGTTTTTCTTCTTTTCTTTCTTTATCTGGCTCAGCTCTTTGCTCTGATACTTTTTCGATACCCACCCCTTGTACTGGCGGCATTGCTTTTTCTTCAGTCCTTTCCCTTTGTTTTTCTTTCTGCAGCTGTTCTTCTTCTGCTGCTTTTGCGGCTCTTAGGTATTCATGCTTGTAAAGAGGGGCAGGTTGAGACACTCTATCGATCAACTCTTGAGCCCTGTCCGAAGCTATTCCTCCAAAAAACCCACCCATACCCATTCCTAGCAAGCCTCCCGCTATTGTCCCTGTCCCAGGAAAGATAAGCGAGCCTAGGGTTGCTCCTGCTGCCCCTCCAACACTACTTCCAATCAGCGGTAGCCCTATCCTTGCCACCGCCTTGCCTATAGCTTCTCCCCACTGGCCTGTTTCCTTCCCTTCAGTTACGGCAGCTTTTGCTTCTTCACCCACGCCTAAAACTGTTGCAAGCGGACCTAGCCAGCCTAAAACCTTTGGAATTTTTCTTCGGGGCTTAATTTTTTGGCGATCATAATTCTTTTTTGCATATTCATACTCTTTATCATTAAAAATGTGATTCCCAGCCTCTATAAAATCATTTTTACCAATATCACTACATTTTCTTCGGTCAAAAGCCCTTATCTTCCCAATGACTTGTATGGGATCAAGAAACTGAAAAAAAGGATACTCAAAGGTTCTCCCCACTCCAAAGCGAGGATAGCCTTCATACCTTTCTCCTAACTTCCTCAGTGTTTCCTCAATTTTATTGTCAATGTACTGGGTTTTTAATTCATGAATATCCACGGGCATAAGCATAATATTCTCGCTGCCATTGGGGTTTTCTAGCAATCCTGAAAGAAACAAGGGGATGATATGATCCAATTCCCAGCCTTCGGGAGGATGATAAATTATCTTCCCTGATTTGGTTTTCTCTACCATTGCGTCTATATCCTCCTGGGGGATGCCTAACTTCCTTAAGTCTTCTTGACGATAGGTATATAGGTCTCTGAGAAGGCTTGGCTTATGGTTATTTTCGAAGTCCTCCCGCAGTTCTCTTGTTCTTTCTGGGCTTACTCTTTGGACCTTGCCGAGCCGAACCGCTTTCTCCCATGAAAGTTTCTTTTCACTCATTGGTCATGTCCTTTTTCTTTTCAATAGGCCATGACCTATGGAGCGGTGGCAGAAGGATCACTTATTCATATAAAAAATCTCCTTTAAGAAGGAACAAAGATCAGGATATTCCTCTTTAAGATCATGAAAATAGTGATGAAGGGTAAAGAAGCAGTGGGTACTCATATCATAGGCGCACGTAATTTCTAGAAAATTCCTATGCTGTCCAAAGATGAAATAATTAGGATTAAAGAACATTTCTTTTGCTTCCTCATCGTCCCATTTTAACACCCTGTAGTAGCGATTATGAGGAATAAGAAAATCCTTATTAATAAAATAGAGCTCCTCATCATGTTCTTCGCTCTTTAGCCATTCCACAGGAGAGTCTTCGTCAGGGATATGAAAAAAAGTGTATAAATCACTCCTGAACCCATTGCTGAAAGCCAAAAATTTCTTATAAAACTCTGGAATGGGCACTCCAAATTCCTCGCGGAACTGTCGGTCTGCTTTTTCAATGGCTTTGAAAGAGGCCGGCGGAAGAAAGGAGGTTTCGTAGGTGTACTCAAAAGTACTCCTTATTTTTTGAATCAGCTCAATCTCCCTGGGCTCCAAAAGCCTTGGTGCCGTATAAAGATGACGGAAAAAATACTCTACTTCCTCTTTGAGTAGCGAATAGAGATCCACATAAAACACTTTGATCCCTTCCGGGGGGATCTTTTTTACCCCCTTGGGATAAATTACTCCCATAGGTCCCAAGTAGTATATATAATAACGCTGGGATACCCCATCGTAATTATATCTCCGGCCCTTACACCTGCCTAATTGTAGGTGATACGGAGGAAGCAAGTCTGGAAAACGGGCTTTCAGCTCTGAGTTTGTCTCAAGAAGGATCTCCGCACTATAAAGCCAACCATAGCCAAAACTAATGAACTTGGCATAAGCTAGAAAGTCTTTATAGTCCTGGGGTAGGGCTACCCCAAATGTCTCTTGGCAGGCTTTGTCTAATTGTTCAATAGCCTCAGGAGCGGCCGGAGGATCTAATTCGATATAAGGATGCTCTTTTTGACAGGACTTAAGCTTTTCCAGTAAAGCTTGGAACTCTGGAGTAATTGGCATAGATTTCCCTTTCTTTTTTCTGTTTTTTTATGCGCAGCACAATAAACTACCATCACTAACGGGCTCTTCCTTGCAATTATAAATAGAATAACTAGAAGTGTTTTAAACTTTGTAGGTTTATTTTATTGTCAATGTACTTGGTTTTTAATTCATGAATATCCACGGGTATAAGCACAATATTCTTGCTGCCATTGGGGTTTTCTAGCAATCCTGAAAGAAACAAGGGGATGATATGATCCAATTCCCAGCCTCTGGGAGGATGATAAATTATCTTCCCAGATTTGGTTTCCTCTACCATTGCGTTTATATCCTCCTGGGGGATGCCTAACTTCCTTAAGTCTTCTTGATGATAGGTATATAGCTCTCTGAGAAGTCTTGGGCTTCTGGTTATTTTCAAAGTCCTCCCGCAGTTCTCTAGTTCTTTCTGGGCTTACTCTTTGGACCTTGCCGAGCCGAACCGCTTCCTCCCATGAAAGTTTCTTTTCACTCATTGGTCATGTCCTTTATCTTTTCAATAGGCCATGACCTATGGGGCGGTGGCAGAAGGATCACTTATTCATATAAAAAATCTCTTAAGAAGGAACAAAGATCAGGATATGTTGTAAGTAAGCTTAATCCTGCTTTTAGGCAGCGTCCTCCTTGCTTACGATCTTAAAAGTTTGAGCAGCCACAAAACCGCCTAGGAAATCTGCAATCAGATATAACCAGAGATTTTTGATTGCCACAAGTCCAAGAGAACAAATACTTAGGGCTACTGCAGGATTGAATACCCCTCCCGATATGTCTCCCACAGCAAAGGCACCAACCATGACGGTCATCCCGATGGCAAGACCATAAAAGGAATTTCCGGCCGTTCCCTTTGCTGTAGCAACATTAAGAACTACGAATACTAGGGCAAAACTAAAGAGAAATTCTGCGGCAAAAGCTGGAAGCAAATCGATAGACATTGGCGTTGAAGGAGGCTTTCTAAAAAGCCTAACAAGCTGTGCAGCGGCTAGAGCCCCAAGAAACTGCGAAAACATATAGGGTAGGACATCTTTTGAATGGCATCGGCCACGTAACCAGACGCCAAGAGTAACTGCTGGATTGAAATGGCCTCCAGAAATATGGCCTCCTGAAAATATCATAACCATTAAAGCCGAACCGATTGCCAAGGGAGGAATTCCACCGCTTACTAAGACAGTGCATCCAATAGTTAGAACAAGAAAAAAGGTTCCGATAAATTCAACGATGTACTTATTCATGATTTAGAAAAAAGAATGATCCGAAAGTTTTGCTAAGAAATGGAAATTATACAAGGCTTTAGTGTTCAACACACACAAAAAATAATTCATCTATTATTTAAAACGACTAGGAATGTGGATTTCCTTAAGAAGTATTCTTTCCCCCTCTTTATTTAGTACAGTGCTTATTCCATAGAAATAGCCGATGCAACCACTGGGACTTATTTCTATTAACACATAACCGCGATGCTCTGTATCGTTAAAAAGAATATGAGGGTTCTCTTTGAGAATTTTCTCTTTGCCTTCGATTTTGCCAGCCGGGGAAGATATTCCTGCAGTTCCAATTTCGCAAGCTATTTCCTCTCCATCAAGTAGTAGTTTGCCAAAAGAGAAAACATGAGTATCCCCACTCAATACAACAACATTACGGATCTGATTGTCACGTATTGTCTTTAAAATCTCGTTCCTTTCCCATGCGAATCCATCCCATTGATCTAAGTTTATGGGTTTACCTCCTAATTTGATATCCATCATCATATCCCCACTGGCAATAAACTTCCATTGGGCATGGCTTGATTTCAAAGAGTCAATGAGCCAATTTCTTTGTTCAGATCCAAGCATCGATCTTCCAGGTGCCGATGCCTGCATCGTCGCTTCTACTGGAGCATGGAAGGCAGGATGCCAAACATCTTCTTCTCGATATTGTCTGCCATCTGTAAGAAAACACTCTAGAAGATTACCGATTTTAAAAGACCGGAAAAGTTTCCATTCTTTTTGTTGTCGAATAGGCAAATATTCAAAAAAAGCTTGATAAGCTGCTTTCATTCGATCGGGGTTATAGAATGAAAGAGCTCTTCCAGCATAATCATTTTGCACCTCATGGTCGTCCCATATGGCAAATAAAGGAAAATTTCTTAAGGCTTCCTGAAGATCAGGATCAGTCCGATAAAGCCTGTGTTTTGCTCGGTAGGTGGCAAGATCAAAGGCTATGCCTACCGGATCTGGCCTAGCGCAAACTGTTCCATACACCGGAAATTCATAGATCCAATCACCAAGATGAATAATAAAATCAGGATTGTCTTGTAGCATGTACTTATAGGCTGTATAAAATCCCGCCCCGTAATGCTGACAGCTGGCTAGAGCTATTCGAATCTTTTCAGCTTTTAGCGGCAATGTTTTTGTTCGTCCTATCGGACTAAAATGCCCATTCCAAGACCATCGGTAGTAATAGATCTTTGCAGGTTCGAGACCTTGCACCTCTTTTTTTAAGGTATAATCGATTTCAGGAGAAGTTGAAACAATGCCACTGGCTATGAGTTTTTTAAATTCAGGATCCAGGGCGACTTCATATTGAACATCAATGGTAGAAATCGAACTTTCAATCCGGCTCCAAAGGATAACAGAGTTTGTGGTGGGATCACCACTGGCAACACCATAAGGAAAAAAATTGCCTTCTGTTTTTCCTCCACATACAAAAAGAGAAACACAATTAAAAAGACAAAATAGAAAAAAGACTTTATAAAACATCGACCTCATAGAAAGAAAAGAAAAAGAGCAACATAATTTTTCTTTTCTTTCTAAAGGTCAATCGTTAAAACACACAATCTATTTGATGGTTCTTTTCCCAGTAAAGCCTTTTTCCATTTCTCCCCCTACATCTTTGAATGACTTTTCCACATCATGGCCAAATTTTTTTGTATCTTTCTTTATTTTTTTCTTCGTTTTCTTTCCTGTTGTAGTTTTGTTGTGATGTTTTTTCCCTTCCTTAGATTGATTTTGGCCGGTGTTTTTGTCTTCCTTTGTTGTAATTCCCTGTGGGTTGTTCTGGGTTTGAGTGGTTGGTTGAGTACTTTGTGCTTTGCCACTAATGATCGATACGCCAAAGAAAAGGCTTAGTGTTAGGATAAAGACCGTCTTTAAATGTTTCATTTGTATTCTCGAAGTTTTAACCCTTTCTTAGGGTCTTGTATTATAATATCTTATAATACCTTATAAGTAAAGCCTATAATAGGGAAGGAATTTTTGTCTAATTCTTTTCTTCTTTCTCCTCAATTCTAGTTTTATTCCTTTCAATAAGATTACGCACTCCAAGACCAATTAGTCTAACGGCTCGATCCTTTTGTAAGTTTGCTTTTAGCAGTAAAATGCCACAGGAAGCAATCTCGAGTGGATTGTGTGTTGGGGATGTCAAAGTGAGCTGGCGTAAAAGGGTAGAAAAATCAGAGTATCTCAACTTAATAAAGACTGTTTTTGCGACGAGTCCTTGTATTTTAAGATCTTCGGCCAGTGTTTGACTCATGCCGCAAAGCTCTTTTCTAAGTAGGTCTAGATTTTTAGTATCCTTATTGAAGGTTACTTCCCGACTCATAGACCGAGGTTTGCTTTCCAGCTCCAAAGGACTAAGATCTATGCCCAAAGAGGCCAGGTGAAAGTATCGGCCTCGTTTCCCAAACTTTTCTATTAATTGTTGTTCTGGTATCTTTGCTAAATCATCAATAGTGATTACTCCCATGGTATGCAATTTTTTAACAGTTGCAGGACCGACTTCTGGAATTTTTTCTACAGGTAGTGGTGCTAAAAAAGTTTTTTCAGTGCCCTTGGGGACGACCTTGACCCCATTGGGTTTTGCAAGGTCGCAAGCGATCTTTGCCACAAGTTTATTGGAGGCTACTCCAATAGTGCTGGGTAGACCAAGTTTTTCTTTAATAGCTTTTTGAATTGCCAATGCCATCTTTTCAGGTTCGATATGTGGGTCTAGCTCCAAGCAGGCCTCGTCAATAGATACTTTTTGGATTCGCTCTGAAAAGGTTCTTAAAAGAGCATAAACTTTTGCCGAATATTCCTCGTAAAGAGCATGATGTGCGGGCACAAGGATAAGGCCAGGGCAGAGGGAAATAGCTCTTCGCAGTGGCATCCCGCTGCGCACCCCGTATTTTCTTGCCTCGTAAGAGGCGGTAGATACTACTCCTCTGCCTTGTAGGCTACCCATACATACTACCATTGGAGTTTCTTTTAATTCAGGATGCTGAAGTATTTCCACGGAAGCATAGAATGCATCGAGATCTACGAATATAAACCAACCTCTTTCTTTGCTTATGACAGATGGCTCTTCATAAGAAGCATTTGAAATGATCACATCTAAAAAATAGCACAAAAGAGGGATTTTAAGCAGTTTTTGATTCTTTTGGATTCGTCCAACAAAAAGACACAAGGAACAGCGCTATGCCCTATATCAAAGGCCCAAGTAAGCTTAGACTTCAGTCATGAGACGTTAATTAATCTGTTAATAAAAGGATTCAAAATCTTGTGGAGATATAATAAAAAGCAAATCCCCATACAATGACAAAAAGAAGAATAAATACAAAAATAAAAACAGGAAATTTCATAGTTTCATAAAAATTATTATGATTCAATTTTGTTCTATTTCGTAAATGTTAGCAAAAATATAGCGGATTTTTTTTCTTATTTGTCCCCGTGTTTTTATGAAAATACTCCATTTTCTAATAGTTAAGGCATTTTTCCCAAAATAATAGATTTTTCTCCTATCTTAAGTTCTTCGGGTGAATCAAAAGAAGGTGGATATCGATCTAAGGGGCGAAAAGTTTATCTATGCCTATAAGTTTTTATCGGGATTTTATCTAAGAGAAATGTTATAACAGTAGTTTTTCCAAATCCAAAGAAAAGGTTTTTAATTTAAAAATTGCAGCTGTCTTTGTTTGGTTAAAAATATCTGTCATTCATGATAGCTTAATGAGTCATTAACGTTTTCAATTTTCCTCCCTACTAACCTCTCAATGCAATCTTCTTTGGGCAGAAAGGGCACATCAAATAGTTGAAAGGTAGACTAAAGCGATAGAAGAAAAAGTGTGCTCGTTGATCGATAGGAAGGGAATGAAGGAGGGGAAAAACTGGCGGTCCCGGGCAGATTCGAACTGCCGACCCGCGCTTTAGGAAAGCGCTGCTCTATCCTTCTGAGCTACGGGACCTCTCTCTAAAATGGAAACTGCTTTTAAAAACGATTATAAATTGTCCTCTAGCATAGAACAATTGTTCGGTGATGGCTATTTTTTTCTGTTTCCTTTATAAAGGAAAACTGTTTAAATCTTTTAAAGAATAAGCATAGCATCACCATAGCTATAAAACCTATAGCCTTTTTTGATTGCTTCTTCATAGGCCGCTTTAAGAAGATCGGTACCTGCAAAAGCACAGGTTAAAAGAAACAAGCTAGATTTTGGTAAATGAAAATTGGTGATTAAAGCCCCTGTCCGCTGGAATTGGAAGGGAGGAAAAATAAAAAGATCAGTCCATCCCTCTTGAGGTTCTAGGTTTTTTATCGTTTCTAAAACACGTACGACCGTGGTGCCAATGGCAACAATTCGTTGCCCCTCTTTATACATTTTTTTTAGGTTGGCATCGATGATAAAATATTCCGGTTCTAATTTCGCTGTTTTTAGCTGTTTAGGTGTAAGGGGACGAAAAGTGCCGGGACCAATATGAAGAGTAATAAAAGCGGTTTTAAACTTGCTAAGTAACCCTTTTGAAAAATGTAGTCCAGCTGTGGGAGCCGCAATCGATCCTGGACGTTGGGCAAAGACGGTCTGATAGTATTCCATATCCTGCTGATCTATTTCAGGTCTGTTATTCTTTCTTCGCAACTTTCGGATATAAGGAGGAAGGGGAGGAAGACCAAGGCTTTCCAGATTGGGTTCTTTATCAAATTCCAGGATATAATAGCCATCGGAAAGTTTAGAAACGATTTTTGCCTCAAGCTCACAATACCCATCTTTTTGCGACTTTTTTAGCCAAACGATTGAATCACTCTTTACATGTTTGGAGGGGGACGCCATGACTTTCCATTGGTAGGGGGTTAGAGCCTCTACAAAAAGAAAGGTTGTCTTTTCATCCATTGATTTGAAAAAAGCAGGCAATACTTTCGAATTATTCAAGACAAGGAGGTCTTCTTTTGAAAGAAATTGGGGAAGATCAGCAAATTGGCAGTGATAAAAACGACCAGTTTTTCTGTCGACTACCATTAGTTTGCAATGATCCCTTTGAGGCGTTGGATCAAGGGCAATCAGTTCCTTGGGTAATGAAAATGAATACTCTTCCATTGTTTTAGTTTATCAGTGAGACAAAATGAAAAATGTTGGCAAAAAAGGTGTTTTTATATAATGTTATGATTTGATATTTCAATTGATCAAGTTTAAAAAATTATTCTTGTATTGTTTTCAAATATAGTATATCTATAGAGAAATAAATGCAATCAGGTACTTCTCGCTATCAACGGTTACCACGACATGAGGTAGTTAGCCAGTGGATTAGGAACGAAATTGATTCTGGTCGTCTGGGGATTGGTGCGCAACTTCCTTCGGAGAAAGAGCTTCAAAAGACCTTTAACATAAGCCGTATTACGGTCAGAAGGGCCCTTCAAACTTTGGAATCAGAGGGGTTGATTTATCGAAAACAAGGGCTTGGGTCTTTTGTTGCTGATTTTAGGTTACGTCATGGATTGGTCAGACTGACTGATTTTTCTGAAGATATTTCGAGCGCTGGTATTGAGCCTTCATCCAAAGTTTTATTTTATGCACAAGAAAATGCTTCAAAGGATATTGCCAAGGAGTTAGGTATTGAAGAGCGGAGTGTTTGTGTTCGGCTTGATCGGTTACGTCTTGGCAATGGAAAACCTATTGCTTTTGATAGAACCTGGATTCCTCTTTATTATGCCCGACTTTTGGATGGTCGGGATCTAGAAAGGGAAACTATATATCAGATATTACAACGTGAATACAAGATTCCTGTAATTCGTGGTCGATATTTGATTGAAGCTGTGAATGCGGATAGGGAACTGGCAAGCTATTTAGAAATAAAAGAAAACCAGGCTGTTCTAGCGATTCATCGGACTTCCTTTACCGTTTCGGATCAACCTATTTATTTCCAGAAACGATTTTATCGGTGTGATCGCGTGATCTACGAACTGGAGTTAGAAAGAGATCCTTCAAAAAATTTTCATAATCCTTCGGCATTGCCTTTACGCCAATTTTCTCCGTTGTTCGTACAACCCATTAAAAATGGTCAGAGCCATTGCTAATTGAGATGCTGCTGCTCCCTATGGGAGATCCTTACAGGAAGTAAATCCTAAGAAGCTTTTTTAGGAAATATTTTTTGTTTGTAAGGAAGACATTTCCATGTGGAAATTTTGGGGAAAAGATTGCTCACAATTAGGATTAATTCTATGCCAGTATTGACTGAATGATTCTTCGTGTCTTCTGTTACGAACGAAATCTTCCAGATATTCACGGACTACCGCTGGGATGTCGTTGATGTCAACCACTCTTTTCTGTAGACTGGCTAGTCTATCTCCTGCGGTAGATCCACCTACAAAAAGAGCATAGCGGTTGGGAGCCCTTCCCACAAAGGAGATGTCAGCATTATAAGGCCGAGAACAGCCGTTTGGGCAACCACTCATCCGGAAAAGAATTTCTTCTTTTTCTAGCCCTAGTTCTTTTAGAATATCTTCTATCTGATCCATGATTTTGGAAAAGACTCTTTCACTTTCTGCAAGGGCTAGCCCGCATGTTGGAAGGGCAACGCAGGCATGTGCCAGATTCCTAGCTGCAGTCTTAGTAGAGAGTGGGAACAGACGATTTTCTAAAAGAATCTTTCCTATTTTTTCCTTTTTATCTTCGTCAATATCGCATAGAAGAATATTGGCGTTAGGGGTCAGACGGATCGAAGGTTGATAATCTTCTATAATAGAGCGGAGGATACTTCGTAAAGGAAGGGAAGGAAAATCAGCTATTCGTCCATTTTCTATTCTGATTCCAAGAAAGTACTTCCCATCGCCTTGAGGATGCCATCCTAGATTATCAGATACGGTAGTAAATGAAAAATGTTTTGGGGCTTCTGGAGAAAAAGAAAGCCGCTTGACCACCTCTAAACGGAACCAATCGATCCCTTTTTCATCAACGAGATATTTCAGTCTCGCTCTTTTGCGATCTTCCCTATTACCAAAATCTCGATGCATTGTAACAATAGCAATGGCTGTCTCAGTAAGCTTTTCTTTTGGAATATAAAATAAAGGAACAGCTAGTTTAGGATAAGTCTTAACAACCCCATGGGTCATGCCATGACTGCCACCAACCAAAACGGTAAATCCCTCGATTGTAGTGCCTGAAACATGGGCAACGAAACCAAGGTCCTGTGAATAAATATCGACATCATTTCTTGGAGGAATAGCAAAGCCGATTTTAAATTTCCGAGGCAGATACACCTTCCCATAGATCGGTTCTTCCTCCACGGAACTTTCTTGCGCTGATTCATATGCCACTGGAATGTTATTAATCCAAATTTCGGCATAGGCCTTGCTTTTCGAAAGAAAAGTATTGCTAATAGAAAGGGCAAGTCTTTGAAGTTCATCATGTGCACCATCTTTTATAGGAGAGGGAGGAGCCACTACATTCCTGACGATATCCCCGCAGGCACCCCATGAATGAATGCCAGAGGCAATGATGGAAGAAATGCAACGATGAAGCTTTCCAAAAACAACCCCATGGAGTTGTATGCCTTGCCTAGTCGTAATCCTAAGGGTTCCATTACCAACCGAATCACTCAGTTTGTCTAAAGAAAGGTATTGAGAGGCTGTTAAAGCTCCTCCAGGACATTTGGTTCGAACCATAAAAATCCAGGCTTTATCTTGTCCAAGCTTTTTTCGTTCGTTCCTTAGATCCCTGTCATCTTGCTGGTAACAGCCGTGAAATTTAAGAATCTGGTAATCTTCTTCGGAAAAATGCGTTGCAGAAGCCTTTTTTAGTGTTGCTAAAATCGCCCCACGAAGATTCCGACTCTTTTCCTTAATGGATTCAACTGGTGATGGCATAATTATGTATCTCTATAGATATAATAGGAAAATATAATGTTTTTTAAAAAATGAAAGAAAAAAAAGATATTTTACTTCGTAAAATTAAATTTTTTGTTTAATGCCTTCTGGGATTCCTATGAGAAGAAAAAGGGTTAAAAGGGCTTTCGCTGTAGCTTGTAAGAATGAAGGATCTGGAGTTTTATCTTATTATTCAGCAGGAGGATGGCGCGCGATCAAGACAGAACATCTTGCCTCCTCGCTAACACGTGCCGCTGTACTTCCTAATGCCCGACCCAAAGCACCTGAATAACCACTATGTCCAAGGACAATCAGATCATAGCCATTTTCATTTGCGCAGTTGACAATTTCTAATGCAGGATGACCATATTTTTTGTAAAATTCCCTTACTTTTATTCCCCATCTATTTTCCGCTTCTTGGATATCTTTTCTTATTTCCGAAAAAAATGACTTCTCTCCTTTTTCTTCTTCTTCGTGTTCGATCACAAGACTAATTGCATAGTAAGGAATTGGAGGAACAACCCAAATGACACCTAATTGACATCCTAAAGTTTTGGCTAGACAAAAACCTTCATCGATAGCCAATCTCCCACCTTTGGACCGGTCGTAGGCAATTAGTATTTTTGTATACATATCCTTTTGCTTTCCTCCTTCTTATTTTTATTTGACTTTTATTAGTTAAAAAAGAAAATTGGAAAAAAATTTTTGTTATGGCTGTTACATCTCTTATGCTTCCTTTGGGAACAAAGGCTCCTGAATTTTCTTTACCAGATGCAGTAAGCGGAAAAATCTTTTCTTTATCTGATTTTAATAGCTTCCCAGCCTTATTAGTGATGTTTATATGTAACCACTGCCCTTATGTAAAACATATTCAGCATCATTTAGCGCAAACGATTGCTAAATATCAAAAAGAGGGATTAGCAGCGGTGGCAATTAATTCTAACGATGTGTCTAGGTATCCCGATGATAGTCCAGAAAAGATGAAAGAAGTAGCTCTTCAAGTAGGCTACACTTTTCCTTATCTTTTCGATGAAACTCAGGAAACGGCAAAAGCTTATAAAGCAGTCTGTACGCCAGATTTTTTCCTTTTCGATAAAGAAAGGAAATTAGTTTATAGGGGGCGCTACGACGAGAGTAGACCAAATAGTGGAGTGGCTGTTACTGGAACAGATCTCTCAAAAGCCATTGAAGCTACCCTTAAAGGGGAACAAGTCGATCCTGAACAAAAACCCAGTATTGGCTGCAGTCTTAAATGGAAAATTGGGAATGAACCCCCATGGTGGAATTACTAATACTTTCTATTACTCGTGCTTCCCCTCAAGCTTCTTTTATTTAAAGGGGCTTTCCTTTATGGGTGAGGGTGTTCCGATTTTTTTTCTTTTCCTGAGGTGCTTTTCCTTTTATTTCTGCAAAAGAAATTTTAGGCTTTTTATTGACTGATTGGGTCTGAACCACAGGATCTTTCTTTTTTGAATCAACAGTTTTGTTGAGAGACTGAATGTACACTTTTCCTTTGGGAATCCTCACTATTTTGTTTTTTTCCATGTTCTCTGCACCGTAAGGATTGAGAATAGTAATTCGTGGGCCTTTGGAAGTCCCCATCATAAGGGCATAGGATAAATGAGGAAGAAGAAGAAAGCTCATTAAAAAAAATTTTACAAATTTCATCCTACAAGAAAATCTTAATAAAGAAAAAACTTTTGGGAAGCAACAAATAGCAGTCAATCTCAATAAATAAAATATTTTTTTTGAGAAGGATTTAAAGTTCTCTTCTTCCTGATAAGGCATAACTTAAGGTAACGCTGTCTGCGTATTCAAGTCCGCTTCCAGCAGGAAGTCCCATAGCCAGGGAAGAGACCTTAATGGCTCTCTTCTTCAAAATTTGACTGACGAATAAAGCTGTTGCTTCGGCTTCGGCATCTGTTCCAAAAGCTAGAATGACTTCTCTAGGTTTTTCCTTGTCTATCCTCTGAATGAGGTGGGCGATAGGAAGGTCTTCTGGGGTATGCCCTTCTAAGGGGGAGATTTTTTTGCCTAACACATGGTAAACTCCACGAAAGGCCCCTGTTCTTTCTATTTTTAAAACATCCACAGGATGAATGACAACACAGTAATATAGAAGATCCCTGGAAGGATCCTGGCAGATTTGGCAAAGAGGCTCTTCACTATAAAAACCACATCGAGAACAGAGTGTGATTTTTGTTTCGAGCTCCTTTAAAGAAGCAATAAGCCTTTGTTTTGTTCCTTTATTTTCTTCTAGAAGATAAAGGATAATCCTTTCGGCTGAGCGTGGACCAATAGCAGGCAACTCCTTTAAGGCTTCAATAAGGTTTCGAATTACAGGAGGAAAGTCGATCATCTGTTTTGGTTCTTGGTTTTAGAACATCCCAGGAATACCCAAGCCACCCCCTAACTTTTGAAATTGTGCTTGAGAAGCTTCTTTGGCCTTTTCTTGCGCAGCCTGAACAGCGACAACGATGAGATCTTCGATCATTTCACCATCTTTCGTTTCTAACAGACTAGGATCGATGGCGATTTTGACAAGAACTCCTTCGCCATTGACGGTTGCTTTGACTTTAGACCCTCCACTTTCTCCTTCAAAAGTCAGAGAGGCCAATTGTTCCTGAATCTTTTTTGCTTCTTCCTGCAGCTTTTGGGCTTGTTTCAGTATTTTATTAATATTCACGGGCCCTCTTCTTTATTTCGTTTTTCTATTTTCGAGATCTTCCCTTTAAAAAGCTCTAGGGCTTCTTTTATTAAAGGATCATTTTTGAGACTCGATTCGTCAATCGAGAAATTATCTGTCTGGTTTTTTTCTTCATTTGTATAATTGGCATAGCCCTTATTTTTGTTTTTGGATGATGATGCTGATTTGGACAGAGCTGTTGTAGCTTTGATATGAAGTGGGAAAAAAACAAGTTTTTTATCAAACACTTTTTTGACTTCCAGATTAAGTGATGGGTAAAAAGGGGCAATCCGCTTTGCGAATTCAGTTGGTTCCATAGAATGGTTGATCCTGAGCTCTTCGGCGCCAAGTTCATAAAAGTGAAGATGCTTGGCAATCTCCTTGAATGCCGGATTAGATGCGGAGAATGATTCCACAACAAAATCCCATTTTTGGGCGGGTGAATCACTAGATGGAAGAGGTTCTCTAGGGTCTTCTTTTTTATCCGCTATAGAAATGAAAGAGGTGTTATCGGCTTGGCTTTGTGCGCTTCCCGAAGTCTTTTCTTTAGGTAAAGAAGAGATAGCTTCGAAGGATGTTTCTTCAATCGGTTTGTCTTCTTTTTTGGCAGAAGGCAAGGGGAAGATCTTTTCTTCGGAGAGGTTCCCTTCGCTTCGAGAGTACATGGCTAACAGTTCTTCTAGCTCTACTTTTTCTTTTAGCTGGGATAGTTCGAGGATGGCAATTTCAAAAAGGACTTCTTTATGTAGTGCATACCGAAGTTTATTTTCCCAACTGTCCATGGCTTCAAGAAGATCGATTACCAAAGGAAGTGAAAGATGCTTTGATGCTTCTCTAATCAAATCTAACTCCTCAGCGTCAAGCTGGCCTTTAAGGGTTGTAATCGAAGCCTTAAAAAGAGCGACGTTATGTAAAAGATTACGGAATTCACGAGCCAATAATATTGGATCTTTGCCAGATTCTAAAAGCATATGGACTTTTTTCAATGCTTCCAGAGACTGCCCGCTAGCTATATCCCTAAGAATTCCACACAATGGCTCCAATCCAACTATGCCAAACATTTCCTGAACAGAAGCGAGGTCAATTCTTTCTCCATAAAAACTTATAAGCTGATCTAGAGCGACTTCTGCATCGCGTAGTGCTCCTTCACTTATATCAGCAATGATTTCAAGAGCTTTGCGATCGGCATCGATCTGTTCATATGAACAGATTTTTTGGAGATGATCGGCTATGAGCTTTCGGGGAATACGTTTAAAATGAAACCGTTGGCATCGAGAGATAACCGTTGTGGGGATTTTATGGGGTTCGGTTGTTGCGAAAATAAATTTTACATGCTGTGGTGGCTCTTCTAGAATCTTTAAAAGGGCATTGAAGGCCGCCTGAGTCAGCATATGCACTTCGTCTATAATATATATTTTATAGCGTGATTGAACAGGCAGTGTTTTAGCTGCCTCCCGCAGATCTCTTACCTGGTCAACCCCGTTATTGGAAGCCCCATCGATTTCAATGCAATCAAAGGATCTACCCGCATCAATGTCGAGACAAATCGGATCATTGGGATCAAAATCAGCGTTTGGTCCATCTGTACAATTCAGTGATTTAGCAAGGATTCTTGCAAGGGTGGTTTTCCCAGTGCCTCTCGGCCCGGAAAAAAGATAAGCATGGGCGACTCTTTGTAGGCGAATCGCATTTTTCAATGTCCTAACTACATGATCCTGGCCAACAACCTCTGAAAAAACTTTAGGCCGGTATTTTCTACTAAAAACTTGGTACATGCATCCAAAAGGCCAAGGACAGTAACAGATAAGGTCAAGTTACCGTTGCTTCCTTTCGGACCTGGCGGGGTTAGCCTGCCTGTATCTTTACTGTCCTTGGTAAATTAAATAGTAATCGAACTTTCTCTTCGTGTAAAAGAACAAAATACAAATAAAAAAAATAGAAGCTATAATGACAATGCACGACTCCCTTAAAAGAAGGAGAGAGTCTAAAGAACACATTTCTTCTATTCTTGTCTTCTCTACCTTTATGGTTCTTTTTCAGGAGCTGGAGTTTGAGGCTGAGTTGCTGGAGCCTGAGGCTGAGCTTGTTGTTCTAGATTATTCTCTAGACTTTCAGCTTTCTGTTTTGCTTCTTTTTCAACAGAGTCGGCCTCTTTTTTTACTTCCTGCTGTAGAGCCTGTTCGGGTGCAGGGGCTTTTGTTTGGTCTTGTTCTCCAGGGTTAGAAGAAGAAGCTGCTGGACTATTTTCTTCCTTCTGCTTTGGTGCCGAAAACTCTGGAGAAGGCAGTGCTGGCTCCTGAGAGGAAGATTCTTGTGAGGCGGTGGCCTCTTCCTTTTTTTTATCGGGGTTTGTATCTCCGCTTTTAGGCGAAGGGTTGCAGCCAATTAAAAAAGAAAAGAGTAGGAAGGGAAAGAAGAGTTTTTTCCAGTTTGAAATATAACCATAACATTTCGAATAATTTTTCAATTTATGCATGTGAAAACCTATTTTCGGGTTAAATTTGGCATACATTAAACAAAACTTGTTGTTAAGATGTCAACTCAAGAGGAATGCATTGGAAAAAAAATGTTATCTATCAAATGGCAATGGGAACCTACTGGTTAGTTCTAAGACCGATTGTCTTATTTTTTCTAGCGTCTTAGGATCTTTTCTATGCATCAGCGCCTGATGAATCCATTCAGCAATATCAAACATCTCGTTTTCCTTCATCCCACGTGTAGTGACCGCGGGCGAGCCTATGCGGATCCCTCCTCCCTGGTAGGGAGGAACCGTATCAAAAGGAATTGTGTTTTTGTTCACTGTAATCCCGACGGAATCTAAAATATCCTGGGCCTCTTTTCCTGTAATACCAAGAGGCCTAAGATCTACAAGAATAAGATGATTTTCTGTTCCACCAGAGACAAGCCGGTATCCATTTTTTTTCAACCCCTCGGCTAAGGCTTTTGCATTTTTGATCACCTGTTTTTGATATTCAATAAAAGACTCTTGCAAAGCTTCATGAAAGCAAACGGCTTTGGCAGCGATCACATGAACTAAAGGACCACCTTGAATACCTGGAAAGACTTGGCTGTCAATTTCTTTCCCATACTGGGCTTTGGCAAAAATAACTCCACCTCGTGGCCCTCGCAAAGTTTTATGCGTAGTCGTAGTGACAAAGTCTGCATAGGGTATAGGAGAAGGATGTAGTCCAGTGGCCACAAGTCCTGCTATATGCGCCATATCGACCATGAGGTAAGCCCCAACGCTGTCTGCAATACTTTTAAGCCTTGGAAAATCTATTATCACAGGATAAGCGGAAGCTCCAGCGATTAGCATCTTTGGCTTGTGTTCTCTAACGGCAGCTTCTAGACTATCATAATCGATTCTTTCATCTTTTGGACTAACACCGTAATGGAAAACGTGGAAAAATTTCCCTGAAAAATTCATCTTAAACCCATGAGTCAAATGCCCACCGTGGCTAAGATCCATGCTCATGATGGTATCAAAGGGTTTAAGCATAGCAAAATAGACAGCCATGTTTGCTTGAGAGCCTGAATGAGGCTGAACGTTGACGTATTCGGCTTTGAAAAGCTCTTTAGCTCTCTCTATAGCAAGGGACTCAATTTCATCAACATTTTCACAGCCGCCATACCATCTTCTTCCTGGATAGCCTTCGGCATACTTGTTTGTGAGGCAGCTGCCTTGAGCTTCCATGACTGCAGGGCTAGTAAAGTTTTCAGAAGCAATAAGTTCGAGGTTTTGCTTTTGTCTTTGTGCTTCTTTTTTTATAAGGAAGTAAATTTTTGGATCATTTTGAGCTAAGGCTGATTCGAAATGGGGATGTTGACTATGCATAGGTTGTTGTACGGAAGATTCTAAAGGTTCATAAAGTTCATGGTTAGCTGGCTTTTCAATAGAGCCATCTATCCAAGTTTTTAAAATTTGGGGAAGATCGGCTATTTTGACATACTGACTTCCCAGACACAATACGTTACAATTTAATTCTTTTTTTGCCACCAAAATATCCGAAAGAGCAGTAGCTCGGACAGCTCGGAGCTGAGGAAATTTGTTGGCTGCTATCTCTACATCAATTCCATTCTTTGAAAAAAGAATGCTGGTATCAAAGTTTCCTTCTAGAAGCTCCACAGCTATCCTCTCAACCATTTCTACTATGTCGAGAGGATCAGTGGGGACAATCTCTTCAAAGGGGATATGCCACGTTTCAAGAATTTCCTTGGAAGCATTTTTGAGTTCAGCCCCATAAAAATTGGAGCCAAGAAGGACACGAAGCCTGCTTTTATCTTTGCTTTCGGTGGTGGAACCAGAGACATTGCTATAGGAAGAGGCTTTGCTCAAAACGAAAGACAGAATTTTTGGCATAACCTGTCTCATTTGATCCCGACAGAGTTTATATAGTTCAATAGAACCACCTATAGGATCAGGAATTTCCCTTGCCATTATGGGCAGATCGTTTGCAAATTCCAAAAGAAGAAATGTTTTTTCCCCAGCCTCTGGATAGAGAAGTAGCAGAGAGTCCAGATGGGAATAGCTCATGCAGAAAATAAAATCTGCCTTCCTAATTAATTCTGAATTGACTGGCTTACTTCGAATATGAGAAATGTCGATGCCTATTTCGGCCATGACCTCTATAGCATGGGCACTTGGTGGCAGACCGCTAATGGCTCCTATGCCTGCGGAATCTACTTTAATGTCCTTATTTCCACGGATCAAAGATTCAAAAAGGCCTTTAGCCATAGGGCTTCTGCAAATATTACCAGTACAAACAAACAAAATATTTTTCATCCCACGATCTTTTCTAAGCCTCTTTCTTTATTATCTTTTTTATATGTTTAGATTTTTTAGCCAAAAAAATTTTCATCGCTTTGACAACATGGAAAAAGCGGAATGGAAAAGCGGAGAGTATTTTTCAGAAATAGACAATGTATAGAAGAATCTCCCTTGGTCTATGATGAAACGAAAATTTCACTTTCAATCAAAGAAACACTGATAATTAAAAATTTCAAGAAACTTTCTTTTAAGAAAAATGAAAAATAGGGTTCAAAAGAACATTTATTGGAAAGAATGAAATTTACGATCCTTTTTCATTATGATCGGAGAAATTGGCAATGCATTGCATTGGGTTCAATAGCCCATTTAACAATATCTTCTTCTTTTGAAAAGGAATCATGGCAATCAGACCAAAAAATAAAGTAGCTCTTTTAGAGAAGATCTAAGATCTTTTCTGTGGATTATTTTATCGATAAGGCCTTTTTCCAACAGGAATTCCGATGTTTGAAAACCCTGCGGCAGCTCTTGCTGCGTTGTCTCTTTGATCACTCTACTGCCTGCAAAACCGATCATTGCTTTAGGTTCAGCAATAATCACATCTCCTAGGGAAGCGAAACTAGCAGTAACACCGGCCATTGTAGGATTGGTCAACACGGAGATATAAGGAATGCCCGCCTGAGAAAGCCGTTGGAGAGCAGCAGAGGTCTTAGCCATCTGCATAAGGCTTATCATCCCCTCGTACATTCGGGCCCCGCCCGATGCGGATATGATAATAAGAGGTATTCTTTCTGACAGGGATCTTTCAATCGTTCGGGTTATTTTTTCCCCTACTACACTGCCCATACTTCCTCCAAGGAAGTTAAAATCCATAACACTAATAAAAACTGGAATAGAACCAATGGTGCATTTTCCGCAAACCACCGCTTCGTTAAGGCCCGTTTTTTCCTGATAATAACGAAGCCTTTCTTCGTAGCTTTTTTCACCGCTAAATCCAAGGACATCAACAGAAAGGAGATTGTGATCATATTCAACAAAGCTTTGAGGATCAGCAAGGAAGGAGATACGTTCCAAGGCTTGAAGAGGAAAATGATGCTGACAATATTGACAGACTGATTGGTTCAACTGCAGTTCCTTATTATAAAGGAAACGGGAACAAGAAGGGCACTTTGTCCATAGCCCTTCAGGTATATCAAGCACTTTGTCTCCTGACGGAATTTGTGGTTTGTCTTTGTTGATCACTGTTTTTCAAGCTCCTTAGTTTCTAGCGACGGTCAAAACTGCTATGTCCTTAGTGCTGCCCTCTTTTTTCAAGACTTCCGCGCATTCTTCAACGGTTGCCCCTGTGGTCATTATTTCGTCTATAATTAACAAGTTCTTAGCCGATAAGTCAAAGCCCCTTTTCAGTTTAAAGCTATCTCTTGTGTTGGCACTTTTCTCTAGTAAAGAAAGGTCCGTTTGTTGCTGACTAAACTTGACTCTTTTCAAAACTGTTAGGTATTCTAACTGTTGGTGGCGGCAAAGAGACTGCGGTATTTTACCTTCCCGTCAGACTTACTCATTTCTGCTCGTCAGCCGAAACAAAGCTGACTTCCTGCTTCACCGAGACCGGTTTCACTACCGTCTTGTGACGACGACCAGCACCTTCCTCTCCACAGACTTCACATCAGGCGGAACTCGCCGTAGAGGAGCCCAGTACTGCCAAGTCATACGCCAAGAGATTCTTGGCCGTCTTCACGTCTCGGTCCTGGAGCGTTCCACTGTCCGAGCAGGTCCACTGGCGAGCAGCCAGCGGTATTTTTCCTCGAACCTTCCCGAAAGCCGAAGAGGTATTACTGGAGGGAAACCAGAGATCGCCTACTCCCCACTGAGTCACCATACCATTCCGCCTTGTATTCCAGTTGCCGCCGGAACTCGGAAACACTCATGTCGGCAATGGACCAAGCCAGGGGATAGTTTTACAGCCTCCCGCCCACTTTCAAGTCTTTGATAACAATGGGATGAAACCGTTGGATAAGGTTGGAGGTGAGCTTGTTTCAGGTGTCCTGCTGGATATTGGCGATGCGGGCGAGGAGCCTGGATAGCTTGGCTCTTGCTTTTTTCGCATTCTCTGATACCGGCAACCGTTTGCCTTTGGGAACCAGGGCATTGTCCGCCCACTCAAGCTTTGTCTTGGCGGCTTGGTGCTTGCGAGAGAGACTGCAAGACAGTTCCGCAATCTTTTGGGTACCGTGGAAAGTGTTATAAGGGCCGATACCCCCAAATCCACCCCAATCACGCTTTGGTGTTCGGCGAGATCCAGGGCGATAGCGTCCGTATCGGCATGGATACTGATAAACCACCGGTTCGCACCTGAAAGACGGTAGCGGACAGGATCTTGCCTGTGAAAGGCAACAACTCCAGCCTCCATACCCAACCCAGTTTGGGTATGCGGATGCAGCACTCGTCAAGGGAAAACTGGTCGTTGGTCAATGTAAAACAGTCAGGCACGCCTTTCTTGCGGTGCTACGGATACTTTGCACGTTCTGACCAGAAGTTCTTTAAGACGGATTTCAACTGCCTAATCGTCATCTGTGGTTCGTTTTTGGTGACTTCAAGCATACAGGGAAATTGTTAGCGTTTCATGGCGTTGAGCTGACGCCCGTATAGCCGAGTGCTGAACCCGTGATAATTTCCAGTACGTCCTTCTTGTCGTGTCTGGAAACACGGGCATAGGCAATGGTATGCCGATTGGCTTTGGCTGTGGCAAGAAATCGCTCTGGGTGCAATCGCACAGGATCGTAGCGCTTGCGTCCGCCCGCCGTGCAGGCAAGAGGCAAAAGCTTGCCCTCGCGTTCCCATCACTGCAGCTTTTGGGCAGCCCCCCGGGAATTCAGGCGGCCTCTTGAATGCGGGCCATCTTGCGCGACAGGTTCAAGCTTTGCATTACTGCACAACACAAAGTGCCAGTGTTATGGAAACTGTTCCAACCTACTGGATCACTTCTTAGGCATGTTCACTGAAGACAAGCCTTGCTTTTACTCAAAGGAAAAGCATAGGTTTACCCAATGTAATTTTACAGCTTTTAAAATAGGGTAATTCTTTAGGAAAGGGTAGGCAGGTTAGGAAACTCAGGGAGAATTATTAAGAAGGGTGCTTTATCTTTACTATCTTTTTTGAGTTTGCTGGTTTTTTATAGCTCTCCACTTCACGAGAGACTTCTTTGAATCGATGTAATATAGAATGGTGCCAATGTCGAGCAAGCTCTTTGCCGCACACGAAACTTCTTTTGGCTTGGGGTAGGTTGATTAGTTGTGTTGCTCATCTTCCGACCTTGGAGGTGGATGAAGAGGCGGAAAGAAATAATTGAGACAGTGAAAAAGATGCGCGAGGATCTTCGCAAAGATGAAGCGATGATGTATGTGATTTACATCATTGAACTTTTTATTGTCATTTGGGCTATTTCCTGTACGAGAGACTACATGGAGTTCCTTCCGTATCGAATAGAAAGCATAATGTAGTAGCAATCGTATAGGAGGCTTCTGAAGGTGTGTGGATTTGGTCTATTACGTTAGCCATATATCAGCCTTGAAAGTGGAGGCGTGTGATAAAGTTGATAACGGCAGCCCATCCTGATCGGGTGGCTTTTATGGAAAATAAGCGCGATTTTCTCTAACTGGCATGCGCTAATGGAATACCGATAGGTAATACTGGATTTCACAACTGGTGGAGCACTAGTCGCCGGACGTCCGAGCACATCAAAAAACGTTGATCATAGAAGTTTAATCTCCTAATAAGAGTTAGAATGAAAAGTATTTTGGTATACTTTACGGAAAGGAAAAATTTATGAAAAAAGCCATTATTTTGTCTCTTGCCTTACTTGTAAGTTCTCCACTTATAAGTTCTTCTGGTTTTTGTATGGTCAGAAACTTCTCGTGGACAGATGGGAAAAATTTCATCTTTGGATCTCAAGTGGGAAGAAATTTTTATTTCAGAGAATATCGTGGATTAAGTCCTATTCCTTATACGTGGGGTTGGGGAACTGAGGCGGGGAATAATTTTTATTTTTACTCGCACCATCCATTAAACGAAAGGTATTTTGGTTGGGATTGGGAAGATGAGGAAAGCTTTGAAGACGATGATTATTAAATATTGTTGGGTTGATGATAAGTTATCATTTTTGGCTGTTCTTTGACGTCTTCCGTTGTCTTATTCTAATGTCGATATAAGTGAATAGGATTTTATTTGTTCTTTTTGTATTGCTAGGGGTTTTTTTACTTCAAGCAAAAGAGTGAAGAATAGAGTTATTGATATTGCCATGTCAATCTAGTTATAAATAGGCATGGCGAACCTATATCGCCGAAGAAGTTTTGCGTGTTGATCGGTCTGAGCGTAAACACGCTGCAACGAAAGGTGGTGCAAAGAGGTTCTGCCCGCCAAACGGACTGGGGCAAACCGGCGATACTACACCTACGAGGGACTACCTGCGGATGATTGTCAATGGGCGACGAGAGCGCCGCACAAGCGTCTACACAAAAGTCTCTAGTTATGGACAAAAGGGGGATCTGAAGAATCAGCGGGAAGCATTGGCAAGGTTTTGTCTGGCACAAGGCAAAACGTTGGCCGAATAGCTGGGGGATAGAATGCAGCGGACTAAACTACAAGAGAAAGAATTTTCTGCGTCTGATGGATCTGGAGGAAACGAGCAAGATTTCCAGGATCGTAGTGGCTCGCAAGGACCGTCTGGTCCAGTTCTGCTTCGGATGGTTCGAGAAGTTTTGCTAGTCCCATGGGACCAAAATCCCCGTCATGAACGCTGAATCCCTCTTTCCGCAGAAAGAGATGACCAAGGAGATTTTTTCGATCATTCCCTGCTTTTACAATCTGTCTTTACGGTTTGTGCAAACACAAAAGAAAAGACCAGAGGCCGTGGGGAAAGCCGATGTTGCCAGATAAGACGATGTGGCGAACGATCCCGAGCGGAGAACCTGCTACTCAACCAGAAAAAGCACGAGATGCTATAGGATCTCTTGCCTTCGCTAAGCAGCCGAGAATGAGTGTTTTTTCGTCTCTTTATCAGGCTTGGACCGCTTCGTGGAAAGTCTCTCGCGAACGAGGAGAGCAGGGCAAACTTATGACAGAAAGCGACGTAAGCTCGAACCGATCTCCGGTAAGAATGTGGAAGGTACCCCTCGATGATAGCTAGGAAGGGATCGAAAAATGGCTGTTAGCCTCCACTGCAATGATCTACTCAAAGATCCTGTGCCGCCTAAGATGGGCGGAAGAAAAGCCAAGCGATTGGCTTACTGGATATCCCACTTTGCGCAGCGGCTTGTTTCTGTGTTAGCCCATGTTTGGTGAAAATTTCGTAAGTTATTGATTATCAATGGTCATTTTTTCAATGTGTCACTATGTGGGGGCTTTAGAGGTTCTTTTTTTTGGGTTTCCAAGGCTCTAAGGAGCTGATTTTCAGGGCGGAAAGAATCCTCGAACAGCCGCTGATTCCGCCTTCTAGCACCCTGTCATCTCCCATGGCTCTCCTCTCAGAAGCTCCACAAGCCGGTCCACATGCGGAGCCAGAAGCTCCTTCCGCCCAAGATAGGCAATCGTCCGCTGCTTAATCTTCCCTCCATCGTAGTAGCTCTCCACCAGCAGGACATTCTGGTCCACCTTCCCGCTTGGCCGCCGAATTGGCACGATCCGCAAAAACATGAAGAGACATTATTTCAAAACGCCAAAACATGCAAGGATAATCGAGCAATAAATTAAAAAAAAGTTATTCACAGTGTAGCACTATGTTTTTTGCAAAAATCGCTTCCTCTCCTCTGGAGCACCCCCAAAATCAGCCCATTTTCACCAAACATGGGTTAGGAAAAAGACAAGCCGCTCGCTTCTAAATTTCACATGACAAAAGAGAGGCAAGCTGCCATCCTTTTGGCTTGTGAAAGGACCTGCGGAAAGGCAATCGGAAAGTCGCCAAGAATGTTACTAACTCACTCGATTGTATGCGGGGAATGTAGGTATCAAACTTTTGAAGAGAAGAGGAGATAGCATATCTCTCTCATGAGTCTTGAACATGGTAAAAGGATGGTTATTGCTTTTTCAGCTAGCTTAAAGATTCAGGGCATAATTTGACTTGTTTTAAAGGAAAAGGAGGCAGTCATTCCCTACGCAGCGCAACTACAAGTTCCGAAGCGATTATATGGAGAAGCAGTCGAGATAGAGGCTTTACTTTCTGAAGTTTTCTCAAAAGACCACGGGAAATAGGAGAGAGGGTTTTGATGGTTGCTCGCTAATCTCTCTAAATATCATAAGGAGGAAGGGAGAAGAAACGGCACAATTTTCAGGCGATTGGTAAGAATCCAGGCAAGGCAGTTAAAGCAAGACGCATCCGCAAGCACCACTTGGGAAGATAAAAAGCGATTGCTTTGCGTGCGCAAGGGGCTGGCGGAAATAGAGAGGCAAATAAATGCAAGCCTAAGCCCTCTTCTTACATTACGAGGATCTTCAGTATTTGTTTCTGAGGATTTACATATATAAAGTAACGTTTCAAGTAAAGGGCATTCCAGGCGCATTATACAAATACGTAGCGGCATGATTAAAAAGCGAATCGATTTTCTGGCGCCTGGCTGGAGGTTCCTATCGAGAGAAGGTCAATCCAGCTTAGATCTCTTAGCTTTGTTCGCGGTGTAAGTAGGTTCATCCGAAGCAGTGCATGTGGAACAAGTTTGTGTGCTGGGCATATAAGCTATGTGGATAGGGATAGTGCATACAACCAAATAAAAAGGATCGGAGATCCGGAGATTTCCCTGTGGACGCCGCAGAACCGGCTGCATGCGATTCGGTTGAAGAGGTTTACTTGTAATAGCGGGCTACCGTCCGATGGGAATCTCGATGAGGGGAGGCTGGCCTTGGATGGACGACTCTAGGCACTGGGAAGTGTCCTCTTTGATTGCCTAAATGATATGCTAATTCTAGCCCGCTCTCCCGTAGAACGAAACGGTCTTGGCAATCCCTGGTCATCCCTGTCCAATACCATGGTGAATTGAACGAACTTGGGTCAGGCGTAAGCGTTTCCGAGTACGTTTTAAGGAACAGTACTTGGAAGCTGTATTGCTTCGATAAGTCTTGTGGGTTCGTTAGACATGTCAATCTTCTTCAAAAATATCTTTTAGATTTATGACTGAATAGAGCATTGACACATGAGAGCCATTGGCTTCCCTTACATCAAACTAGACTACTCAAGCGTTCCTGATCCTTTTGGATATTCCATTTTCATTACATAGAACGTTTCTATATAAGATAGTACTGTATACGATTATGACATATACGCAATAAAGGAATAACAATTATGTAACATATATGCCATACTACTGACACCTATATGTTATAATAATTACATATAAATTTAACATAAGAGAATTTGAAATAACATATTATTCAGCAGTATTAACATTTCATGCTTACCTGTAAGATGTATCTTACTAATATCCTTATTATCCTGCTTGGCATTACTTATTGTGTCGTTGCCACTGAGACAGGGTTATATGAGAATAGCAGATCGTCTTCATTGTTGAGCGAGAGAGTGACGAATCCTACTTCTATGCTAAGTAGTGGCCATAAAAGTTGGGATACTCTTCAAAATGACTCCACTTACTTTTGGATACTAGACTAATTGGCTAATCAGTGATATTGTAAGCAATAGCCTTATAACAAGCAATGTATTTGAAAAAGATCTATCCCTTCTGGATTTATCTTTTCCTCTCGACTTTTCTGTTTGCTTTGCCGCAAAAGCCTAGTTCAAATCCACTCTTGAAACGGCTTATAGTTATAATTGTACCAGGAATGATAGATCGCGTCCAGGCACACCTACGAAGTGGGGATATCTCTGCTGCTGAAAAATCAGCTCTTACCGATCTGAAATTAGTTCAATCAAGACTCCGAAAAGCAGCTTTTAGTGGTATTGGACTCATACCAGTCTTAAATAATCTTGCCGTTATTCGTGTTCATCAAAACCGTCTTGAAGAATCCTCTCAACTGCTTAGCCGCACGATCAAAGACGGACAGCGGGAGATCGATCGATTAGAACTACAATCCGGCTACAACCCATGGTCCTGGTATATCCTGCCAGGAGGCAGCAAAGGCTCTGAACAGATCAAATATCTCCTTTCTCTCTGTCTCTTCAACTTAGCTACAGTCTATCGATTACAGGGCAACACCGAAGATGCTGGCCCATTGGAGGCAAAAGCACTGAAATGGAATCCCAAGCTTTCTTCCCTCATGCAGTTACAATCAACAGCTCCAACCACTCCGAAACCTAAACATCCATCCTCTCCTCCTCCCCAACGGCGTCCTTCACCCCCACGACCTACTCCTCCAGACTGGTATCCGAAAGAGCGCAGTAAAATCCAGATTGGAGGTGTCGACACATTTCAAGACAAACAAATAAAAGGGTAGGGGCCTTGTTGTATTACTCGAAAGTATAAATAAGTTAGCAAGCTTTTTAAGACTTTACTCTATATTTTTCATATTATAACGGATCTTAAGGACATGCCTGTATCTTTAATGGAGTAAGAATAATCTACAATCAAGAAGTAGATTTACACATAGTTATATTTTTTTACATTTATTCGTAATATTTCCATATTTCTGTAACATAAATGTTACATTATTTCCTATTGCTCAATTTTATTTGCAACATTTAATATGCTTCCATGACTGTCTATCAGGTATTTGCCATCATTGGATATGCTACTATATTCATGAGTATCAGTATTCCTGTGTTGTGTTATGCTGGCGAGGAGCTTCCGACCACTCGTTCTTCGCCTCTTCTCAGTGACAATTCCTCTAATGATCCTTTACTGCTAGGTGGCGGCCCTGAAAGTTGGGATACTCCTCAACATGACTCCAATATCCTTTCTCCTTCTTCTGTCTATGGCGGCTCAAGTCAACTTCCAAGAAATCTTGGAAGCCTACAACCCCTACTGGCTCAAAACTCATTATCATCCTCAGCTTCTTCGACTTCTACTTCTTCATCTGCTTCCTCGGCACCATCTGGTAGCACCCAGGCAATCTCCATGCCCGAAACTATTGTTTCGACAACCAGTGAATCTGTCTTGCCAAGCGAATACGAAATCAATTCCGTCTACGGCATGCCGACAAATATTATTGATACTCCAAGAAGTGTCCAAGTTATTACCAAGCAAGAAATTGAGCAATCCGCTTTCGTTACACAAAATGTGATGTCGCTAATGTATATGGCCCCAGGACTTTATATGGGAACTACCTTTGGAGAATTCTCAGTCCCCAATATCCGCGGCATGCCAGCCAACAAATACATCAACGGGATGCTTTCCTTCCTGCCTGGCACAGGCTATGAAGGTGGTCCCATGAATATGAACGACTTTGATCAGATCAACATTGTGCAAGGCCCCACCATGCCTAGCCTCCTTTCGATACGAGCTGCTGGAGGCTATCTTGATATCCAAACCAAACGACCCTATTTTGATACTTTTCACGGCTATGCGACTGTGTGGGAGGGTATGTACGATCAAAACGTTTGGCAGGCCGATGTGGGAGGCCCCATCAATGACAAGCTTGCCTTTCGGTTCAGCTATCTGGGTGACTACTCGGGTAACTACTATTATAATGATTATCTTCACAATGAGGCCTTTTATGGGGCATTGAGCTTCCGTCCTTACGACAACTACGAGATCTTCTTCAATAATTCGTTCTACACAGAAGGCTATAACGAAATTGGTGGAATTAACCGACCTACTCAAGAGCTTATTTCCGACCATGAATATCTTTCTGCTTTTATACCGAACGTATTTCTAGGCCCACCAGTATTGGTTGATCACCATAAGGTCAACTATAATATTGGACCGGAGTTGTATAACTATGGGGTTTCTGTCCTACCAAAGTATTATAACACTATTCATTTTGTTCCTTTATCAGCAATTGGTGGCTATCGGGCAAATCTTTTAAATCCTGGCTCTGGAGGATTTGTAGTCAGTGAGAGAGGCCAGATTATCCAAAGGATTAACATCGACGATGGATTTCAGATCATCAACAATAGCAACTTTGAGTGGTTCACCTATAACTACCAAAATTTTACGCCTTATAATATCTATACCCCTGGCTCTTGGGTAGGACAAAACAACACGTCAATCCTCCTTAACTTCGACACTCCTATCGGAGGTGACAAGGAAACACTAGCAGAAGAAAAAGGGGATCAGAGCGATCAAAAAAATCTTCCCCTAAAAAAGAAGCAACCGTTCCGGATCCACCATACCGTTAATACAGGATTTGAAGTCGATTATGCCAATATGATTGTCTACGAGGGCGACTTCGAACAGACTTTTAATCCATGGAATATGGGTCCTTTGGCGGATGCGGTCTACCCTTCCTATTTTCAGTATAATTTGCCTGGTAGACCTTGGTTTACCAAATACCTCTATCAGGACGTCCCGATTCCTGGCCGTCCTGGTCAGGTGTTTAATCCAGGCAATTTTAGTTCGACTGATTCAGAGACCTGGTACTTGCGACCTTACTGGCAGCATCAGATAGACTTTGGGGAACACTTTTCGATTTTCATGGGAGCAAGTGTCTTGAGCCTTATGGGTACGGCTCAGAATCCAGTAGGGACACCCAGCACCTACTATGACTTTGGCGAGGCGCTCCATCCTACTGGACACTACTTTTCTACTGTTATCCCTAACTTTGACTTCAGCCCTCGTTGGAAGCCGAATGAGTGGACAACTGTCTATTTTGATTTTCAACAGGCCTATTTAGCTGAAACTGGAGCTTTTTACGGCCTTTCCCCCTTGACAAGCAACTTCGATCTTCACCTCCATCAGCGACTCTTCAGCGGAGGGGTCAACTTCAGCCTGCTCAATGGCAAGCTGAACATTTTGACTGCAGCCTTCGATCAGTTGTTTCAAGAATTAGAATCTTTCAAGAAGGTCCTTCTTGTTCCGGTGCCAATCGATGTGGTTGGAGCCACAATGCAAGTTGTCTATCAGCCGGATCGTCATTTATGGCTTGTAGCCAATGCCTCGTATATCCAGGGTACATTCGACTATGGTCCACCCCTAACCACAGGTCCGAGCATGGATCAGCCTTATCCAAGCAATTATGTTCTTCTCAATCCAGCGAAATATCCATTCGACTTATTTGGATATTTTCCATTTGGGACATATAACTATGTTGGCTGGCCTAATTTCCAAACCTCGTTCATGGCGACCTATACATTGGATTCTGGGATCGGTTTTTTTGCATCCTTTAACGCTACAAGCCCACAATATCTCGCCTATGATTACCAAGTGAGGATTCCTTGGCAGTATACGCTTAACCTTGGAATTAGTTACACGAGTCCTGACAAACATTGGACAGCCCGTGTATGGTTTTGGAACGTCACTGATCAGCACAACTGGATGACATCCGGTAGTGGATTTGCGACTTCCTTCAACAATTATGACGAGCTCATGGTTTCTTGGCCATTTTGGATCCAAGGTCAAGTGAGTTACCAATTTTAGTTGGAAAAGGTGTACAATGATTTCATACAGATCCCTAATTCGGTGGTTGGTTCAGTGTTTTCTTTTTGCTATTCCTCTTGGAGTAGTATTCCCCAAGCAGGTGACGAAGCCCACTTCCATGGGATGGCAGCTACAGTTCATCCTTGGAGCTAATGGAGAGGGTAAACAGGCTCAGGCTCTTTTGAATTCTGGCCATCCGGCAGAGGCTGAGAAAGCAGCGGAAGCGGATCTTCATACGATGATGGCGAGAGCTAGCTTTGGCTCATTCAGTCTTCTACTTCCCTATAACAATCTTGGAGTGGTCTATGCGACCGAAGGCAAATACTCCGAAGCTCATAAGATGTTTGCTCGGGCTATTGGTCTTGGGCGTGCTGCGGTAAGCCAGGGAGAGATGACCAGTGGATATAGCGCAGGTTCTACTTACCGCCAAGCGGGAGCTGGGGGAGGCAAAGGGGTTGAGGTGCAAAAAAAACTGCTGGCTCTCTGTCTTATGAATAATGCCGCTACCTTTCGGATGGAAGGAAAAATGACTGAGGCAATATCTTTAGAACACCAGGCACATAAGCTCGATCCAAACTTACCGTTGCCAGCTTCCGATCGCTAGTTTCATTCAGATTCATACCATATCGGAAATGCCTATGGGTGGTTCTTCTTCCTTATGAATCTACCGATTACTCAACAGCTGGACCTGTAAAAGAAAATAACAACAAGACAGGCACTTTCTATAGCCCTTCTGGTAGATCAAGTGATCTCTCAGCCGAGGAAATACGTGGTTGGTTGACTTTGCTGATTTAGTTTCTAGCGATAGTTAAAACGGCTATTTCCTGAGCTCTGCCCTCTTTTTTCAAGACTTCCGCGCATGCTTCAACCGTTGCCCCTGTAAACATTATATCGTCTATAATCAATAAGTTCTTAGCTGATAAGTCAAAGCCCCTTTTCAGTCTAAAGCTATCTCTTATGTTAATGCTTTTCTCTAGTAAAGAAAGGCCTGTTTGTTGCTGACTAAACTTGACTCTTTTCAATGCTGGTAAGTACTCTAACTGTTGACGGCGGCAAAGAGATAGGGCAAGTTCTTCAGCCAAATTAAAGCCTCTTTTTCTAAATTTCTTAGGATGCAATGGAACTGGGACCACTCCATGGCAACGCCAGCCAGCAATGTATTTTTTGTAGCCTTTTTCTAGCCATTCTTCAAGGATACCAATAAGGTGGTATTCGTTGTGGTATTTCACCCGTTGAATCACTTCTTGGACTAGCCCACTGAAGACAAATCCTGCTCTTGCAAAAAGAAAAGATCTAGGTTGGGTCGAGCAAATTTTGCAGTTTTTAAGATAGGGTAATTCTTTAGGAAAGGGTAGGCAACAATGATAACAAAAGGGAGGATCAAGAGGGTAGATAGATAGGTTGGGAAGCTTGGGTGGTGGATAAATTAAAGAAAGAAAACATTGAGCTTCCCTTTGGATTTCCCATAGTATTTTCTGTAAAAGATCCATAATATAGCAGAAAAAACTGCCAGTATGACACTTTCTTTACTGTCAGACAGTAGCCTTTCAGGTTCTATCCAGCTTTGGGAATGTACTAAAAAAACAATGCCCCCATGGATACCAATAGGCTGCCATATGTTTTTCCCGTTTATATAGGCTACTCCCAAAAGGATGCCGAGCAAAAATAAAATGAGTCCTTGGATAGAAATCCATTCTAGGCGTAGGACTGGTTGAAACATCTCCAGTAGGACTTGGAAACCACTTCCCAGGGTGGGATGGAAATCAGGATAATTTTGCGGTTTATTATTCAAAAAATGGGAAAGAGAGAAAACCCCAGCACTGGCAACAAGAGCAGGCAGCTCTCCAATGGATCTCATAAAAACTCCAAGCAGTATTCCTCTCATCATTACCTCTTCGATAATGGCAACTGCGGCCGCTTTGGAGAAAATTTTGAGACTATCCTCTATGGAACCTGTAGCGTGTGGAAAACGAATGATTTTGCCAAGGATTTCTGGTTCTATAACAAAAGAAAAGCCTACTATCCCTATGGCCCATCCTAAGCCATACAAAAGGGGTCTAAAGACTGGTCTTTTAAAACCTATATCTGCCCAGTGGTAAATGCCAAGATGCTTTCGAAAAAGAAAAACTACTGCCAGCAAAATGATTTCAAGGAGTCTGTGATAAAAACGAATAAAAGAAAGAGGGCCGCTTATCGAAAAAAAAAGAAGATAGGCGAAAGGACTTATGGCTGATGCAAAGATAAAAGAAAAAAAAATCAGGAACAATAAAAAAACCACCTCGATAAGGTAAAAGAAAAATGAAAGGACTTTAAAGAAAAAAGAGAAAGGAACCGTTTCCTCTTTTTTCTAGGGCTTTTCTATCCACTGGCCTATTTTCCTATAACGGAGGTATCTTTTTTCTAACAGTTCCTTAGGGCTTAGGGCTTTTAAAGCTTTTATATTTGAAAGAATATACTCCTTAAGGATTTCGGTGGCTTGATCCCAGTCCCAGTGAGCAGCTCCTTTAGGCTCAGGAATGATCTGGTCTATAATCCCAAGTTCAAGAAGCTCTTGAGCAGTTAGTTTAAGTAATTTTGCGGCTTGTGGAGCATGCTTTTTGTCTTTCCACAGAATAGCTGCACATCCTTCAGGAGAGATCACCGAATAATAGGCATTTTCCATCATCAAAATTCTGTCAGCAACCCCTATACCTAAAGCTCCACCGCTTCCTCCCTCGCCTATAACAACCGAAACAATGGGCACAGTGAAGCCTGACATTTCCATAAGATTGGTAGCGATAGCCGCTCCAACATGCCTTTCTTCTGATCCAATTCCAGGGTAAGCTCCAGCCGTGTCAATGAATGTAATAATAGGAAGATGAAACTTATTGGCAAGTTTCATCAGTCTTAAGGCTTTTCTATAACCTTCGGGAAGAGGACAACCGAAATTCCTGGCTAGGTTTTCTTTGAGTGTTCTTCCTTTCATTTGTCCTATTGCCATTGCTTTTATTCCATCAATAGTCAGGAAGCCCCCGACGATAGATAAATCGTTACCAAAGAGTCTGTCTCCATTGAGTTCAAAAAAATCGGAGGATAGCCTTTTGATGTAATCTAGAAAATAGGGTCTTTTAGGATGGCGGGCAATTTGAACCCTTTGCCATGGGCTTAGACTAGAATAAATCGTTTTTTTTAGTTCTTCGAGTTTGGTGTTTAGAATGTTTCTTTGTTTTTCTAATTCTTCAGCGGATAAACCATTGTTGGTCTTTAACCGCTCAATTTGTTCTATTACTTCAACAATGGGCTTTTCGAAATCCAAATAGCCGTTAGAATGCATAGAAGGATAGATTTATTTTGTTGCAAACAAACAGTAAAAAAATTTCAAATGTAGTTATATTTTATCATGTCTTTTCAGAGAATCTAGAACAATATATGGAACAGAAGGCACTGTTTCGCTTTGCTATCGTGGTTAGTTCCTATCACAAGGAATATACCAGTCGGCTTGTCGAGTCAGCTCTGGATATACTTCAGGGACACAAAGTCGATGTCTTTTGGGTGCCGGGGGCATTCGAAATTCCCCTGCAGGCCCAAAGACTTGCCCGCAAAAAAATTTATGACTGCATTCTCTGTTTTGGGATCGTCTGGCAAGGAAAGACGGCACATGCGGCTGAAATCCTGCGAGCTTGTACTGACGCTTTGATGAGGATAGGGCTTGAAAACGATCTCCCAATCATTCACGAAGTGCTTTCGATACGTACTCAATCCCAGGCTAAAGCACGAACAATGGGCAAGCTCAACCGAGGAATAGAAGGAGCAAAAACGGCCTTGGAAGTATTGTCACTGAAATTTGACAACACGGAAGCATAGTTTCAGTTTTAAAGATATTGAAAGTCACGATCAGGTCTGCTTATTAAATAACCAGCCCATTTCTTTTCCCTTGAAGAGATTACCTTCTCATTGCCCTCAACTTCCTTTTTTTATCTCCCTTATGTTTGCTTCCATTTTCTATTTAATTTTTTATGCCTTCTTTTTCAGTGTTATTTTTTCTTCTTTAGAAGTATTCTAACATTTCCATTTATTTTCTCGTGTTTTTTTATGTCGGCCAAAAGAGGATTATGTTGTTTTTATGGGAATTAAATAGCATATTATGATCCCTTATCTGGCAATCTTCTGCTATCATTTTAACTAAATCTTAAGGGAATGGTTCTTCTAATGACAAGCAGGCGTAAAATTCGAGAACTTATTATTCAATTTCTTTATCAGTGGGAAATGAACAAAGAGAGTCCTTTTGAACAGATACTTAGCCTTTTTTGGGATGTTGCAGAGATAAAGGAGGAGGATAAAAAAGTTGTAGAAGAATGGATTAGAGATATTGTAAAAAGAAAAAAAACGATAGAAGAAAAGATCAACAGTTATATCAAAAACTGGAGTCTCGACCGGCTAGCTATTGTGGATAAGTGCATTCTCATGCTAGGAATCTATGAGATTCTTTACAGAAAAGATATTCCTCCCGCAGTAACTATTAACGAATCTGTTGAAATTGCCAAAAAATATAGTACAGAGGCATCTGGAAAATTTGTCAATGGGGTACTTGATGCGATCCGAAAGGAGTCTGGTAGACAAGCTTGGATAACAAGTAGCTAAACGGTATGGATAATGGGATGAAGTTATGTCATTTTGGAAAAACTTAGTAGGAAAATTTACAACGCTTATTGGTCAAAAAGAACTGGTAGATTGGGAAGCTATACTAATCGAATCAGACTTAGGGATAAATCTATCTCAAAAGCTTTATAGCTTGCTTGAAAAAGAAAAATTATTGACTAGAACTGATTTAGCTGAAAGAAGAATCCGTAAAGAGCTTATCGCTATTCTTGGAAACGACAGCCTTTCTTTTCCTATTGGCCAGCCAGGAGTCATTCTTCTTGTAGGGGTTAATGGAGGGGGTAAAACGACTACTGCGGCAAAACTCGCATATAAGTTCAAGAGCGAAGGAAAAAAAGTCTATTTAGCTGCCTGTGATACCTTTAGAGCTGCAGCAACCGAACAGCTGAAAATTTGGGCTGACAAGCTTGAGCTACCAGTCATCTCAGCAAGAGAGGGTGTAGATGCTGCCAGTGTTGCTTTTAGAGCTTTTAGCCAAGCATCCCAATCTCAAGCTGATTATTTGATTGTAGATACGGCTGGTAGACAAGCGAACAAGAAAAATCTCATGTTAGAATTAGGGAAAATTAAAAAGACATTAGAAAAAGCATCTGGCCAGATTCCGCTTTTTGTTTTATTGGTTGTCGATGGGACTTCTGGATCTAATGTCTTAATTCAAGCCAGAGAATTTCACGAGGCTTTAGGACTAAGCGCCATGGTTGTAACCAAACTCGATAGTTCTGCTAAAGGAGGAATGATTGCTGCTGTTAAATATGAACTAGGTATTCCAACCTTGTTTATTGGTCGTGGAGAAAATCTAGAGGCTTTGGAAGCATTTAGTCCGGAGGGTTTTATTGAAGAGTTTTTCTCTCGATGATCGTTACTGGATGCAAGAAGCCTTTAAACTGGCTCTTTTAGGGGAAGGTTTGACTAGCCCTAATCCCTCTGTGGGCGCTGTGATTGTTAAGAATGGGATAATCATTGGAAAGGGTTATCATAAAAAAGCTGGAGCTCCTCATGCAGAAATCGAAGCTATAGAAGATGCCAAGAGGCATGGCTACTCAGTCAGCGGCTCTACTTTGTATGTAACCCTGGAGCCTTGTACATGCTGGGGGAAAACCCCTCCCTGCAGTTTGCGAATTATTGAAGAGAAAATAAGTCGGGTTGTGGCTGGTTCTCCAGATCCCAATCCAAAAAATAAGCCGAGAGCCATGGAGCTTTTTCGTGCTCAGGGGATCGATTTTTCATGGGAGATCCATTCAGAGGCAATTTTTCTTAATCGAGGATTTTATCATTGGATTGTAACTGGAAAACCCTGGGTGATAGGTAAGATGGCTATGGCTATTGATGGAAGCTTTTCTGCTGGGATTGGAGATGAGAAATGGATTTCAGGGCTTCCGGCACGAACCGTTGCTCATACACTAAGGATGATTTCTGACGGTATTTTAATTGGAGCCCAGACAGCCAGGCATGATAACCCTCTGTTGACTATCCGGCATGTAGATAAAAAATATAAAGTCCAACCTTGGAGAGCTATTGTGAGCCTTTCGGGAAGGCTGCCGAAAGAACTTTTTCTTTTTACTGATTCTTTTAAAGAAAGAACATTACTCTTTGTTAGAGTTCCTTTAGAGATGGTTTTAGAAGAGTTGGGTTCAAGGACCGTTACAACTTTACTTGTGGAAGGAGGAAAAACGATTTTTCAGGCTTTCCTTTCTAAAGGACTCATTCATGAGGTGGCGTTTTTTCTTTCTCCACTGATTATAGGCAAAGCCCATCACACCGAATGGGGCAATTCTTTGATTGAATCAAAGGCTTTGTCTAGTCCTATTCCTTTGATCTATCCATCTTGGGAAAATTTAAAAGGGGATATTTATTGTCGTGGACTTTTATTAAAGGGTGCTCAGTTCCTTGAAGAGATTCGCAATCAAGTTATTAATCTAGCTAATGTATGAATACAGTTAATAAACCAAACGCTAGGTTATCCTATAAAATTGGGCGTGTGTTACTTTCAGAGGAAAAAATTCAAAAGAGAATCCTCGAACTCTCTGCAGAAATTCGAGAAGCATATCGAAAAAGGCCTTTTATGATTTTAGGGCTTTTGAATGGTTCACTCTTTTTTGTTGCAGATCTCCTTAAGAATTTACCGTTACGGACAGAAGTCGAGTTTTTACAGCTTAAAAGCTATGCTGGAACAGTTTCCACAGGATGTATTCAAGGACTAGAATGGATAGACAAAAAAAAATTTGAAGCTAAAAATATTCTTGTCATAGACGATATCCTTGATTCAGGCCAGACATTAAGTGCGGTTAAAGAAAAACTCTATGATTCAGGGGCATTGAATGTCGAGTTTTGTGTACTTTTAAAAAAGCTAAAAAAAGAGCAAAAGCCGATCCAACCAAAATGGGTAGGATTCGAAATACCGGATGTTTTTGTCGTAGGATATGGACTAGATTTTGAGGGGATGTATAGGGGGCTCAAATCGATTCGGTCCTTTTCTCTAATTCAAAAATAGACATAAAAAGAATATTCTTGTTCTATGCGTGGCTCTAGAAGTTGTTTTCCTATTTGAGGTGCCAACCACTAGACCACTAGGTATAATAGGCATCGAATCAATACCATGCTGGAATAATTTAGGCTTAACAGCTGGTTTGGCCTTCTTTTGGATCTTTTTGTTGGGAGTTAGAAAGCATTCGCTTAGTTGAGGGGATGAGGAAAGGGGGGAAGAAAAGGGCGATGGTTCGTGCTAAGACAAGGATAAGAACCGCAAGACTCCATATCAAAATATGGATTCCTGAGATCTTTTCATCAAATAGTAAGAGCATGAGCTCCCGAAGTACAAAGGCCGCTCCCGCTTCCAAAAGCACATGAAGTCGAATACGGTCAAATTGGAAATATTCGACGAAAGCGCGCAATAGCTCGAGGATAACAACTAGAGAAAGAGTTCGTTCGACAAGATCGCGAAAATTTAAATTCGCCCTGTTTTTTGCCAAACCTGGAGCTAATTCCCATACGCTGCGAACGATTTCAACAGCCAATCCAATAAGAAGCAAAAAAATGATGAGATTAAAGGCAATTGCAACCGAAATCCTAAAAAAATGGAGCAGGACTTTTTGCATTTCAGTAAGTTCCTGTTCTAAACTTGGGAAACAATCTAGGGAAGATCTATAAGAAATTGTAATAATAAGCTGAGCTGAAGCATCTGTCAAATAGAATACCAAGAGTTCAAAGGTTGTTCGGATTTAAAGAAACTTTCTTATTTTAGAAAAAGAAGAAAAACTCAAGGTTAAGAGCGCCAAAGCGACGATCCAGTCTCCAAATTTTTTATATACAGTTTCGGCTGGCTGATACCAATGAGCTTCTCCTACCATTATCCCTTTAAATCCAACAAGTTTCCCATCTTTTTTAAGAATATTAAGTATTCTTCCTCGTTGATCTATCCATACAGATACCCCGGTGTTGGTGCATCGGAGCAAGGGAATATCCAGTTCAACTGTTCGAAATAGTGCGTTAATCATGTGGAGAAAGGCACCCGAGGAGTCCTTAAACCATCCATCATTTGTGATATCGATCATAAGATCAGGTTTTTGAACGGCCATTTTTCGTACATAACTGGCGATTGTATCCTCAAAGCAGATAAGAGGAGCAATTTTGAGTTTGGGATTATCCAGGAAAAAGATATTGGATGTTTTTCCTGGGGTAAGATCAACCTGGAAGGGAACGAGTTTGCGTAGGAATGGAAAAATGTTAGCAAAGGGGATGAATTCCCCGAAAGGAACAAGACGATTTTTTGCATACAGTTCTAGCTCTTCTTGAGGATATTTGAGTAGGACCGCTACATTGAAAAGTTCTTCTCCTGTGGCTTTAAAGGACCCAGAGAGAAAAGAAAAGGGCTGTGCTTGCTGCAGCTTGCGAATTGGTTCTAAAAGTTTTGGAGATGAAAAAAAATCCAAGCCAAACGGGCTTTCTGGCCAGCATATAAGATCTGGAAAATAGCTTAAAGATTGTCTACTTAAAGTGATTTCCTCCAGAAAACCCGCTTCTGGGTCGATCGTAACATTTAAATCCTGAGGGATATTCGGTTGGATGGCTGCATAACGGAGCTTAAAAGCTGGCTGTCCTGAAGGAGTATTTAGGCGATATTCTCCATAAAAAATACAAAGAGCTAAAAGTAGCAGAAGTGACAGTAACTCTAGTTTTGGAAAATAAAAAGAATGTGCAACAAACTGTCGATACAGCGAACGGAACGAAAAAAAGATAAGTCCATTAATGGTAGCTATAAGCCAAGAAAGGCTCAAGACGCCGCCAAGGCTACTAATTTGGATAAAAAGGGGACTTTTATAAGCACCCACTCCTAGTTCATTCCATGAAAAACCGCTGAATAGCCAGCTTCTGATCCATTCCAACAGAATCCACAGACTAGCACTGTTTATAGCATTGAGAAGATTGGTTTTTGAAGAGTAGGAAGAAAATTGAACAAACGGTCTTCCTAAGCCCAGCAGCCAGAGAGCTGGATATAAAGAGAGATAAGCAACCAAAGCAGCCGTTCCTAAAATGGTGACATAACCAATCCACCAGAAAGATAGAGAAAAAAAGAGCATGCCACTAAGATAGCCACTCCAAAATCTTGCCCAGGGCTTTTCCTTATAGTAATCAGCTGCGGCAAAAAGCGGAATAAGGCTAATCCAGCTGAAAAGAAAAGAAGCTTGAGGGCTGAAAGAAAAGGCCATCCCAACCCCAGATAGAGATGGCAGAATGAAAAAGAAGAAAATTCTCGCAGAGAAGATCTGTTTTGTTTTTTTTTCTTTTATTTTAAGATTTTCCATGGATGGTTTTAAAGCTTATGAAAATTAAAGTGAATGAAAAAAGGAATTTTCTTTTCTTCCCCTTTTTCTCTTTTATGCGTATTCCAAAGAAATATAGCTAATGAGGATAAGAACGAAATATGTTGAAAATATTGCGTACGCATTCGTGGTTGCTTGTTGTTGTGCTTGCCGTCATTGGCGTCTCCTTCTTGTTGTTTTTTAACATACCCGCTATGAGCGGGTTAAAAAATCCGTCTGTTGCCAAAATTGCCGGCAAGAGTATTTCATTGGAAACGTTCAGATTAGCTAGACAAGCCAGCTCGATAGAGATTGCCTTGAGCTCTGGGAATCAGCCTTATGGAGAGAATCTCCAGCAAATACTCGATCAAATGGCCTGGACGAGATTGCTTTTTCTACAAGCCGCAAAAGAGTTGCATTGCTTGGTTCCTGAAGAAGAAGTGGTTCAATTCATTCAGCAGCTTCCCTTTCTTCAGAAAGAGGGAAAATATGATCCTGCAATTTATCAACGTTTTGTCTCTTCTTTTTTGGTTCCACAAGGTATAACCGAAGAAAGATTTTTGCAGGTGATGCATGAAGAGCTTGTAATTGGGGAGGTTAAAAAAGTTCTGATTGCCCCTGTAGAAGTTGTTTCAGGAGAATTAGATGAAATTTATAACATGACTTTTGGTGCTGTGCAGGTCGTTCTATTTAGGCTGAAGATCGATCCTTTTATGCAAAATCTTCAAGTCAAACCCGAAGAAATTGAAAAAGAATATAAAAGCCATTCCAAGGATCCGGACTATTATACGGCTGAAAAAAGAAAAGCAGGCTATGTGTTTTTTCCTTTTCCTCCAGAATGGCAATCTCTAAAAGGAAAAGAACTTGATGAGGCCAAAAGGAAGCTTTTAGAAAAAGCCGAAGATTTTTCAATAGATACTGTTAGACTAATGGAATCTTCTCAAACTGCGGAGATTGAAAAGATCGCTAGAGAAAAAAATCTTTCTTACCGCCTTACCCCGTTTTTTTCTTTGGATCATCCTCCTACAGAGGTAGAGGAACCTGAAAAATTTGCCAAAGCCGTTTTTGAACTCTCTCAAGAAAAGCCTGTTAGTGACCCGATTGAAACTTCCAAAGGATATTATGTCATCGTTCTCCTTGGGGTAGAAAAAGGGGTGTTGCAGCCTTTTGAGCAAGTAAAATCCATCATTGAAGAAAAACTTAAGCGAAAGAAGGCTTTTGAAGCTCTTTTCGAGAAATCGAACGCTATTGAAAAAGAGCTCAATAAGGCACTGAAAGAAGGGAAGGACATCGAACAAGTAGCCAGGGCTCAAGGTCTTGTGATAGAAAAGCCTCCGTCTTTTGTTCCTGTTGATCCTCCAAAAGACTTAAACGCGGCTGCTGAAATAGGTTTTGCTTGTCAGCTATTGGAACCATCCCGGTTAAGTCGTTTTCTGCCTACACCGGAAGGTGGGGTTTTTATTTATCTACAGAACCGCTTCGCTCCCGCATTGCCCAATGAGATGGAAATTAAAAACAAGCTTGAAAAAGATCTGCTTATGAGTAGAAGGCAAGCATTCTTAGAGGAATGGGTGTTGTGGAGAAGCAAACAGCCAGGTTATATGCCTCCTGCTTCCTTGTTGCAAACCGCTGGCATACAAGATAAGTAATTTGTTTTAGCTTTTCTTTGATAGCCGGATCCCAAAAAGAGGAGCAATTCTAAAAAGAGAGATGGTTGCAAAAACACATAACGGGGTAAAAATTGCAATAGCTGGGGGAATTCTCATGCCTTGGCCTAAAATCTGGAAAAAGTGGAAGATCAAATAAAAGGCGATAAGAATAAAAAGGGCATTAAAAACTCCGGCAGCCGGATGTCTGCTACTGAGTCTTCCTCCTTCTGCTAACCCAATAAGAAGAAGGACAAGGACAGATAGAGGTTCGGCAATGAGAGTGTAGAATTGGACTTGATAGGGGGCAAGGAGCGTTTTTTGAATATTTCCTGGATTGTCAATCAGTTTCCATAATTCTGAGGCATTTAGATCGCGCGGTTTTTTTTCAAGCGCCACCATTTGTCTTGGAGGCGTTGTCCAGGAAATTAGGGAAAGAGATTCAAAATAGGTGCTTTGGAGAAAATTACTCGAGCTGTCATAGTCGATTCGATTGACATCGTTAAGAATCCAATGGCCATCTTTCCAGATGGCTGTACGAGCAAAGTATTTTTTCAGATCTTTTCCAGAATCTTCTTGAACAACGACTTCAACATCTTCTCCCTGATTTTTGACAAAATCGAGCTGACGGAAATACCATATTCTTTTTTCTGCCTTTTCCCTGTAAATGATACCGCGTACAGCATGAACCGATCCTTTGTTTCCTTTGATATCTTCCATAATTTGATCTCTTTTTGCCTGTGAATTCCCACCCGGACCAAGCTGTAGAGCGATAAGAAAGACCGTCATAATAAAACCTATCATCAAAAAAGGAGCAAAGATTTTTTGCAAGGGAACACCGCAGGCTTGCATGGCGACAAATTCACCATGTCTGTGAAGCTGCATGAGAAAATAAAGAGAAGCAAAAAGAGAAGCAGGAGGAACAATCATGATCACCACGGCTGGAAGATAAGCTACATAATAGTTGAAAATCTGACGGGTCGTGGCTTTGTTTTGGATGAAATCTTCCAATGATCCGAAAAGATCAGCAATGATCACAAGCGAACAAAAGGCAAGGATCGTAAAGAGTAAGGGATAAAGGAAACCTTTAAAAAGATAGCGGAACAAAATTTTTTTCATCCAATTTCGCGGGAAACCCCGGCGTTCAGGCCAGGGAGGGATAGCGCGGCGGCGTAAGCTGCCCCTGTTCCCGCATCACCTTTCTCCAATGCTATCTTGGTCCACAAATATCTATAAAGGAATAGAGAGGCGACTTCACTCTGCCTTCCATTCCCAGGGCTTATACCCCATCTGGCTTTTGCCGGTGACGGAGCCGAGCTGGCGTTTCCGACTCGCTTCTCTCGGGAAAGTGCGCGACCAGCTACCTGCATGTACAGGAGAAGGGAACCTTTGGTGCTTTGCCTTTCGCCTGCATGATCCCCTCCTTCCAGGATCCTAGACAGAGGAAGCATCCCGGAGTGGGTCTTGTATAACCTATCGCTTACGTAGTTACTTCTTTGCATCGCCACTGCTCCGTAACTTATCCTGGTCAACCAGGCTTGTACGTAACTACATGCCCCTCCCATTTAGGCAGGGGTAGTTGACTGTTGAACCACTTGAATTAAGCTGTACAAGCTAACCCTTTTTTACAAGAATATGGAAAAAATGTCAGTCAATTCAACCCAAATTATTGAAAGAGAGCTAGAGCAGCTACGCCAGTTAGCATCGAATATGGTGGCTTCTGTGGATATTCTCTCTAGAATTGTCGATAAATTGCTCGAATGTTTCAAAAAAAATGGAAAGCTCCTTTGTGCAGGCAATGGAGGAAGTGCTGCTCAAGCTATGCACTTTGCAGAAGAACTTTTGGGAAAATTTAGAGATAAAAGACCTCCTCTAGCGGCCATCTCTTTAGCATCCGATGGCCCTACGCTTAGTTGTATTGCAAATGATTTTGGATTTGAAGAAATCTTTTCCAGACAGATAGAAGCTCTTGGATATCCAGAAGATCTGCTGATCCTTTTTTCTACTAGCGGTAATTCTCGCAATCTCATTAAGGCTGCGCAATCAGCCAAGCATAGGGGCATGTTTTCTATCGCTTTTCTGGGAAAAGGGGGAGGAGAGCTATGCAGACAGGTCGATATGTCCTGGATCGTCCCGAGTGAAAATCCTTCAAGAATACAAGAAATGCATTGTTGGGCTGTGCATGCCCTTTTAGAGATCATTGAAGCCTGGAAAAACAGTGCCTAATAGCAAGATAAGCTTGATTATGCAGGAAGATTAAAGCAGTTTTACTTTGAACAAAGGCTTGTTAAAATCTACAGGTTTACCATTTTCCGCCAACACCTCTGTGATGATTCCGTGAACTTCGGCTTTAATTTCGTTCATGACTTTCATGGCTTCTATGATGCACACTACCGTATCTTCTGTGACTTCTTGTCCAACTTCTACGTAGGGCTGGGCATTGGGAGAAGGGGATCTATAAAATATTCCTACCATAGGCGAGCGTATCTCTGTAAACTTGGGAGAAGCAAGTAAGGAAGGTTCTTTGTCTTTGACTTCGACAAAATGTCCGCTAGAAGAAGGAGGAGGAGCAGAGACCAAGGTAGGCTGTGGAGGAAAATCTTTTCGAAGCCTCAGTTTGGTATTTTCTTCTTCGATCTCTATTTCACTCAGATTGTTTTTTACCATCAGTTCGATAAGTTCAGCAATTTTAGCTATATCCATATCATTTGTTCCCTTTTTTTCTAAAACCGATGCTTCTCATTTTGTGCAAAATCTCGTTTCAATCAATTCATTTCATTATTACAGTTTCATTGGTTTTACCTAGCTCAAAAAATGTTCGGTAACTAAACATTTCACCGGAAGGAATTCCATCCTCCCTCTTTTTCTCTTGTTTTTATCAATTCTGTCAATTTTTTTCCTTCTTTTGAACTGTTCCTAAAAACAGACTTGAGGACATGCTTATGCCTTCCCCAAGTTCGTTCTATTCGCCTTGGTTTTGGACCGGGAGAAGTCGGGATTGCCAAGGCCGTTTCGTTTACCAGTTGACTGAGGTGGTGTTGATAAGCCGGCGATGGGCAATCCGCCGGCGCTCCAACAAGTCGCGACGAGTTTCACTCCCATTTTGGGTCCGTTTGCTGCGGTCCGCCAGTGCCTGGAGTCATCCGCCCAGGGACAGTGCTCCGCATCGGGATTCTAATCGGATAGTTTCCCGATACTGTGGTAAAACCTCTCCAAAAGGATCGCATGCAGCCATTCTTGCGGTGTCTACAGACATATCTCCGGATCTCCTATCCTTTCCTTGAGGTTGTATGCGCCAACCCTGTTCGTATAGCTTACATGCCCACAATACCGGCATACAAGCCTATCCCCCCTGCGGTCCTTCGGATGGATTTTCCTTTTAAAAAGTTTTAGGAAGGAATGCGGCTTCAATAGCAAGCGATTCATCTACCGCATGTCTAAAATCTTGGTGGAGCTGCTCTATGGTTCTTATCGCCTCCACATATCTCCAGAAACTTTTCTTGGGGGACTCTTTCTTTAGTTCTTCTTGGATCTTTTGCCAGTAAGCCTGTTCAAGAAGGCGCAAGAACCGTTCCCTTTTATCCATGATCTTGATATGGATGACTGTTTGAGTTTCTTCTAGTGGTTGTTCTTCATTTTCCTTTTCTAGTTCTGCTTTTGTTTTTTGGATAAACTCATTGAGCAATGCCATCTTTTTGAACCCTGCAATTGGTTCTCCATTGTCGATTTGCATCCATTTTTGCACTTCGGCCAAAAGCTCTTGATCTTCAGTAGAAATTTCAAAAGGAGAACTGTAGACAGAAACTCGAATGCATCGAGAAAGAATAGTTGGAAATATGGACAAAGGTCTTGTCGAAGTTAAAAGAATGGTGGTATGCGAAGGAGGCTCTTCAAGGGTTTTTAGAAAGGCATTGGCCGCTTCTCCTCCTCCTAAACACATAGATTCAGCCTCTAAGATGAGGCAAACTTTTCTGGATTCTTTATACGCCTTCAAGTAAAGCTGCTGGCAGACTTCCTTTATTTGCTGAACACTGATGCGCTTTAGTTTCGTTTGTGGACGGATAAAGTAAAAATCAGGGTGCTTCAATGGATCTCCTTCTAGCAGCTCTCTGGAAAGAGCCATCCCTACGTTTAACAACAATGAAGCATCGGAACCGCTGAAGAGATAAGCTGAAGCGATCCTTTGGTTCAGAATCCCTTTTTTGAATAGTTGAATACAACTTTCATAGCTCAAAGACATGGTTAATCTTCTCCCATACAAGAGTTGCAATTTCCTCAGGGCTTCCTGTGGCTTCCAAGACATAGAACCTTTCTGGCTCTCTGCTTGCAAGCTCTAAATAAGCTTTTCTTACCGTATCCAAGGAGCTCTCAAAATCAGCCTGCAACTTGTCAATGCCTGATTTTTTACCATCCCTTTTTTTAATCCTAAACTGAGCACTTTTCACTGGGATGTCTAGTAGAATCGTTAAAGTTGGCTTTATACCAGCAGTAGCCAGTTGGTTGAGCTCTTCAATGGTCTTTAAAGGAATGCCACGGACTATTCCCTGGTATACAAGCGTCGAATCGGTAAAACGATCGGCAAGAACCCATGTATTCTGTGCAATCTCAGGCTCAATGATTTTTTTTATTAGCTCTGCTCTACTCGCTTCAAACAAAAAGAGTTCGGCAAGTGAGCAGAAGCCTATATCCGAATGTTTTAAAAGCCTACGTAATCGTTCTCCAAGGGGTGTGGAGCCAGGTTCTCTAACACGGATAACCTTCTGTCCCCGCTCTTCTAAGCGTTTTTTTAGCAGACGAATCTGGGTTGTTTTCCCACAGCCTTCACTGCCTTCAAAACTAATAAACCGTCTTTTCATGCTTTCCATGCTTTTTGTCCTTCTGGAGTATCTTGGACTATCCAACCCATTTGTTGGAGCTGCTGTCGGATCCTATCGCTTGTAGCCCAGTCCTTATTCTTTCTGGCTTCAGATCGCATTTGTAGCAAAGTTTGAATTTCAGGAGGAATTTCCACGCTGAATTCTCCGATTCCTAAGATTGAATCAACAAGGTGCCAACTTCTTTGGAGTGGTGGTAAAGGCTCTCCTTTATCCATCATACGATTGGTGTGTCTGATCCAATCGAAAAGGTGACCGATTGCCTCTGTAATATTTAGATCATCCGCTAAAGCCTCAACAAAGCAGCGAAGAAAACGAGTCTCTTCTTCATATTCTTGTAGTTGGAACTGAGATTTAGGAAGGCTTTGGATGCGGCTTAACCACTGATCGATTCTTTTGACAGCTTCACGTGAGGCTTCCATGCCCTGCCATGTGAAATTGAGGGTCTGTCGATAATGGGAAGCCGTTAAAAGATGATACCGAAGCGTCCTTTCATTGAATCCTCTTTCTAAAATATCTCGGATAGTATAGATATTGCCTAGAGATTTAGACATCTTTTCTCCCTCAACCAGTACATGTGCTACATGAAACCAGTGGCGAACAAAATTTTGTCCTGTCACCGACTCGCTCTGCGCTATCTCATTTTCATGATGAGGAAAAATAAGATCGACACCCCCGCAGTGAATGTCTATTTCATTGCCTAAATAACAGATACTCATAGTGGAGCATTCTATATGCCATCCTGGTCTTCCTATTTCCCATGGAGAAATCCATCCGACATCCCCATCTTCCGGTTTTTTGGCTTTCCATAAGGCAAAATCTCCATAATGTTCTTTGATGTATTCGTCAGCCAATATGTGAGATCCAGGTTTTAATTTGTCTTTTTCTAAATGGGAAAGTTTCCCATAGTCAGGGAATGAAGCGATGCGGAAATAAACTGATCCATCCTCTCCAATATAGGCATGGTTTTTGTCTATCAGTTGGCGGATAAATTCAATCATCTTCTCAATGTGCTCAGTGGCCTTTGGTTGAAAATGCGGCTTAAGCATATTAAGGGTTTGCATATCTTGTTCGAATGCATCGATATATTTTTGGGTATATTCGGCTAGAGAAAGGCCAGCGGCACGAGAAGCTGCAATTGTCTTGTCGTCAATATCGGTATAGTTCATGGTGTGAATCACCTTATATCCGAATAATTCAAGAGCTCTTCGGAGAAGATCCACACAGAGAAAGGTTCTAAAATTGCCGATATGAGCTAGGTTATATACGGTTGGACCGCAAGCATACATGGTAACATGCGGAGGATTGATCGGCTCAATGGGCTCAAGTTTGCGGGAAATTGTATTGTACAAACGAAAAGGAGGAAGGGGAAAAGAGAATTTCATTTTTTTTTGTTGAAAAAGGTTATTTTTTCAATCGTGTTCCTCTCTAAACAAAAGATTGGTTCATTTCTTTTTGCTTCTGGAGCACATAAAAGATTTCTTCGGCTGGGTATCCCAAGATTTCGGAAAGGGTAGGATGATAAAAAGGCATATGCAAAAGATCCTCAACTTTCCCTCTAAAATACATGCACGTACTCAACAGATGAATCAACTCTGAAGCATGAGGACCAATAATGGTACCGCAAAGAATTTCTCCAGTAGAAGGCTCAGCATAGATTTTCACAAAGCCATGTTCTTTCCCTTCGATAATGGCTTTCCCATGATCTTGGAAAAAATACTTAGCGCTTATCGTTTCACCATTTCGAGGCAAAATGCCTACCATTGCTGTTTCTGGATCAGTAAAAACAACTTCCATTGTCAAACGCCTTGAAATGACGTGCGTAGGTTCTTTACCCGCTAGGAGTTCAAGAGCGTTTTTAGCTGCAATTTCTCCTTCTTCTCTGGCAATGTGCACGATTCCAAAGTTGCCTGTAACATCTCCCGCTGCAAAAATATGGGGAATGGAAGTCTGCATTTTATCATTGACCTCAAGCGATTGGAAATCAGTATGAATCCCTATCTTTTCTAATCCAAGGTGTTTTAGGTTCGGTCTTCTTCCAAGGGCGTAGAAAATTTCTTTGGATAAAACTTCCTTCTTTTTTCCTTTAAAAAAGAAAGAAACTTTTTTCAACCCATTTACAATAGAGACGGATTCAATTTGAGTATCGCTAAAAACCGTAATGCCCTCAGCTGTGAAACAATCCTTGAGGCATTGGGAAACTTCCGGATCAAATTGCTTCAAAAGCCTAGGGCTTCTTTGGATGATTGTCGTTTTGCAACCGAGTCGAGAAAAAAATTGGGCAAATTCGCAAGCAACAGGTCCACCGCCCAGAACGGTAATGCTTTCTGGTAAATGCTCTAGTTCAAGTGCTGAATCGCTTGTAAGGAATCCAGACGCCATTAATCCTGGAATGGGCAGGGGATCGATGGCTGAGCCAGTCGTTATGATGATAACATTTGCATAGAGGAGTTGCTTTTCCCCATCTCTTCTAATTATTTCCAATTCGTTTGGGCTTTTGAAAGAAGCCCGGGCTCGAATGAAGTCTACTGGTAATGAAAGGATCTCTTCTTCTCTATATTTAGCAAACGTCTCAATGAGTTTTCTTTTTCTCCATTGAATCTGCTGCATATCCACCGAAATAGCCTCTACTTTCAATCCAAAAGTTTTGGCTTGTTGCAAATCCCAAAATCGACGACTGGATTCAATTAATGTTTTTGAAGGCATACAACCTTTGAGTATACACAGACCTCCAATCTTTTCTGCTCCTTCGATCAGGGCGACTTTGATTCCCTTTTTTGCGGCTAAAGAAGCAGCAGCAAAACCCGCGGTTCCTGCTCCGATGATGGCCAATTGATATGATCCCTTCATTGAAAATCCTCAAATTTTTTTATGCAATCTTTCTTTAGGGCTAATCAGCAAAAAGAGAGAAGAAATCTTTTACACAAGCAAGGTCTTCAAAAGAGTAATCGGGTTTGTATTGATCAAGTTCCCCCTTGCTGAAACCTCCAGTAGCCACAGCAATCGAAGTAAAACCTGCAAATTTAGCGCAAAGAACATCGTGGGGAGTATCTCCCACTACCCAAAAATTCCTTTTATCAATGACCTGGCCGAACATTGTCATAACAAGCTCAGCAGCCATACTGGCTAAATAATTTCTTGATTCGTGAAGATCACCAAACAGCCCAAAAGAAAAATAGGTCCATACCCTATAATAGGAAAGTTTGATCTGAGCAGCTTTTCTGAAATTACCTGTCAAAAGTCCCATTTTGACAGTAGAGATAGTACTTATTGTTTGCAAAATATCTAATATTCCTGGACAAAGCTTCCCTGTATCCTGACTAGTAAGTTCTTCCCGGAGAACTTTCAAATAATGATTTCTGTAAATGGAAAGGTTTTCAGGAGTCCATGGCACGCCGCATCTATTCAAAATTTGTTTTGCGATCATGAGATCTGTTCTTCCCCGATAGTCTAATTCTTTGGGATGCATCTCTAGATTATACAGCTCATTGATTGTCCGAAAAATGGCTCTTACTCCGCTACCAGAGGAATGGATAAGAGTACCGTCGATATCCCATAGAATAATATGTTTTGTTGTTAACATGAGATGATAATGTTACAATTCCAGCCTTTAGCTTTAGAATCCAAGGATAGAGTATCCACAGTCAACGTAAATCGTTTGTCCTGTAATGGCTTTGGATTCATCTGATGCTAGAAATAAAGCAACCGATGCAACTTCTTTAGCTTCTACATTTCTTTTCAATGGAGATTTTGCTTCACATTCTTTTAAAAACTTTGTAAATCCGCTGATTCCTCGTGCAGCTAATGTGTTTATTGGCCCAGGACTTAAAGCATTGACCCGTATCTGATCTTTCCCAAACTCATAGGCCAGATACCTTACGGTGGATTCAAGAGCCGATTTTGCAGGCCCCATAATTTTGTAATTTGATATAACTTTTTCCGCGCCATAATAAGATAATGTCAAAATACTACCTCCATCTGTGAACAAGGCTTTGGCTTCCCTTGCTAAGGCGATAAAAGAATAAACACTTATTTCAAAAGTTTTTATAAAATCTTCTCGAGTGGTCTCATAGAAGTTTTTTTCTAGCGCTTCTTTTGGAGCAAAAGCGATGGAGTGGAGTAGAAGATCGATTTTGGGAAAATGTTTTAAAGCCTCCGAAAAGAAAGATTTAATTTCTTGTTCATTACTGACATCACAGGGAAAAGCCAATGAAGGAGGACTGGAAGGGAGTTCAGAAAGGAGAGCTTCCACAGGTTTCTTTAGTCTTTCTCCTTGGTATCCAATGATCAAGTTGGCTCCGGCCTCGTGCCAGGTTTTGGCAACAGCCCAAGCGATGCTCCATTTATTAGCAACACCAAAGACAACTGCATTTTTTCCTAATAGTGGCTTATAATTCATAATAGGATCCTTAATGAAGAAAACAAAATAAAATATAAAGAGCAAATTTTAAATCAGTGACCTCCTCCCACTATTAAAAGGGTGGGCTTCCCCTTTCATCGAAGGAAACTTACACAGATATGAGAATTGCTTCCCAGTATCCGTGCAGCGGCCTCCTTCTCCTGGGGCGTGAGTTCGGGCCGGTCCATCCCTACGACCTGATCAGGGCTCAAGCTACGCCCTTTTCTCAAAATAACCAAAGCGGCATTTATGTCGCGATCGCTAGTCCAAGAACAAGAACAATTGAATGTTCTGTCTGAAAGCGACAGCTTCTGCCCTCTACCACAGGCAAAGCACTCTTGGGTAGTCGGTTCATATCTACCTACGAAGACAGGCGTTTCAAGGCTGTTCCTCAACCTCGATTTCAGTTCGCCTATCCCCGAGGCGTGAACCTCTGACAACCATAGAGCTTCGCCCACCCCTTAAGAAAATCATCTTGAAAGAACACTCTTTTATAGAGTTTAAGAAAGGCTATAATCTTGTTCTGAGCATCTTTTTTTTTGTTGTTTATCTTCTCGTATTCTCTTCTTAGAAGTTGCTGGTTTGTGTTTCTGTTTTTTGAACCGTTTTTCGACTTTGCAAATTTTCTTTGAATCCGCTTAAGCCTACCGGACTCATGAAGTTCAAAGTCTATCTTGATTCCATTAGACAGAGTTAATTTTTAATCAATACCTAAATCTACTCCTACTTTTTCGCCAATAGGTTCACGACAGAAATTTTCTTTCGCAAGATAACAGGTCACATGAAGGTAGTACCCACAGGGCCTCCCCACCAAAACAGCGTTTGCTATCCCTGCTTTGTCAGGGATCTGATGAAGCCCCAGGACGCGGAAACTTCCAAGCTTCTGTATCCTCATCCTGTTCTGGCGAAGTCCAGACTGTAGGTCACGTCGTACTGCTTTAAAGGAATGAAGTTCATTAACTTCTTGGGTTTGAGACGCCCACCTTGTGACCGTTCTGTTTGAGCTTCGCAAGTGACCCGAGGTTATCTTTCAGCTTATCAGCTATCCCCTGCTTAATTTGAGAACCGAGAAAACCAAGTTTCCTTTCTTCGAAAACTTCCCCGACCTTCCCCTCCACGGTACCTACTTTGTTGGCCGGTAGGTTAAGTCTTTCCAAATCCGAGACCAACCAGTTATAGAACCACTTAGCCTCCAAGAAAACTCTTCTTAGGTTTTCTATCTTCTTCTTGGAAAGATTTTGGAGTTTGAGTTGAAAAACGACAGGTCTTTGGGTCTTCCTGCGTTCCTTTGTCTTCTGAAGAGCATTCTTAATTAGCTCGGCTTTAGTCACAGTTTACTTCCCTTTCTGGTCTTCGATGTACTTCTGGATGGTCTTTTCCGAAATGTGCCCTACCGATTCGCAGTGGTACGATCTCGTCCATATGGAAGGGAGGCGACTCTTGAGGCAAGGAATCTCTTCCCTCAACATCCGAGACGTATGAACTACTCCATCCAAGCCTGACGGCTCTGGGATGGAGTTTCGCGCTTCCCTGCGGGCAGTTTCACCGGAGTATGCTCGGCTCGCGGACTTCCAGCCCGCAGCGAGGTTCCATCCGGCCAGAGCTTCCCGCTCCACGCATGGATCGGTTCCCGTCCATTCCTTTCCGTATACAACGACCTTCGGCCCCGGAAAGGCGAAGCCGTGATCCTTCTCCCATTTCGCCAAGCCCCAGTCGAGAAGCCCGAGCGCCGAGTTCTCGTCCCGATGGCAGGACGCTCCGCATGCGCACTCATGCCACCGGTCGCCGAGGGTCTTTTTCACAACGCCGCCGCATCGGTGACATCTCTGGCTTGGCTTCAACGTCCTCGCCTGTGCTTCCAGGTATCCGATACCAGCCTCTTCCGCTTTGTATCCGGCCATCGCCCCGAAAGCTCCGAACGATGCGTCCAACATCTCTCGATTCAGCCCGGCTTTTTGCCGCACACGTTTCCCGGGCTTTTTCCGGCTGCCCCGGGCCGAAGCCGTCATCCTTTTCGGCTCCAGCTCCTCCGTGATCAACAGTCCGCTGCGTCTCACCATCGCGGCGCTCTGCTTGTGCAGGAAATCCTTCCTGACGTTCGCCACCTTGGCGTGCATCCGGGCGAGCAGCTCGTACTGCTTGCGCAACCTCTTGGAAATGCGAAATCCCTTCCGTTTCCCGTGCTTGCGGATCGCCGCCTCCATCTTGCGGGAGATCGTCCGTCCGAGCTTCCTGAGCTTCTTAAGCGCCTTGCGCAGATGGCGCGGATTGGCGACCTCGGAAACGTCCGGCTCGCTCTTTCCCGGCTCCAACCTGGCGCTGGTCAGGAACCGCTCCGTGCCCAGGTCGAAAGCCTCGGCTCCACAGCCATGCTCCCGCGCCGGTCGACAGCGCATCGTGACCGACGCCTGCCATCGGCCGCCGGAAAGAAAGATCTCGCATGTCCTGGGTTCTCCGGGAGTACGGGCCTTGCCCCGGATCGGGATCTCCCCAATGCCGGAGAGACGAAGCTTCAGGTGAGCGCTTCGCTCTCTGGCGAGCAGCCGCCAGTCACCTTCGTGCTGCTTGAAGCCGAAACCGCTGAATCGCCCTGCCTGCTTGAAACGCGGGCATCCCGGCTTTTCGCCTTGCCGGACGCGGCGGAAGAACGCCTGAAAGGCGAGATCCAACCTCTTGAGCGTTACCTGGGCGGATTGAGCGTTGATCGAGGCGAGAAGCGCGCTGCGGGAACGGAGTTCGGTGAGCCATCGGCACTGCTCGACGAAACCGATACGCCGCTTTTCCTCCTTCCACGCCCGCCTGCGCTCCTCCAAAGCTAGGTTCCAGAGGAAGCAATGGACCCAGCGAGTCCGCAAAAGCTCATCCCGGACGGTCTTGGATGGATAGAGCCGGTAGGTGACCTTGAGTTCGACCGGGCCCAGAACGGGAAGACCAGCGGGTGATGCGATCATCATGAGGCGACGCTGGACAGTGGCCAGCAATATGGTCTATCATTTAGTGCAATGACAGGTCAAGTGCGTTTGCACCTTCTGCATCACTGCGTTTACGCGCTGCACTACCATTTAGTTCTTGTCACAAAATACCGCCGCAAGGCGCTCACCCGCCCCATGCTTGACCGGTTGCGTGCTATTGCGGAAATGCGCTGTGATGGATGGGGCGGACAGCTGCTTGAGTGCAACGGAGAATCTGACCACGTTCACTTGCTGGTTGCGTTGCCACCAAATCTTGGACTCAGCCGCTTCCTGAACAATCTCAAGACAACTTCTTCCAGGCTTCTCCGCAGAGAGTTTGCCACAACGGTCGCCCGTTTCTATCGTAAGGCAGTTCTTTGGAGCCGTTCCTACTGCGTTATCACGTGCGGGGGCGCCCCATTAACCGTCCTCAAACAGTGCATCGAACGGCAAGAAACGCCGGAATAGGGCGGCCTTCACCACCAGCCAAGCCCAAGGCTCTGGCTGGAGCACTGGCCGCCAGAGAGGGTAGCCTTTCAACTGCTGTACGATGAAGTGGGGGCTGTTCGTTGGAACGGTTTTCACGAACGCGTGTATATGGTCTGGCATGACCTCCATCTGCACAATCTCCACTTCGATCTTTCTGGCTTTCTCGTGCAACAGCTCTTTTAGCCGTTCTGCCACTTCGCCCACCAAGACCTTGCGGCGGTACTTGGGGCACCAGATAAGGTGATAGCCAATGTTGTACACTACCTTTTTTGATCGCTTCCATCGTTTTCCGTCCACACTTACGTCGTACTACAACCATTAGAAACTTGCAACTTATCTAACTATGAGATCGCCTTTCATCCTACTCTTAAAAGAGTGGGCTTTCTCGGCGCCCACTTGTAAATGTTTTATTTAGGAGGGTAAAGATTTTCTGAAATTTATCTTCTCAGGAATAGGAAAGGGAAGGGCTAGTATTAGATTAGTTTAGAAACATACTGCGAGCCCAATACATATAATAAGAAAATACTTTAAATTTTTAATTTGATGGGTTTGGTTTATTAATTTTTTTTTAGCTTTTATCCTTTTGCATTCCTTGAATAGTCTAACATAAAAAATGAGTAAAATGTTTGTTCATTTACCGTGTCTCAAATCGTCCAAAAGTTCTGACAGTTTACGATCGGAAGTGGATGGATAGGAAAATCATTTTGTAGCTAGCAGCAATACAAGTCATGCTATAATAACGTTAGCAAGAGTCGTTCATAGTCTCATCCAGAGCTAATTAATATGTTAAAACTGTTAATTTTTTTAATATTTTTTTCCAAAAAATCCTTTCAATATATTTTCTATATTAGGAGATTATATAGATTTATCATTGTCTTTTGAACACATTTCATTTATTAGTAGTATGGCACTTTTTGTGAATAATCGAAAAGTGATAGAGATTCAGATCTATTGATCTGGATCGCAAAGGAATGAAACGAATACTTATTTTGACTGCTGGTTTTGGAGAAGGTCATAATACTGCGGCACGGAATATACAGGAAGCTATTGAACATCTGGAGCCGGATGAAGCGATTGTTGATCGAATTGATCTTTTTGATACCTGTTATGGCAAGATCAGCGATCTGTTGCGACAAGGCTATCTAACAGCCATTAATCGTGCCCCATTAATTTGGAGAGGGATTTATTCCATTTTTGATCGTACAAGTTTTATAGAAGACGTATTGGTGGCTTTTGCCAAAATGAAGCAGGCCTTGGATTGGTTGCTGAGAGAAATGCAACCTGACGTCGTTCTGTCGACTTATCCTTTCTATAATTTTCTGATAGAAGAGATCTTTAAAGATGGGAAAGAAAAGAACTTCGTTCAAATAACCGTCATCACTGATTCGATCACCGTCAATTCTTTTTGGTATAGGAGTTGGAGCGATTATTTTGTCGTACCTAATAAAGATACGGCCACCATTTTAAAGTCAGCAGGCATAGCTGAGGAAAGGATTCTTGAATTTGGTTTTCCTGTCCAACTTGAATTTTTGGAGTATGCTCAAAATTCCATGCTTTTGGAACCCATACGACAGCCCAAAATTTTATATATTATCAATTCGGGAAGAAAAAAAGCATCCAAAATTATCGATCAACTCTTATCCAGAAAGAAATGGGAAGCGACGATTGTTGTGGGGAAAGACGAAAAACTCTTTTACAATATTGCTGATCATATTAAAGGCTTTGAAGAACGGATTAAAGTTTTGGGATGGACAGATAAAATTCCCGAGCTTTTGCTCAGTCATCATGTGATTATCAGCAAAGCAGGTGGGGCTACAGTGCAGGAAGCTATTGCGGCTTGTTGCCCGATGATCATTCCACAAGTTGTTCCTGGTCAAGAAGAAGGAAATTATGAACTTTTACGAAGATACGAAGTGGCTTGTTTTGCTGAAAAGCCATCGGATATCGGATCAGCTCTGGACTTTTTATTTGAAGACGAGGCTAAGCATTGGAAGAAATTAAAGAACAATCTTAAAAAGATCAGTAAGCCAGACAGTTCCCTTAAAATAGCTCGGTTTGTTCTAGAACAATCTGTCCTGGAAATAGCCCCTTCGAGGGTTTTCCCTTTTCCTGGGAAAAGGCTTGAGAATGTCAACTTTTCAGTAATCAAAACGAAAAGCTCTCAAGCTCTGCTATGTGATTTTCATATTCATTCGACTTATTCTGATGGGAGGTTATCTATAGGAGAGATTGTGGATTTTTATGGACAGCGCGGTTTTGATTGTATCTGTGTGACCGATCATCTTGTTGACAGAAAGAGATTGATTGGTAAGTTCTGCGAGCTCACTGGGCTTGTATTGACACCGACTAAAGTCGGGGAGTATTTCGAAACGATAGAGAAAGAAAAGAAAAGAGCATGGAAAAAATATGAAATGATTCTGTTCTGTGGAATAGAATTTAACAAAGACGGATATAGTGCAAAAACCTCAGCGCATCTACTGGGGATCGATCTTAAAAGCCCAATTGATCCATGCCTTTCGTTAAAGGACATTATTGCTGAGATCCATAAACAAAATGGTCTAGCTGTTGCCTCTCATCCACACATTTTCCAAAGTGTTTGGGGGCCGAACACCCTATTTTTATGGGAAAATCAGGAAGAATATGCTCCATTGCTAGATGCCTGGGAGGTGGCAAATCGGTATGATCTATTTTCTCCCGTGGGCTTAAAAAAACTCCCCTTTATTGCCAACAGTGATTTTCATAAGCCAAAGCACATCTATTCCTGGAAAACAATCCTCCATTGTGCAAAAGACGCGGATGAAATCAAAGAATGTATTCGTTCCAATAGGAATGTTGCCATAACCCTTTACCGGGATCATAAATTTGGTACATTATTTCAAAAGAAGGACTTCGAGCTGGAAATCGCCTAACGTTTCGATGAATCGAACGACATTGCCTTCTTGTGCTGCTTCTTCCACGGAATTCCAACTATTAAAACGGCTTCTTGCCAATAGGAATTGCAAGCTTGCTTTCCGAGATCTTTTAGCAGCAGTTCAAGCAGATGAAAAGGAAGTGTGGGAAAGTCTTTGCAGGTTGCAGGAACAAGGGTTTGTCATTAATTGCTCCCCTATAGTGGGGATATCTCTTGAGGATCCTTTACCAGATATTCTCCATCCGGTAGAACTCAAGATTCTGTTGGCAAGACGGGAGTTTCACATCCATTGGAAACCAGAAATTTTCCAAGTAATTGGTTCGACGAATGATGAAGTAATCAAGCAGGCAAAGAGAAAGGCTAAGGAAGGGCTTGTAGTCATCTCTGATAGGCAATTGCAGGGAAGAGGAAGGCAAGGTCGATCATGGGAATCCTTCCTTCCCTTGGGTCTTTATATGACAGTACTATTGCGACCAAAGTGGCCAGTAGCCAATCCTCAACAATTGGCTATCTTAAGCTCTCTTTCTACGGCGGAAGCCTTATTTCAAATGGGCTTGCAAACTGTGGCTATTAAATGGCCTAATGATATCGTTGTTGCTACTAAAAAGCTTGGAGGAATACTGATAGAAATAGATCGGGACGACGGTGGAGATTGGTTTGCTGCAATAGGCATTGGAATTAACCTGAATCAACAAACAATCCACTTTTCAGAATCCTTGCAAGGAAAAGCCACTTCCTTTTACTTGGAGACGGGGAAAAAGGTGCGAAGAGTGGAGCTTTTGATAGAAATCCTCAATCGACTGGATTGGAATTTGCAACAATCTTTTGGCACACTCAAGTCATTGTGGGAAAAAAGGATGGTCCATTTGAATGAGAAGGTTGCTTTCGAAGCAAATGGTCAAAAAATTGTTGGACGAGTGAAAGGTATAGATGAAACAGGTTGTTTGCTTATAGAGAGTGCAAATGGAAGCATCCAAAAAATATTTTCAATTTGAGCTGATTCATGTTGCTCAAGTTGTGTCTTAAAATAGGAGCTAATGATCCAGTAAAAAAAAAGGTAGTTCAAAAGTAAAAAATGCCCTTTTTTATTTTCTAGAATTAAAATAGAATAATAGCATGGTTGCAAATCCCAAAAGGTGGCCAGGATCCGGTGGAGGAGATCCTGGTGGCAGATGGGATAAAGAGAATAAAACGATAATTTTTATCTTTTTATTTTTGTTTATTCTTTACATGTCGGCACTATTTTTTCGAATATGGAGAACGTTTGGATGGTGGTAGGATACGAGTTTTAAATGGCTAGTGATAGACAAATGTTCTTTGTTTGAATTCCTTTTCAGAGTTTTTTTTAAGCTAAACAGCACTAGGAGAAAATACATATGATTCCACTGGAAGACAACTATATCGATGTGATTGGAAAAGCGCAAAGAGGGCTTAACATCAGTGACGAAGAGCTAGCAAAAAGAGCGGCTGTGCCTTTTGAGAAACTCCAGAGGGTTAAAGAAGGAGAGTTGGATGAGGAGGTTTTAGCAAGAATTGCTCCAGTGCTTGGTCTTGGGAAGAAGGCACTTTTGGATCTGGCTAAAGGTTCATATTACCCAAAAGATCAAGGGGTTATTCCTGGCTTCTTTCACTTTAATACAAGATGGGAAGATATGACCGTTAACAATTATCTTTTATGGGATACGATGACAAAAGAGGCCGCGGCTTTTGATACGGGAGGCAATTGCACCGAAATGCTTGATGCTATAAAAGTACATGGGTTGCGTGTAAAATTCATTTTGCTGACGCATACGCATGCTGATCACATCGCTGAGCTAGGAAGGCTTAAACGGGCTGTAGAGGCTCCTGCTTATTGCTGTCAACTTGAGATTATTCCTGGAGCTGAGCCGTTCTCTCCAGGCAAGACATTTCAATTAGGTAATTTGTCCATTAGCTCTTTTCTTACTAATGGTCATTCTCCCGGAGGGGTTTCTTACTATGTTACTGGAGGAAAGAGAAATCTAGTCATTGTGGGTGATTCGCTATTTGCTGGCTCAATGGGAGGTGGTAATTATTCCTATACAGAGGCCTTAAAGAACAACCGGGAAAAAATTTTAACCCTACCTGATGACACGATTATATGTCCTGGTCATGGACCATTGACAACGGTAGGTGAAGAAAAAGTCCATAATCCTTTTTTTGCTTTCAATTGATCAGAAAGTTATGAAATGATGCATTTGAATCCAAGGCTTTTCTTTCCTAAGGAAAGAAAAATAACGAATATAAACTTAAAAAAGGAGGTACAATGAAATTAGTTCCCTTAATTGGATCTGGAGTTGCCGGTCCACTTGGTGTGCTGCATTTGCCAAGAATGTGGCTGAAATGTAGCCTGGCTGCTAAAGGCATGCTAGCTGATGGTTATCCCGACCTAGGTAAAGGGTTTGATGCGATGACCATGAGGGCCCTTAATCTCACTGAAGACGAAGTGCGAAATTACATTAGAACCAATCTGCCAAGCTATACGGAATTTGAGGCTTGGATCGTACAAAAAAATGGTGGGAAGATTGATGGAGCCAAGGTTGCCGCTCACAACCGGGCTGTTTTGCAGTATCATCATGACGCAGAGACAAAGAAAGCCATTTTGGAGGAAGCAGGTCTCAAAGATGATGGGACTATGCCCGATGCAGTGACTTTGAACGCAATCGAGGATTATGCCTGTTTCCATAAATGGCTAAAAAGCCAATAAAAATAGAAGCTTCTTTTTGAGGCTAAGAAAGGCTAAGAGCACTTTTCTCTTAGCCTTTTTATTTTTGTGTTTTATTGTTTATATTAATAATTCATTATCAATAGCATCATGCGATCATTGCAAAAAAGAGGGCTTAGGGTTTTGTTTTGGCTGTGGGGTATAGGGATAGGTGTTTGGCTTTTGTCTTTTAAGTCTTATGGATTGGAGAAACTGAAAATTCTTACTTCTATTGCGCCCCTCTATTGTTTTTGTGTCAACATTGGAGGGGATTATGTCACAGTGAAAAACTTGATCTTCTTTGGAGCTGAGCCGCACGAAGTTTCCCTATCAATGCGGCAGATGCAAGAGATTCAAGATTCGGATTTGATTGTTATTAATGGATTGGGGATGGAAAGTTGGCTAGAAAAGGGGCTCAGTTCAGAAGAAAAAGCAAAAAAAATTGTTGTTTCTTCCGTAGGGATTGAACCTATTCCTTCCATTGGCTCTTTTAATAAACTTCCAGCAAATAGCCCTTACTCTTTTAACCCGCATGTTTGGCTTGATCCTAACTTAGCTATTCAGCAAGTGGTGAATATTAAAAAAGCGTTATGCCAACGGGATCCACTCCATACAGAGACCTACGAAAAAAATGCTGCTTCCTATATATTCAAATTAAAAGAAATCGACCGGATGTATCGAGAAAAGCTTCAAGAGGTCACACCAAAAAAAGCCTATTTTTTTGATGATTCTTTTATGTATCTGACAAAGCGTTACGATATCCTTATAGCAGGTATTCTTGAAGAGTGCGGCCAAAGAGAAGGTCTATCGCCTAAAAAACTTGCAACCGCCATTGAAGTAATGAGGAAGGAAAAGCTCCCTTTCTTTTATACTCCTTTTTCAAAGAAAGCCCTTGTTATGGAAATCATTAAAGAAAGCCAGACTCGCAGCGGAGAAATCGATTCGATGGAAAGCGCCAATCCTGATCCATCCCTTTATGAGACTATAGCAAAAAAAAATTTATCGGTTTTAGTAGAAGTTTTTGGAAAAAAGCACATTTCTTGGTTCCACCACTTTGAGGTCTATGCCGATGGAAAAGAGCAGAATTAAAGCCCCAGAGCCAGTTTCTTTCTTCTCCAGCCAACAAAAGCTTCTTTTAAAGGCTGACTCCGTTACGATCGTTTATACAGAGGAATCGGCTGTCGAGGATGTCAGCATGGAAATAGAAAGAGGCAAGATTGTGGCTCTTATTGGACCGAATGGGGCAGGGAAGACAACGCTATTGAAATGCTTTGCTGGGATCATTCAACCCAAAAAGGGGAGTATTTGGCGCCAGCCTGGGCTTGTCATTGGTTATTTGCCTCAAAGACCGTCGATTCCGCGGTATCTACCGGTAACGGTTGAAGAGTTTATATCGCTGAGGCTTGGGAAATATCAGCTGCTGAATGGACTTTTTGGAGGAAAAGAAAGGAAAGAGAAGATTGCTGAGCTTTTGAAATGTTTTCAGGCTGAAGATTTGCTCGAAAGAAGACTGCAAGAGCTTTCAGGAGGAGAAATGCAAAAGGTAATGGTTGCTTCTACCCTGGCAAAAAATCCGGACTTACTCCTATTAGATGAACCGTTAACTGGAATAGATGCAACTGGTGGAATCGAATTTGATCAATTACTTCATGAGCTTAAAGAAAAAAAAGAAATAGGCACAGTGCTTGTGAGTCATGATTTGCAACTGGTCTCTCATATAGCCGATTGGATCTTTTTTTTGAACCATCGGGTTCTTGCTCAAGGAAAACCTTCCGATGTGCTACAGGAAGAAAAACTTGCTGCTGTCTACAATCTTATTCATGGCAAATAGGAAAAAGATGGAAATTCTTTCTTTTGATTTTTTAAGACGTTCTTTACTAGGGGCGGCTCTAGCCGGGCCAACCTGTGCTCTTTTAGGAATTATCACAACTTCTCGCGGACAGGCCTTTTTCAGTGATTCCCTCTCCCATGCTTCCATCGCAGGGTATGGTCTGGGGCTACTTATTGAACTCCTTGCCTTTAGATACTTTAACCTGAGCTTCCCTGAGACTTTCCTCTCCGCTTTTCTTTTTCTCTATTGTCTTGGGATCTCCCTTTGTTTTGCCTATTTTTTGAATAAATCCAAACTGGAGGCAGATACCCTACTTTCGATCATTTTTACAGGAAGTGTAGCCATAGGTATTCTACTATTAACTAAAATTGTTCGCTATCCTTTGCTTGAATCCCTGCTTTTTGGAGATATCAACGCAAGTTCTTGGACCGATATTGGCCTTCTGGGAATGGTCGCTGTGATGACCTTTTCTTTCCTTCTATTTAATATGCCTGCTCTTTTGCTTACCATGATCGATGAGAATATGGCGATAAGCGAAGGGGTCGGAGTCAAAAAACTTAACTATTGGACGGTGCTGCTAATTGGAGGAGTGGTTGCTTTGAGCCTTAAACTGCTTGGAGCACTCCTCGTAAGTGCAATGATCGTTATTCCAGCAGCAGCGGGAAAAATGTGGGCATGGAATTTCCGTTCGCTTTTGTTGATTTCCCTTGTCAATGGGTTTTTGGGAGCTGTTGGAGGGGTCATTCTATCCTATTATATGGATGCGATGACAGGTCCAACCATAGTGGGATGTGATATTTTTTTGTTACTATTGGCTCTATTGTTTAAAAATCTCTTTAAGAAAAAAAACTTAAAGCCTATACGGAATAGTTAGAGGCTTTCTAATCTATCCATCGCCTCTTTTAGATTTTCAAACAGAAAAGAAGGATTGGCCGATAACAGTTTTTTTTTGGAGTTATAACCAGTCAACACGGCTGCGGAGAAAATACCGCCAGCATGGGCAGCTTCGATATCATGAACCATGTCTCCAAAAAATATCGTACTTTTTGGATCGATCTTTTCTTTTTCGATGATCTGCTTGATGGCAATTCTCTTATCATCTATTTCCGTATAAATGCGGTCAAAGTATTGTTCAATCCCTAACCGCTTGGCTTGTTTTATAAAATGACCCTGATGGATAGTGCTTAAAAGGATTACTTGGTATTGCTTCTTTTGACAAAACTCTAAAAATTCAAGGGCATAGGGCAAGAGTGGAATTTTAACCTGGAACAGTTGGAAAATCGCATGGTAATGTTCGTTCATCTCCATGAAAGAAACTTCTGGTAAATAGCTCTTATAGAATTCCTTAAGCGGTAAAAAAAATGTTTCTTTGAATTCTTCAATCGAAAGTTTAGGCTTTCCGTATAAACCAAATATAAAATTCGAGGCTTTCAAGACAAAGGGCAGGTCATTAGCAAGAGTGCCTGACCAATCCAAAAACACAGTTTGAATTTTTTTCATCGCTTTTGTTTTTTTTGAAAAGACGACTAAACAATCAAAACAAATTCAATCGGTTAATCAATAATCTCAATCTGCCATAGGATCGTTTGTCAAATGGGAAAACGATTCTGGGAAGATGGGCTATTTCCGGTTCATTCGATTCCTGTGGTAAAGCAGAAGACAAAGAAAAAGCATTTGGTTTTAAAATGATGTCAGAAAAATCTTTTTGGATCGATTCAAGAGCTTCTGTTGGAGGGATTCTGAAAATACGCAAGACTAGATTATCCCCAACAAACCGGTAAGAATGAAAGTTATGATAAAAAGAGAGGATTTCTTTTTTGGCTTCATGTAAGTCTTCAGTGACCAAGAATAAATTAAAATCTTCTGCAGATATAAGTCCTCTTTTCAAGAGATTGTTTGAAAGAAATTCGACAAAGTTTTTCCAATACGTCCCTCCGGGGACATCAATAAAAACAAAGGGGACAAGAGGAGCCTTTCCTGTTTGCAGAAGGGTAAGAGTTTCAAAACATTCATCCATAGTTCCAAACCCTCCGGGGAAAAGGGCAATGGCATGGGATTCTTTAACAAAATGCAGCTTTCGGTTAAAGAAATATCTAAAACTAATGAGTTTAGGATCACCATTTATCACTTCGTTGGGTTTTTGTTCGAAGGGTAGACGAATGTTAAGCCCAAAGCTTTTGTCCTTACCAGCCCCAAATTGAGCTGCTTCCATGATCCCTTCTCCGCCTCCAGTGATAACCATAAAGCCGCTCTCCACCATGATTTTTGAAAAATCTTTTGCACTGAGCCACTCAGGGGTTTGCGGTTTGATACGGGCTGAACCAAAAATTGTGACTTTTTTGAAGGAGCGATAAGGTTGAAAAATCGACTCTGCATATCGAATTTCTTTCAAGGATTGATTGACAAGACGGACATCAGCATAAGGAGTGTTTTGGAATGAAAAGCGAAGCACGGTCGCAATCATTTCGAAATATTCTCGACGATTTTCTATGACTCCTGCGGCTTGGAGTAACTCTTCTATTTTTTTGTCGATTTCCGGTTTACCTGAACTGTATACAAAGCTTTTTTTTTCTGTCACTTTATCTATAATGCCTTGTTAAAAAAGAATGGCAACTCTAATAGATCGGCTTAATGAATCTCTGCTTATTGGCGATGGTGCTTTGGGGACCTATCTTTATTCTCTTGGCATTCCTAGAGGCTATTGTATTGAAGAATTAAGCCTTTCTCATCCTGACTTATTGGAAAAGGTTCATAGGGACTATATCGATGCGGGGGCAAAAATTATCCGAACCAATACGGCCGAATCGAACGCCTATCACTTGTCGTTTTTCAAATTGGAAAAGAAGCTCAAAGAAATCGTTAGTCGCTCTGTGCAGCTAGCCAAAAAAGCTCTTGGATCCAGAGAAGGGTGGATTGCTGGCACAGTCGGTCCAATCTGGACTAAACCTACTGAATCGCCAATCGATATGGCTACAAGACAAAGCCTCTATGAAGAGTTGATTGCCTCTCTTATTGAAGAAGGAGTGGATCTCCTTTTTTTTGAGACTTTTACCGAGCTTCCCGAGCTTTTGCTTGTACTAGATATTGCTCGCAAAAAAGGAGCTGAGAAGCTCTTTGCTTTCATTGCCTCCTTTGAAGAAGGAAAATTGTCGAGTGGGGAAACCCTTGGAGAGGCTTTTTCGAAACTCAGACTTGCAGGAGCAACACTTGTGGGGATCAATGGCGCATGCGGTGTCCAAGCCTCGATTCATCTTTTAGAGGAGATTGAGCTAAAGGCTGGAGATTTTCTGGGTGCCTATCCGAATGCTGGTAAACCTGAATTTTATGATGGGACATTTACCTACTCTGCCAGTCCTTCGTATTTTGGAGAGAATGTTGCAAGATTTGCTGAAGAGGGGGTATGTCTGCTAGGAGGAGATTATGGCACGGAGCCAGCGCATATCGCAGCCATGGCTCAAAGAGCCGCAACCATTAAGCCTCTCAAAGAAAAACCTCCTAAAAGAAGACCTCGCTATCTGGTCTCCGAACAGGAGGTTTTACCGCAGATTGAACCATCCCTTCTTGATCTATTAGCTCTAAAGCCTGTTTTCATGGTCGAGTATGATTCTCCTAAGACTTTAGCAATCGGAAAGTTTCTTGAGGGAGTCAAGGCAATTGAAAAAGCCGGAGCTGATGCGATAACATTGGCTGATAACTCGCTGGCGATTTTAAGGATCAGTAACTTTGCAGCAGCCATTCATGTTAGAAGAGTTTCCAAAATGATTCCTATCCTTCATGTAGCTTGTCGGGATAGGAATCTTTTAGGATTGCAATCGGAGTTGATGGGGCTTGGAACCTTAGGGTTCAGACATATACTGGCCCTGACGGGAGATCCAGCAAAATCTGGCGATCATCCGGGAGCTACTTCAGTCTATGATCTTAATTCTGTTGGATTAATCCGACTGCTTGCTAGCTTAAATAGAGGGTTTAACGCTGCTGGAAAAGATCTGAAAGGTAAAACGGATTTTATAATTGGCTGTGCTTTTAATCCGAATACTACCCAGTTTGAGGCTCAGGTAAAAAAATTGGAAGCTAAGCTAGCAGCTGGTGCGCAGTTTGTTATGACACAACCCGTATTCGATATCCAGCTTATCAAAAAGACCTATAATTATTTGAAGCCTTTGGGCATCCCCGTATTTATCGGGCTAATGCCCCTTTTAAACTATCGAAACGCCGAGTTCCTTCATAATGAAGTACCGGGGATCTCTATACCTGAAGCTGTACGTGAAAAATTGAAAGCATTAGATGGGGAAAAGGCTACGGAGTTAGGGGTGGGATTTGCACAATTACTTGGGGAAGAAATTCTTTCGCTTTTCAAATGCGTCTATCTAATCACTCCTTTTCTTCGGTATGATATTTCGGTCAGGCTTTTGGAATTACTCTACAGTAGGAAAAAATCTTAGTGTTGACAAGGAATGGCTGGAGGCTCTTCGCGGTGAATGGAGATTTTTTCGATCCATCGGATTCTTTCGAAAACAGATGGATGGCTTTCGTAGAACATGGAATAGAGTGGATCAGAATCGTAAGTTAAGTAATTTGTAGAAACGATTTTTTTCAGTGCCTCGATAAGTGGTTCCGCGGCCCATTTCAAGGCAGCGAAGGCATCTGATTCTTTTTCAGCCTTTCTCAAAAGCCAGTTTTTTAAAGGTTCTAGCGGATAGAGGAAAAGAGGCATGAGCACGATTGCCAGTCCAAAAGTGGAGGGAGACCAGTTTGGATCCAGGCTAAATGCAGCTATCCAGGTTTTATGGGTATCAAGTAGGTTAAGGAAAAGAAACATGACCAATCCTCCCAAAAGGGTTATAAGTCGGCTTTTCCAGAGATGACCTAGCCGGTAATGAGCTAATTCATGGAAAAGTACTGCGATAAGTTCCTCCCGGTCTAATTGATTGGTCAACGTGTCGTAGAGTATAATGCGGCGGTGTTTCCCGAAACCTGTCAAAAAAGCGTTGCTGTGGAGGGAGCGTTTGCTTCCTTCCATAACAAAGATCTGATGGATGGGAAAACCATTTTTTTTGAATACTTTTTCTATTTTATCTTTTAAATCTTTATCTTCCAAGGGCTTTAAACGGTAGAAAAGGGGAATTATCCACACAGGAAGCATCCATTCTATAAGAAAAAGGAGTATAATCCAAATGGCCCAACAGTATAGCCACCACAAGGAAGATAATTCTTTTATCCAGAGAAATAATAGAAAAAGTGGGCATAAGAAGAAAAGGGAGAGAATCCAATGGCCAACCTGATCAAAAAGGAATAAAATTGGGGTAGTTCGATTGAATCCAAATCGAGATTCAATCCCAAAAGTTCTAATGGCAGAAAATAGTGTTCTTAGGGTATCTTCCAGCCAGAGGATGGAGATCAAAAAACAGCAGCCTGACCAGATCTTTGGAAAAGGAAAAATCTTCCAAAATTCTTCAAACATTCTCAGTCCTCCAAAAGGAATCCAAAAAAGGAACAAAAGATAGAAAAAGACAGAACGAAGTTGCGCCAATTTGATTTTTTGGTTGGCATAAAGGTAAGAATCGGATGAGGAACTCAAAGAGGCAAAAGAAGTATGGTTGAAGAAGGAGGAGTTCTGTGAAGTCTTTTTTTTCGAAAGATATTTGAGTTGTCTGCTGCTTAGCCAGTAGTCCCAAGCGAGTTCGGCACTGGCAATAAGAACAACCGACCAAACAAAACTTTGCCCAAGGATAAACATCTTTTTATAAAGGCATTTTAAGCAATTTCTTTACCAATAATTATGATAAAATAAATTTGGACGAACTAAAAATAAAAAAGTGGCTTATAAATTAATAGATTTATTTGTGTATTTTCTTAATTCTTAAAGGAAAAACGGTCTAGAAACAGAAAAGATGGCAGAGAAAATTAGTTGTTTTTTGCTCTATTCTTTTTTTTACTTTTGGCTCATTGCTAGTTCTTTTGCAGTGCCCAAAGAAGAGAAAAAGGAGGCCAAATCTCCTGCTCCTGCAGCAAAAATATTTGTAGTAGCTGAATATGGGCCAAAACTTCCTCCAGAAAATCTCCAGAACAATGTCGATCGATATATGGAAAAAGTCTCACGCACGTTCGATGCCTACGTGCAAAGGTCGGCAGCAAAAAAGAGGATGCATCTTTTGCCATTTAGCTTTACTCCCTTACATGGTTTTGTAGCTCTTGGCTTCTATGTTAGCCCTTTGGGGGTGATTACTGAAAAAGTGTTTTTTACCGACTCTGGAGAAATGGCTGATTTGATAGAACAATGTTTGAGAGAAGCCTTAGTGAAGATGGCGGTTTTGGATCCACCTTCAAAAGAACTACAGCAAGAGATTGGATCTGGGTTTTGGAAGTTTTTTTGTTGTTGGTGGCCTGCGCAATATGAGGGGTTAAATGATGATCTGGAAAACGCTGCCAGATTATTTAATAAGGGAGGCAATTTCGGTCCAGGAGCGGGAGGAGGCGTTCCTTTGGAATTTCATCAAAGAAAAAAATAAGCCTTTAGAAGTTGAGGGTGGAGTAGCTTTTTTAGCTATGGATAAGATATTTTTCCTTTTTTTATTTTGTTTTTTTACCATTGTAGCGTTGCTTTGGGGACATCCAGCCGGAACTCTTTCTAATGGAGAGAGAGCCAGCGCCGAAGGTCCAGGAAAATACTTGTTTCCCTTAGTAGGAGATTGGATAAAGGGTCCTGTTCGGGCGCCTGCTTTTTTGATCGAATATGTCGACTTTCAATGCCCCGTTTGTAAAAGATATAATGAAATCAACAAGCAACTTTTGAAAGATTATCAGGGAAGGCTATTAATCATTTATAGACATAAACCTTCTCCTACGCATCCTTACAGTTTTATAGCTGCATTAAGCGCTGAAGCCGCTGGCAAAGAAGGATGTTTTTGGCAAATGACTGATCTACTTTTTGAAAAACAGGATGAATGGGCTAATGCCCAAGATCCATGGAAATTATTTAGACAATATGCTCAATCCTTAAACATAGACGACGAACACTTTTTAAGGAACTTGAAAGATCCACAGCTGCAAAAGAAAATCTATAAGGATATCCAGAGTTCTCTTGCTTTAGGAGCGACGACGATTCCCTCTTTTTTCTTGAACGCTGAAAGGATTCCAAATCCTCAGTCATACGAAGATTTTAAAATACTCATTGAGGCTTCTCTTATTAAATCTAAAAAGACGCAAGTTCATGAGCATGCTGATATTCGAGTGGTGCTTGATGGGAAGCCAGTGGATTTTTCTTTGCCTAAATTTCAGTCGAAATACGGTCAGGAGCTTGATCCCTATGTCCATTTGCATCATGGTAATGGGAAGGTGCTCCATAAACATAAAAATGGGATCAACCTCGGGTATTTTTTTAAAACCCTTGGCATGGATTTTGGAAAAGATCATTTTACCTTGGATACAGGAAAGAGATTTGAGCCCAGTGGCAATAAAGTTCTCCTCCTTTTTGTCAATGGTCGAAAAGAGCCCTTAATGGATGCTTATGAACCTAAGGATCTTGACAGAATCCTTCTCTATTTTGGACCAAACTCTGAGGAACTGATTGCTAAGGAATTGGCTCTTGTGAGTGATGAGGCCTGCATCTATTCTTTAAAATGCCCACAACGAGGAATGCCTCCAGAAGAAGAATGTACTGGGCAACTTGGTTCGGATTGTCAATGATGAAAAATGCTGAGTCTGTCTCAATGGCAGCAGATGATGCGGCCAAGGAATTAGAATTGACCTTTCGCTTTTATTCTTTGCTGAATGATTTTCTTCCAGTCTGGAAAAGACAAAAAGAAATAAAAAAAGCCTTTGGCAAACATACCACTTTAAAAGATGCCATTGAGTCTTTTGGAGTGCCCCATACCGAAATTGGACTCATCCTCTGTAATAGTCTTCCTGCTACTTTCGAACAAAAAGTTATAGATGGTGCTCTTGTGAGCGTTTTTCCCCATTTTAAAACGATCGACGTTGGAAAATTAGCTCCAATTCTTTTTGAAAGGCCAAAGCAATTTAAATTCATTCTTGATGTGCACTTAGGGACCCTAGCTCGATATTTGCGACTACTTGGCTTTGATACGCTCTACAACAATAGCTATTCTGATGAGCAACTGGCAGATATTGCCTATGCAGAGGAAAGAATTTTATTGACGAGAGATCCTGGGCTTTTGAAAAGAAAAAAAGTCAAGCAAGGCTATTTTGTCCGAGCCATTGAACCCAGACTGCAAGCTATAGAAATTTTAAGGGAATTCCATTTAAAAGAAAAACTTCATCCTTTTGGAAGGTGCCTCCGCTGTAATGGCCTACTTCAATCTGTAAACAAAATAGAAATTAAAAATGTTGTTCCTCCAAAAGTCTCTGAAACACAAAGTTCATTTCTAAAATGTCAACGTTGTGGTAGAATTTATTGGCCAGGTAGCCATTATCATAGGATGAAGGCACTAGTTCTTTGGCTTAAGCTCCATGCTTACTAACTTCTTTGGGAATGGCATGATTTTTTGCTTTTCTCCTTAAAAGTAGAAATGAATCGTTGGGAGGGTATTCCATATAAATATTAACCTGTAACAGGGAATTGAGGGAATATTAAAAAGGTAAACTTCGTATATTTTTTCTAGATTTCTAGATAAAAATATGATATGTTTTCAATTGTTTTTTGCGTTTTTTTGGGGAATATAATTATAAGTTTAAGTCTTTATTTTATAGAGGGATATGAAAAAAAAGCAAGAGAAGTATAAAAAATTCTTTGATCTTCTATCCCAATTAAAAAGTATGTTTTGTCCTGGATATCTGAGAGGGAATCTTCGCTCTTTTAACTTAATAAGTGATATTATCAAAGCCCTTTATGCAGTCTTAATAGAAAGGAAAAAGAATATCGTTTATGATCTATCAGTTGTAGTTCAAAATGAGATTGAAGAATTTTTCAGGATTCTAGGACTGGGTGAGCTCTGTATTTTTTATTCCCAATCTGGAGCTGTGTTTGCTGCTCAGCAAACCTTGTTTTCCGGAGTCTGGTGGGTAGAAAAGAAAGTAAGCCCTGATAAAACTTCTAGTTTGAGTGTTGAAATCGGATTAATCCCTCGATTTGTAACTGTAGAACAAGAAGAACGTCTGCAAAACTTGGATTTGGACACTATGCTACCATCCCTCCAATCAACGAGCGTAGGATTACAGGCACTCATCAGTTCTTTAGTGAGGAATACTAATGAAAACTATTTGGCTACGAACGAAAAAAAGATTCAATTAAATCTTCTTCCCTTAGTTCCTCAGGATAAAAAAGCATTGTTTAACCTGTTGCCGAAAACTGAAATTACAATTTATTCTCAACAAAAGCAGGCTTGGGTTTTTGGGACTCCATGGAAAAATATTTGGTGGATTGAAGAGCTTACCGATGAGGAAATAAATAGGAGGGAGTTAGGTCTGCTTGTCTGCGAATTTCCTTATTCATTGTTTCCTGTTAGCTCAGAACTTAGAATAAGCGCTCGAAGACTAGAAAAAATTGCTGCTCAGCTAAAACCATAATTTCACGAAATCTTCTTTTTTTCCCTTTCTTATGCTCTAAAATATTAGTCACAACTTATTTTTTTAGAGCATCAATCCCTCAATTACTGGATAGGAAATAATCGACTGACAGGCAAAAATCTTTATGGAATGACGAGCTTTAAAGCTGAATGAAAAAACTAATTTTTCTCTGTACCTTTTCCCTAGGCCTTTTTCTACTCTTTGTTTTCTTTGGTGCTTCTAAATACAAAACCACAGGAAAACAGGCTAAAGCTAAAGAGAATGTTTCTTTTTTCTCTAGGCTTGTAAAGAAAGCAAAAGAACTTTCATTTACACCTTATTCACAGCCTTCACCGGTTCCTGTCCAACTTTCCAATCTCAGTTATGACCAGTGGTTTGGTATTAGTTTTAAAGACCAAAGAGGAATCATTCCCAATGAAAGTCGGTTTGTGATTAAGCCTTTTCCCTTAGGATATCTTTTCTGTCAGCCTGTTTTTCTCCACTTGATTACTGCCAATGGCGAAGAAAAAAACTATGATTTTGAGCCATCACTTTTTGATTTTAAGAATGTGGAGCTGGGGAAATTGCCAAAAAACCTTGGATTTTCTGGCTTTAGAGTATTTTATGATTCGAAAGAAAAAGGGGGATGGTTGGAACTTTTTTCGATTGTTGGGGCCAGCTATTTTCGCAGCTTGGGACTGGGACAGACGTGGGGTCTTTCAGCACGGGCTATTGCTGTCAATACCACAGGAAGCAGTAAAGAAGAATTTCCCTATTTTAGGGAATTTTGGATTGAAGAACCGAAAAAAGAGGATCGGTCCCTTTCTTTTTATGCCTTACTTGATGGAGAAAGTCTTACAGGAGCCTTTCATTTTTTATTTAGTCCAGGCGAAACGAGTAAAGTAGAGATTGAAAATTATATTTTTTTGAGAAAGACAGTGGAAAAATTGGGAATTGCTCCCCTAACGAGCATGTTTCTACAGGGTGAAAATAGTCCACTTCTCTATAATCCTTTGCATCCAGAAGAACACGATTCCGATGGGCTTTCTCTTCAGTTGGATACTGGTGAATGGATTTGGAGACCTTTGCAAAATCCACCCTTCTTTTCTTCCTTTGATTTCCCGATTAGGGGAAAGCTTCTTGGTTTTGGATTGATGCAAAGAGATAGAAACTTCGACCATTATAAATCACTCCTTCTGCATTATGAATCTAGGCCCAGTGCTTGGATTGTCCCTAGTCAAGGATGGGAAGGGGGACATGTGGAACTTGTCGAGCTTCCCTCGACAACAGAAACCAAAGACAACATTGTCTGCTACTTTGTTTCCAACACCCCTGCCCTTTCACAGAAGCAGTTTCACTATGCTTATACGATTTTTTGGGGTAGGGATGTGATAGCTGGCTCGGAGATTGGTCGTGTTGTTTCCACTCGCTATGCACAACTTGACAAAACCATCCGAGAGTATATTGTTGATTTCTTTATTCCAGGATTTTCTGAAGGGTTGGATCCACAGCCTATTCTTCTTGTTGGAGAAGGTGCTAAACTGATTGAACTTAAAATAGAAAGAAATTCATATGTCAATGGGTTTCGGTTATCTTTTAAAATTCAAAGGCAAGAAGCAGGACCCATCCCGCTAAAAGCTTATCTTGAAGCAAAAGACTTTCCTTTGACTGAGACTTGGGATTATGTCGATTTTCCATAAGCAGATGAAAGCCTGGATGTTGATTACTTTTTTTTACCTGGCCTTTTCTTTCTTCCTTCCTTCTGAAGGTTTATCTCAAACGAACTTATGGGAAGAAATCAAAATAAAGGCTAGAGGTCTATCGAATCTACCTTTTCGTGAGCCACGAAGCCGCCTTCCTAGCTGGTTGGAAAAACTCTCCTATGCCCAATGGGAAGCGATCCGATTTGATGCTAATAGCAGTCTTTGGAGAGAAGAAAATCTTCCTTTTGAAATTCAGTTTTATCATTTGGGTTCCATTTTTAAGATGCCTGTTACTATCTTTGAAGTAGTACGTGGCCAGGAAAAGAAAATTGAATTTTTGGAAAAATCTTTTTTTTATGGGCCATCCATAGAGAAAAAGCCGATAGAAAGGGACATCGGTTTTGCTGGCTTTTCAGTTTATAGTTCAGATCGGCAAAAAAATGAATATTGCATGATTGCGAAATTTCTCGGTGCTTGTTTTTTCCAGGGACTCCCTTGTGGGCAAGTCCCAGGAATAACAGCTAGAACAATTGCTATTAATACAGGTTTGGCCGATGGCGAGGAGTTTCCTTTTTTTAGGGAGTTTTGGCTTGTAAAGCCAAAAAAAGAGGATTCTGAGCTCGAACTCTACTCAATTGTGGATTCACCTAGTATCACTCAAGCCTGTCGGTTTATTATTCTATCTGAGGGCTTTTCTACTGTGTGTAAAATTGATACACAACTATTTTTTCGTTCCTCTCCCAAAAAAATTGGGATAGCTCCTCTATCTGCCATGTTTGAGTATGGAGAAAATGGTCCCAAAGTCCTGTCGGATTATAGACCACAGGTTCATGAGGCTGACGGACTACTTATTGCTTCTGCTACTGGAGATTGGACATGGACCCCTTTGGAAAATCCTTCACGGCTGGTTTTAAAGGAAATAGCTAAAGGCCAACTTTTGGGATTTGGATTGGTGCAAAGGAATAGACTTTATGATCATTACCAGGATATCCATAGAAGCTTTCAGGATATGCCCTCTGCGTGGGTACAGTTAAACAGTGGATTTTTAGAAGATGGGAGAGTTGAATTGGTGGAGGTTCCCCTCAAAGATGATTTGAACAAAAATATTCTTCTTTTCTGGACTCCATCTAAAACCCCTTTTGCTGGTCAGTCACTGAGCTTTAGTTATTCAATCAGTTGGCTTAGAGGAGAGGTACCGGCTGAGGGAAAATTGGGCAAAGTTATTTCGGCAAGAGTGGACCGAACGAAAATATCTCAGGGTAAAACAGCTGTTTTACTCAGTTTTAAGGGAGAATCACTGGAAGAGAATGCTGCCTTGGGATTTAATCCAGTGGTTCATGTTCTGTCGGGAGGCGAGCTCCTTTACGCTACTGTTGGATGGGAGGCTCAAGAAAAAACGGCGCTGTTAGAAGTGCAAATCCAGGAAAATGGGAGAGAACCATTGCGAGTAGAAGGTTGGCTTGAAAAAAAAGGGAACAAACTAACCGAAAGGTGGTATCAAGAATTTTTCAAATGAAGGATAATCAGCTGGCATCTTTTCTAAAAGAGAGGCTTCTTTTCTATGCGAGCCTTTGCTCGTGTGAAGAAAAGGAGGCTAGGCAAGCTCTAGAGGAGGCTTTTAGCTCTGCGGATAATCCTGAAGGAGTTTTTGATACATTTAGAGTATTTTGTTCTGGCACCAAAAATAAAGAAGCCTTTCTTAGGCAGTGGATTGAGATGGAGCTGCATCAGTTCTTTATCTACAAAGAAGAGAGGTTTTGCTTTGATCCAACCTTTTCTAAACCCTTAGCAGTAGCGATGCTGCCGATTAAAAGGAGGTCGATGAAGGCTTCTGTTCTCTTGGAACCAAACCAGTTTCTGAAAATTGTTGCATTTTTTGGACGCTTACAAAGAAAGTCTGCTTAGCTTTTTATAAAGAAAAACCTCGATGATACGGCAAAGCTCATGGGAAAGGATTGCGCTGAGGCGAAGGATTTTACTACTTTTTCTAGTAATAATTCCTACCATAATAGCCAGTGAGTTCATGGCGGAAATTCTTCCATACAAGGGGTCTAATCCCCTGGAAATAGCTATCATTATTCTTTTTGGAATTCTCTTTGGTTGGATATCAATCGGTTTATGGACGGCGATTGCAGGATTTCTGCTACTTGTTGGAAATAAAGAGAAAGTTAAAGCAACGCGGATTGAATCTATATCTATTATGGCAGAAACCAAAGTGGCTGTCTTAATGCCCATTTATTGTGAAAAAGTTGAAAGGATATGTGCCGGGATCGAAGCCATTTATAGGTCCATAGAAGAAAATGGGAAACTTTCCTTTTTTGATTTTTTTATCCTTAGCGATTCGGATAGTCCAGATAACCAGATCGAAGAGGAGATTGGCTGGGCGAATCTTTGCAGAAAAGTCAACGGCATAGGCAAAATTTTTTATAGGGTAAGAAGAGTACGGTTAAAAAAGAAAAGTGGGAATATCGCTGAATTTTGTAGGCGCTGGGCTGCTTATTACAAATACTTAATCGTTCTGGATGCGGACAGTCTCATGGGAGGGCATACAATGATAAGGCTTGTGGAAATCATGGAATCCAATCCATCTGTTGGATTGGTTCAAACAGTTCCTAAAGCGGTTGGTGCCAGTTCTCTTTTTTCTCGAATAGAACAATTTTCAAGCCATCTTTTGGGTTCCATGTTTGCTGCTGGCATTCATTATTGGCAGCTTGGAGATGGCCAATATTGGGGACATAATGCAATTATCCGGACCGAGCCCTTCATAAAATATTGTGGCTTGCCAAAACTATCTGATAGGCTGCCATTTGGGGGAGAAATCCTCAGCCATGATTTTGTCGAATCGGCCCTTTTGAGAAAATCAGGCTATTCGGTTTGGTTAGCTTATGAGCTTGAGGATAGCTATGAAGAGCTGCCTCCAACCCTTCTTGACGAATTGAAAAGAGACAGGAGGTGGTGTCAAGGCAATCTCCAACATCTTCGACTCATCTTTTCTAAAGGCTTGTTTATCTTTAATCGATTTCTTTTCCTTAATGGGGTGATGGCCTATGGTTCCGCGGTGCTTTGGGGAGGATTTCTAGTGCTTACTACTCTAGAAAGCCTGCTTCATATTTTTATCGTTCCAAACTACTTCCCTCAAGGGTTAAGCCTTTTCCCTAGTTGGCCTGTGTTTCATGCTGATTGGGCAGCGCTGCTTTTTCTGTTTACTCTTTTGGTATTATTAATGCCGAAGCTCTTAGGGGTGCTTCTTGTGATTTGGGCTAGGGAATTGGAAAAATATGGGGGGCTAAAAAATCTTCTAGAAAGTGTATTCCTAGAAATTCTGTTTTCGACCTTGATTGCACCTATCAAAGCACTTTTCCATGGACTTTTTATTTTGTCTGCTTTCTTGGGAAAAAGGGTCAGCTGGGGCAAACAGATACGGGAAGGAGCTGAATTTTCTTGGAAAGATGGATTGTATCACTTTTTCCCTGTGACTATTATTGGCATGGCTCTTGGGATTAGTACCTACCTATTAAATCCTTCAAGTTTCTGGTGGCTTTTACCTGTTATTTTTTCTTTTTTGCTTTCCATTCCTCTAGCTGTGCTTTCCAGTAAGATCTCTTTAGGAAAGAAGGCAAAAGAAAAAGGGATCTTTATGGTTCCGGTCGAGTCAGATCCAACCCCTGTGATTGTTGCCTTAAGAAAAGCGCTGGACGAAAAGGCTTCTTATGTAAGAAGAGGACTTTCAATTTATGGCTTTAGATCTGCAGTCGTTGATCCGTTGATCCATGCCCTGCATTTAGCCTGCGTTGGTTTGTCAAAATGCAAAAAGGAGTCTATGGAGATTAAGGAATGGAAACAACAATTAATTGAACGCTCACTTCAAAATGGCCCTGAGTCCTTATCCTCTTTCGAAAAAAAAGCGCTCTTAAGAGATCCCTATAGCTTGAGCCTTCTTCATAAGAAAATATGGACTGCCGATCCACCCATCTGGAAGCTCTGGGTGGGAGATTCCGAAAGGTAGAATGAAAAACAAAGCGAACTGTGTTAGAATACTTCCTAATGGCTATTGCGATTATTGGTTGCGGTCAATTGCTTAGAAAAGATGATGGGCTTGGACCTGAGTTGATTCGAAGGCTTGCTTCATTGCATCCACCGCTGCCAGTAAAACTCATTGATTATGGAACATCGGGCTTTTCGCTCTTAGATGATTTGGAGGAATACGATTCTTTAATTGTGATCGATGGACTAATGAGTGGATCTACCCCTGGAACTATTTTTATGGTTGGAGGGGAGCAGCTTGAAAAGTTGTTAGAGACAGGTCCCTATGCCGATCTGCATTCTTTCCGCTGGGATGATGCCTTGAAATGGGGTAAATGGCTCTATAAGGAAAGGTTCCCTAAAAATATCAAAATCTATTTGGTTGAGGTTAAAGAGGTGGGCTATGGGATCGGTCTTTCAGAACCAGTAAAAGAAGCAATTGAGAGACTTGTAGAAATGTTCAAAAAAGAGTTTAGTTCAGGAGAAAACGAGATTAGCTAAATCTATGCATGAACTCTCCCTGTGCGAATCATTGGTTTCTTTGCTTGAAGAAAAGGCTCTGGAATTAGGATTTCATAAGGTCAAAAAAATTGTCTTAAAGACAGGTCCCTTAGCCCTTATTGAACCAGAAGCGATGAAGTTTTCCTTTTCGATTGCTTCTAAAGGAACAATTGCCGAAGGAGCCGAACTTCATATTGAAGAAATTCTTGTCAAAGCTTACTGCTTAAGTTGTCAAAAGGAAGGATTTGTAGGAAAAATTGGCGAGAGCTGTCCTAACTGTGAGGGAGTCATGATCCTATCCGAAGAGGGCAAAGAATTAACAGTAGATAGTATAGAGGTGGAATAAACGTGGATGGGTGGCCTACAACCATAGAAGAGTTGATTTCGGAACAAAAAAGAATAGCCATGCTTTCTTTTTCAAATTGGGAAAAACCTTCCAAACCATTTGTCTGTGCTGCAGTCTTCATCTGTTACGGACAACCAAAAAGTGGACCTGGTAAAAAATTCGATCAAGGGTGGGTGGCTGCCATTGCCCTTTTTCCAGATGGACAAGTAAAGACTTTTGCTATTTCTGAAAGAGCTTTTTTCGATTATATTCCAGGGTTGCTTGCTTTAAGAGATGGACCATTATTAGAAAAAGCTGTTGTTGGACTTAATCTTCGCCCTGAGCTTCTTTTTGTGAATGCAACTTCAAGGGATCATCCTCACAGAGCGGGTCTGGCTCTGCATTTGGGTTATAAGCTGGATATTCCCACGGTGGGGATCACAAGAAAACCTTTAATAGCCAAAGGCGCTCTTCCAGGAAAGAACAGAGGAGATAGATCCGAACTTCGAATCGGGAACGAAACTGTTGCCTTTTGGCTTAGGACGCAAGAGAACAAAGCGCCGCTTGTTGTGCATCCAGGCTACCGACTCGATTGGGAGACAGCGATAGAGATTGTTCTTCGCTATACCCTAAAATATAGGACTCCAGAACCATTAAGACTTGCTAGAAAAGCAGCTAGGTTATGTCGTGCAGGATTCGTGCGTTCAGCTCTGTGATCATGGATTCTTATATTTTGTTCAGAAGAACAGGTTGTTTCTGATAGAAAAAAAGTTACAATTATTAAAAAAGGAGCGAACCTATGCCCACTTTTATTATCCTCAGCCGATTAACTCCAGAAAGTATGAAAGAGCCATCAGAAATCAAAAATTTATCGAAGGTTGTTTCCAGTAAGATCAAAGAGGAATGCCCAGGGATAAAATGGAAGGAAAGCTATGCGACACTAGGAGAATATGACATTGTGGACATTGTTGAGGCAAAAGATGTAGCTGAGGTGGAAAAAGCAGCGATGATACTCCGGGGGTATGGAAAAGAAATCACTGAAACGATGTCAGCCGTTCCCTGGGATGAATTTGTTTCATCTATGGCTATTCATAAGAAATAATTGATTGAAAGAAGAAGCCTTTCTTTTTACTCGCGCGTGATTTCGAAAGGACTTTTGTCTGTACGGATTCCTACACAAACAGGCTGGCAGATTTTACCAACTGCTATTTGTTCTCTGAATGCAACTTCGAAATGAATCGTTGGTTTTGTCCAGTGGATAGAAAGAGTAAAGAATAGTTATGGATATTGCGATGCCAATCTAGTTGTTAAATGTCTGCCTGGCATGCCCATAACCTGTATTCACCGAAGAAGTTTGGCGCGCTAATCGTTCGCAGCGTCAACAGGCAGTAACAAAAGGCGGTGGGAAGGAGTATTGCCCGCCAAACGGACTTGGGCAAAACGGTGAACACACGGCTGGGGGATTGAAAGCAGAGGACTAAACTACAAGAGAAAGGATTTCCTCAGGTCTGATGGAGATGGGGGAGATCTCCAGGATTGTGGTCGCTCACAAGGACTAGCTAGTCTGGTTCAGTTTCGAATGACCCCTAGAAGTTTTGCCCCTCTCTTAGGACCAAAATCCTCGTCATGAACGGGCGAATCCCTTTCTCTCGAGGAAGAGATGCCCAAGGATCTCCTTTTGATCATTTCCTACTTTCCCCAGCCCTCTTTTCGGTTTGTGCCAATACAAAAAGAAAAAAACCAGAGGCCATAGGGAAACCTGGGGAAGCCGGATGAGGCGAGGCGGCGAACAATCCAGGGCGGAAAGCCTGCGGCTGAACACGAAGAAGTGTGAGATGCTAGGGGATCTTTGCCTTCGCTACGCAATCGAGGGAAAGCAGTTTCTTGTCTCTTTCTCTGGCTTAGATCGCTTCGCGGAAAGACTCTCGAAAACGTGGGAAGTGAGACAAGCTTGTGGTGGAAGGCTACCCGAGCCCCTAGCAGATTGCAGGCAAAAGTGTGGAAGGTAGCCCTCTGAGACGACTAGGAAACGATCGAAAAGTGTGGGTTAGCCTCCTCTGCGATGATCAACCCAAAGATCTGGCAATGCCTGAGATGGACAGAAGGAGCAAAGCGGGTTGTTTTCTAGATATTCCATTCTCTGCAGCAGCTTGTTTCTATGTTAGGAAAAAGAGAGCTGCCCGCTTCTAAATTTCACATGAAAAAAGAGAGGCAAGATACCATTCTTTTGAGCTTGCGAAAGGGCAATCGGAAAGCTGCCAAGAGTGAGGCTGACTCACTCAATTGGATGCGAGGAATGGAGATACCGGACTTTTGAAGAGAAGGAAAGACAGTATATCCCGTTCATGAGTCTTGAAGGTGGTAAAAGGATGGTCATTGCTTTATTTGCTAACTTAAAGATTTGGGGCATGATGTGTCTTGTTTCCAAGGAAAAGGAGGCGGGAATTCCCTACGGGGCGTCACTACAAATTCCGAAGCGATTATAGGGGGAAGCGTCACAAGCCCAAAACTCATGGTCTCTTCCCATAGGGCTCGCAGGAATTAACAATAAGTTTTATCAATAGAGGAGGCAACAACCAGTTAAAATAAAAAAGATGAAAAGGAATGCTTGCAATTCTTCAAAAGCTGAATAAGGAAAAAGAGACAAATTATGCCGCGTGGTGCAATTGGTAGCACATCAGACTCTGGATCTGAGTGTTCTAGGTTCGAATCCTAGCGCGGCAGCAGGGTTTGAAAAGGTTTTTTTTCAAGGCTTTTATCAAGTCTCTCTCCCCCAATATTAGCCTACGCACGCCATTAGGAGTTATTGATCAATCAATCAAGAAAACAAGGATAGAGAATCTGTTGGAAAGGGGGGCTGAGATGCTGCTTTTACATATTGATTTTTTGCGCGATAAAAATACAGACTGGATTTTTCTTCTCTTGATGAACGAAGAGCTTGGGGGATTGAGAGTCGGTCAGTGCGAGAAGGGCCTTGGACCTGTTCTCATTAGAGTGCAAAACTCAGCCACTCAATGAGTTGTTGAGCACCAGTTATCTAGAGCATATATTCCATTTATCCCTGGTCCTTGCCAATTATAAGAGCAATAAAATCTATCGATCAATTCAGGATTGTTTTTAAAGCCTTCAAACATCTCTTAGTAATGAAGAACAGCCAAAGACTTTGTAACGCTCTAGCAGAAGAGGAAAGGCTAAAGAAAATAGGAAACTCTATGTTTTTAAATTACAAACAACAAAACAAAAATTCACCCCCTTTTCTACTGCTAAAAAAGCAGAAGAAAAAAAGGACAAAAACATATTTAAAAATAATCTTGTTGATTGTATCTAGTATTAATTTTTTTTCTTTAAAATTATTTTCCTATAATCCTATAACGAATGATTCTCTTGAACTTGCTAGGCTTTACGATAAGCTGAGTACGCCTCAATACATTCAAGGAAAAGAACTCATAAAACTTTTAAAGGTTACTCCAGGAAGTTTTGTTCTTGATTTAGGTTGTGGAACAGGAAGACTAGCTGCCTATTTGAGAGAACTCGTTGGCCCTAAGGGATGGATTATTGGAATGGATCCGTCCCCTTATCGAATAGAGATTGCAAAACAAAAGATGAAAAAAGGGCTTTCCTTTCAACTTGGCGGGAGTGAGGATCTGGGAGTATTTAAAGACAATTTTTTTGATTTTGTATATTTGAACAGTGTTTTTTATTGGATTAGAGACAAAGAAACAGCCTTAGTCGAAATTTACAGGATTTTAAAACCAGGAGGGAAATTGGGAATAACTTCTGGTTATAAATTTGAAAATTCTCCTCTCCTGAAAATTGTTAATGAGGCTATCATGGAGGTGATGGGTAAAGAATTTGCAAGCGGGGAGATGAATGAGGATTCTTTTGGTAAAGAAGACTTTAAGGAGTTACTTAAAGAAAGTGGATTTCTTATTATCCATTTTGAGCAAAAAGAATATACAGACTATTTTTCAAGCCCCAAAGAAGTTATTCAGTTTTTTAAAGCAAGCAGCAATGGAAATTTACTAGAAGATATTCCTCAAACAAAGCGAGCCTTCATTTTATCAAAAATCGAAACGAGGTTAGAAAGGCTACGTTCTTCGAAAGGAATTAAAATTATTCATTGGACAATGTTAGCGGTGTGTCAAAAACCCTTATAAATCAGTGTTGCTGAGTATGTGGCACCATTGACTGTCGTTTTTCTCCAGATGATAGCTTTGCATTCGAGTTGGAAAAAATCAAAAATTGTGAGGATCTTCTAAACTACTATAAAGGTTCATCGAATCACTTTTTTGATCACCTTAGTCATCCAGAAGCAAAGTCTTTAGTTTTCTCTAATTGATTGTTGAAGACGAAATAAAAAAGAAACGAAAAAAATCGAATAAGCTTTTCAAAGAAGCCAACTGAAAGAACGTCGTACCAATTTGAAAATTCGAAGCTTGATGTACAGTGAGTTATGAAATGATTCCCAAACATGGGATCGATTCCACCGTCTGTAAAGAATATGAAATAAAACTGATTGAGTTCGGGGAAGGGGCCCTTTCCCTATTTGTTAATCCAAACAGGTAAGGGCCCGCTTTCAGGGAAAATTTTTATGCCAATGAGTTTTTCTTTTGTAAGGAAATTCTAAGGTGACATTTAATTAGCTTATGGCTTTTCCAACTTCATTAGCTTCTTTAACCTCGACAAGCTTTCCAGATTTCACATCATAGATAAAACCATAGATTGGAATAGACGAGGGGACTAAAGGATGATGGCGCACCCTAAGCACGTCTTCAACAACGCTTTGCGATAGGTTTTTTATTGTCAACCATCGGATATATTTTCCTTCTAGAGAGCCCTTTCCCTTGCCAACGTCTTTCCATTGACCGTTTTCAAGGACAGCCGTTTCTAAGCTTTTTTCTAAAAGATCTTCCATGATGCTATCTGAAAATGTTTCCATGCCACAGTCTGTATGGTGAATAATAAACCATTCTTTGGTTCCTAAGAGCTTATAAGAAATAACCAGAGAACGGATAGCGTCATCACTGGCTCTGCCTCCAGCATTTCTAATAACATGGGCGTCTCCTTCTTTTAACCCAGCAAACTTTGCCGGATCCAATCTTGCATCCATACAAGTAAGAATTGCAAAATGCCGCGAAGGCGGCATGGCCAATTGTGCTTTATCTCCAAAAGTTGCTACATATTGCTCATTTGCCTTTAACACTTCTTGATATATTTGACTCATAATCTCTCTCCTTTAACTGGTTATACATACTCTTTTCATGTAATAACATCAATTGCACTTTTTAAGTAAAAAATGAAAGCAAAATTTTTAAAAAGCATTTCTAGTGAATGCTGTTGATAATTTTTATGTTTGGGATTTTTTAATTGGCAAGATGGGGCTTTGTTCCCGTAGAACAGTCCTGTATAGCTAAAACCATTAGACTACCTCCACCTACAGGAAAAGCAAAGGCAGGCCAAAATCCGGCAACGGCAAATACCATGGGCTTATTTTTGTCGATAATAATCAGTGCATTGCTGTGGTGTTGCTTAGCAGTCCTGATAAAATCTCTTAGGATGCCATTGTTACTTCGAAAGGCGTCTAGTAAGCTTCCCTTATGAATTATGATTCCTTGTGGTATGTATTTTTCGGGAGTCCCATACACATAGATTTTAAACTTTGTCTTAGGTTCTATGTAAAACGCTCCCCCCTGACCTTTTATTATCTTTAATGGATAGTAATCCAACCATTTGTCGTTAGCCATCAAAAGAGATATTGGAGCTAAGAGAAAAATGAGGATTAATTTTTTCACCTATCCATGATACATTGGTTTAGTTCAAAGCTTGATACGGATGTACTTCTTTTAACAATCATGTTGTCTATAAAATTTAGAGTTGTGCATGTCAATGGAATTGAAGGAAGAATCCTTTGGATAAGGTTTACCTACATTTCAAATTTGATTAACAATTCGGTGGATTCATTAACTAGATAAAGATCCTTAGCAATTAAAAAAAAGGGAAATGAACCTATTTAAATCTATTGTAAATCAACAAGGTGAGCATGATCCATTATTTTAAAACCTGCCCGTAAATAGATAATGAACATTTGTCCTGCAGTAGCCTTGGGTGAGATCATTATGACTGTCGCATGAGAAGAACTTTGCTGTCCGTAATGGATCTTTTTAGAGAGAAGTCGCAATCGAGCATGAATAGGAAAAAAAGAAAGTTTGCACAAATATTCTTCAAGCCTTTGCTTTCTTTTAGCCTTGAGATTGATTGAGAAAGGGATAGGAATTCCCAGCATAAAAACAATAATAATCTAAGGAAGGGATTCTAGTCTATTTTTGAGGGCATTGTTCATCGATTCAAATCCTTTTCTCACTCTTTTTTCCATCATTTTCCAAAGTATAGGTAAAAGGATTCCATTGAATGTTTCATGATGAAGGAAGATCACGCTAAAGGGTCGATGTTGTGTCCATTCAAGAGTATGGATGCCCTTTAAGAAAAAAGGATGGATCAAATAACATTCCCAGCGAATAAGAGAAGGGGGAGATATCATCAGGATTTTTCCAGTCATTAAGACTGGGAAAGAAGATGGAGCTTGAATCAGCAATCTAAGAGTTTGTCCAGACTCAAACTTTTTGAACCAAATTTTCTTTATAAATGGATTCCAATCTGGATAGGCAGAAAAGTTTGATAGACAGTCCCAAAGAGCTTCTTTTTTTGCCTTGATTTCAATCTCTGTTGAGATTGTATACATCGATTGTTTAGATCCGTATTTTTTTTAATAATTTCTAATAATTACTTTTTTGATTTTCGTAAGGGCATAATTTTTCCATTTTTCAATTATGTCGAAGTCGATTGGGTGTTTTGTACTGTACGATGGATCGACGAGTGGGGAGGCAGGAAGGAATTTTTGAAGAACATATTTTTTTGCCCCTGAGATAGTTGTTACCATGGACTTAAAATCTTCAAAAGTTATGTCTTCGCTGACAAGGGTTGTTCGAAATTCGTAATCTGTATTTCCTTTTAGAAGTAAGGAAATGCTTTGAGTTATTTGTTTTTTTTCAATCGTAGATCGAGTGCTTTCTGTATACTTTTCAAGAGGAGCTTTGAAGTCCATAGCTACATAATCGATAATTTTAATCATTTTTTCTAAGACTTCAGGATGGCTTCCATTGGTATCGAGCTTAACCAAAAAGCCCATTTTTTTTATACCCCATACAAATTCCTCTAGATCTTCCTGAATGGTTGGTTCTCCTCCAGTTATAACGACTCCATCGATCTTCGCTCTTCTAGCTTCTAAAAAGTGCCACACTTTAGCCATGGGAACAAGTGTTCCGTATTGTTCAGGAATAACAAGCTGGGGGACATAGCAATAGGGACAGCGAAAGTTACATCCTTGAGTGAAAACTACGGCTGCTGTTTTGCCTGGAAAATCAATAAGACTGAATGCATCAATGCCACCGATTTTCATCTAGTAGATAAGTTTTCCGAAGTTTAAATTCTTCCTGCTTTCCAGGGTTCCACAGATCAACGGGTCTTAAATAACCTACAACTCGAGAATAGACTTCACAAGGCTTTCCACAACGTGGACAATGGGATTGTTCTCCTGAAAGATACCCATGTTCTGGACAGATTGAGAAAGTGGGAGTTAAGGTAAAATACGGAATCTTGTACTTTGAACAGACAGTCCGGACAAAGGAGCCAATTGATTCTGGTTCGTCAATTTTTTGCCCAAGAAAAAAATGAAGGACTGTGCCCCCAGTATAGCGTAACTGAAGATCTTCCTGATGCTCCAGGGCGACAAATGGGTCAGTAGTAAAATTCACAGGAAGTTGGGTTGAGTTGGTATAGAAAGGAGCGGCTCCTTTTTTAACTGCCTCTTCGTTGGCAACGAGAATCTGAGGGTATTTTCTTTTATCGATTCGGGCCAATCGATAACTTGTTGCTTCGGCGGGAGTAGCTTCTAAGTTATAGTTGTTTTGGGTTTCTTTTTGGAAAGAAAGTAAAATTTCTCTCATCACATCAAGAACTTTTATGGCAAAAGCTTTTGCTTCAGGATCGGCAATGCTTTTTCCAAGGAAATTAAGGCAAGCTTCATTCATCCCCACAAGCCCTATGGTTGAAAAATGGTTGGCCCAGTAGGAGCCAAACCGTTGATAAATCCCTTTTAAGTAAAACTTGCTATAAGGATATAATCCCTTTTCCATCCACCCCTCAATTGCCTTTCTTTTGGCTTCAAGTGCCTTTTTTGCTAATTCCATGAGGTCTCGAAGTCTTGAAAAAAAATCAGATTCATTCTTAGAAAGATATCCAATCCGCGGTAAATTGATTGTGATCACGCCGATAGATCCTGTTAAAGGATTGGAACCAAAAAGGCCTCCTCCTCTTCGTGCAAGTTGCGTTAAATCTAGTCTTAATCGACAACACATGCTTCGGACTTCGTCGACTTTTAGTTCCGAATTGATGAAATTGGCGAAATAAGGAATGCCGTATTTTGCTGTCATTTTCCAAAGAGCCTGAGTGGCTTTAGAGTCCCATGGAAATTCAGAGCTAATATTGTATGTGGGGATAGGGAAGGTAAAAACTCTTCCTCGAGCATCTCCTTCCAAAAACATTTCACAAAATACCCGATTGAAAAAATCCATCTCTTCTTGAAATTCTCCATAGGTTTCTCTTCTGGTTTTCCCACCTATCCGAACAGGCTCGTTTTGGAAAAAATGAGGTGGACGCAAGTCTATCGTCAAATTGGTAAAGGGAGCTTGAAATCCTACGCGTGTGGGGACATTTAAGTTGAATAGAAATTGTTGGAGTTGTTGTCTAAGATCTTTTTCTTTAAGATTATCATAACGAATATAAGGCGAAAGAAGCGTATCGAAATTCGATAAAGCCTGTGCGCCAGCAGCTTCTCCTTGTAAAGTATAAAAAAAATTGATAATCTGGTTCAAAGCTGAGCTCAAATGTAATGGAGGACCACTTTCCAGTTTGGCTGCAGCCCCCATAAATCCTTTTTCAAGAAGATCTACAAGATCCCAACCCATACAATATACGCCAAGGACTTGAAGGTTATGGATATGAATATCCCCTTGCTCAAAGGCTTCTTTGACATCATGAGGATAAATTTTATGCAACCAATAGCTTTTGGAAATTTTTGAAGAAATATAAAAGTTGAGTCCTTGAAGGGAATAAGTCATGTTGCTGTTTTCCTTAACCTCCCAGTCCTCTTGGGAAAGATATTTATCCACAAGATTTATTTCTTCACACAAGATGGGGCTTGGCTGCTGTTTCATTACCTTTTTAATTTGTCTAGAGGAGAGGATATTCCAAAAACATCGTTTTGAGATTCTTACAGCTTAGCTCTCACACAACTTCCTGCATAATCTCCTTTAATATGTTTTCAACTTCCTCTGCTATTTTGTATAATTGAGGAGCTTGAAACATTTCGATCAAAAGACGGGGAGAAAGGGTTGCTACTATCCTTTTGTCTTTTTTTTCGTAAATGGCTATTCTACAAGGAAGTGCAGTTGAAACTTCCGGGTTTTTCTCCAGGACTATTCTTGCAAACTTTGGTGAGCAAATTTCTAAGATAAGACATTGGTAGGATATAGGAAATCCCTTTATTTCTAAGGTTTTGGAGATATCATGAACTGTCAACACTCCAAAATTCTTGGCTTTGGATTTTTCTTCCAATGCCTCTTTTAATGCTTCAATGCTTTTGCTACTTTCGTATTCAATCAGCATAATGGATGTCTTATTATAAAAGTTAATCCTTATTTGTTTTTTTTCAATATGATCGTAAGAGAGAGGTGGTCTGTTATCAAATCGCTCTATAAATTATTTTTCTAAACTGATTTCAATGATTATTTTCAAACAGTGAAGATAAATACTTGCATATTTTATAGTTTTTTTAGCAAATAGAAACTCAGCCAATAAAGATCAACAGGAGAAAATTCATTGAGGATAGCCCAGGTTGCCTCTCTTTATGAGCCTGTTCCTCCCCCACGGTATGGAGGTACAGAAAGGATAATCTCCTATTTGACTGAAGAACTTGTCAGCCAAGGACATGAAGTAAGCCTTTTTGCAAGTGGGGATTCAAAAACCTCAGCCCGTTTAATTTCTATAATTCCTAGAGCCCTTTGGGAAGATGTTACTCCCTGTGCCAATCCTTCTATGTATCATATCCTTTTACTTGAGGAAGTAATTAAACATAAAGAAGAATTTGATATTATTCATTTCCATACGGACTTTTTTCATTTTCCAATTTTTCGAAGGATGAATGTTCCTCACTTAACAACCCCTCATGGAAGAATGGATTTCCCGGAATATATCCGTTTTTTTTCTAATTTTAACGATATGCCTCTTTCTTCGATTTCCTATTCGCAGAAAAAGCCATTGCCTCTTGCCCGTTGGATAGGAACAGTGCATCATGGTCTTCCATTATCTCTTTATCAATTAAACGAAAATCCATCTGATTATATTGTTTTTTTAGGGAGGATTTCTCCAGAAAAAGGGGTAGATGATGCCTTGCAAATAGCAAGGAAGGCGGGAGTAAAGTTGAAAATCGCTGCTCGTGTAGGGCTTGGAGATGATGCTTATTTTGAAAAACTATTACCTGAATTTAAAAAAGAAAATATAGAATATTTAGGCGAAATCACGGATAAGGAAAAAAATGAATTATTAGGTGGAGCGTTAGCCTTGGTATTTCCTGTTTGCTGGCCTGAACCATTTGGGTTGTCAATGATTGAATCAATGGCTTGCGGCACTCCAGTAATTGCTTATCCATGTGGATCAATTCCTGAGGTAGTCGATCATGGTATTACAGGTTGGATTGTTAAAGATGTGGATGAGGCGGTTGGTGCTTTACGCCAGATTCACAAAATAGACAGAAAGAAATGTCGGCAGAGGTTCGAAATGAGGTTTTCAGCTCGAAAAATGGCCGAATCGTATCTTACTTTATATCGAAAGCTGATTGCAGGACACTCACAGTAGGAGATTCAAGCTGATATTTTTGAGTTGTAGGCTATTCCAAGACTGGCTTTCTAAGAGAACCATTTTTTTTAGAGTTTGAGTACTTTTCTTCCTCCTAACCCATGTTTGGTGAAAATTTCGTAAGTTATCGATTATCAATGGTCCTTTTTTCAATGTGTCACTATGTGGGAGTTTTAGAGGTTCTTTTTTTGGATTTCCAAGGCTCTAAGGAGCTGATTTTCAGGGCGGAAAGGATCTGACGGGCCTGTCGGTTTCCTGCCGTGACCCCGCGGTGTTTGGTGCCTCCAACCTCTGCCTCGACGACGTGGACGGTACGGAGGTGAGTCAAGGCCTCTTCGGTGGAAAAGGGGAGCTTGGCTAGCTTTAGCTTTTTCTCCAAGAGTCGGTCGAGCAAGAAGGCCAAGGCAGCAACAAAGACATGGGCCTGGGACGGCTCTCGGATCATGGTGATAGATCGGACGCGTCTCTAGGACATCCTTTAGCTTCCGAAAGACCCACTCCACTTGGCTAAGCTCCTTATAGGCACCCACGGCCTCCACCGCGGAGAGATGTTTTTCTTCTGTCATCGTCTTCCGCTGCTCCCCCTTTAAAAGCTTCACGAGCCGGTCCACATGCGGAGCCAAAAGCTCCCACCGCTCAAGATTGGCAATCGTCCGCTGCTTAATCTTCCCTCGATCGTAGTAGCTCTCCACCAGCTGAACATAGTGGACCACCTTCCCGCTTGGTCGCCGAATCGGCACAATCCGCAAAAACATGAAGAGACATTATTTCGAAACGCCAACACATGCAAGTTTAATCGATCAATAACTTAAGAAAAGTTATTCATAGTGTAGCACTATGTTTTTTGCAAAAATCGCTTCCTCTCCTCTGGAGCACCCCCAAAATCATCCCATTTTCACCAAACATGGGCTAATTATTAAGCCTAGGATTTGTCCGATTTGCGTTTAATTAACTCGGCTTCGATCAAGGTAGAGAATTCTTCTAAATTGGAGGGATTGGAAATTTTTTCTCCGTTGATGAAAAAATTTGGATTTCCATCTACTCCAACTCTAATAGCAGAAAGGCAGTCGGCAAGAATCCTCTTTCGAAGAGGGATCCCTTCTACTCCTTGGAGATCTTTTTTGAATTGTTCTTCGTTTAATCCCAATTTTTTGGCATATTGGAGGAAGGCTTCAGTACAGGAAGATTTGAACGACCATTCTTTTTGATTGGTGAGGAGTAAATTAACCATTTCCCAGAATTTGCCTTGTCTGCCTGCAGCTTCAGCGGCCATGGAAGCTGGAAAAGCTTCAGGATGGGAGATAGAAGGATTGTGACGGATGATCCAGGAGAGTTTATCTCCATATTTTCTTTTCAGTTCTTGGAGGATAGGATAATAGGCTGCACAAATTGGGCATTCAAAATCGATATATTCAATGATCACAACTGGAGCATTCCTATCTCCCTGTATCCAGTCAATAGATAGGGGTTTAAGCAGTTTTAATCTTCCTTCTGGGGACAAAGGGGGAAGAGGGGTAGGAGGAACAGGTTCGGAATTTTTGGATGCTCTCAGAGAAGAATAAGAGAAAAAAAAGAGTGGTAAGAAAATAATAAGAATCTTTCTGTATGACTTCATCATGGTAAGGAATAAAGACTAATGGATAGCTATGAATTAGCTTTTGTAAAGGATTCAAATTTTATCTTTTTTAAAGATTTTTTCTTATTTTAAATTACGATTTTCCTTTACATTTAAAATAGGTATGACATTCCAAGAATTTCTCGAACTTATAGAAAAAGAGGACACTCCTCCATCATCGCTTTCAGCGCCACTTCAGGCTCTTTTTTACGAAAAAAAAGGCCAATGGGCACGTGCGCACAACTTAATCCAACGGCATGAAGACACTGATTCCTGCTGGGTCCATGCTTTTCTTCATCGCAAAGAAGGGGATATACCTAACAGCAAATATTGGTATGCAAGAGCAGGAAAAGCCATGGGAAAAGATTTTGATTCCGAATGGAAGGAAATTGTTCGATCTCTGATAGAAAAAAGGATCTGAACCGATCAGTGATATTTCATAATTAGTGTTAGAGAACAATTTGTAACGCTGGATTAGCTGGGTTTATTGCTTGAATATAAGGCAGGGGAAGAGCAGCAGAAAGAATTTTGTTTTTAACAGTTGATTCGGCAAGATCCGTTCGGTTGCAGTCCTCACTTAAGTGAGCCAAAAACAGGTTTTGTGTTCCTTCTTTAACTAATTGAGTAGCTATTTCTGCTGTAGCCTCGTTGGAAAGATGCCCATGCCTGGAAATAATCCTTTGTTTGACCGACCACGGTCTTTTTGTGTCTGTTTGAAGAAGAGACAAATCATGATTAGATTCCAAGATCATAGTATGAACGCCTAGGATCTTTTCTCTAACCAATTTAGTAATATAACCTAGATCTGTGAGAAGGCCAATAGTTCCTTTGGAATGGTGAAAAAGAAAGCCCACAGGATCAGCAGCATCATGGGGAACAGGAAAGCTTTCGATCTCTATTTCATCTAGAACAATGTTGCAGCCAGGCTCAAAGGGTTTCCAATCGACGGCTTTTTCTTTCAAGTCCATCATTTTCTTTAAGCTTTTCCAGGTTAGCTCGTTGCAATAAAGGGGAAAAGGAATTCTTTTCAAAAGCACTGGCAGTCCGATGACATGATCAGAATGTTCATGAGTAATGAAAATTCCATTTATGGATTCCAATGGAATATTTAAATTTGCAAGCTGAATAGCCAGATGCTTGAACCGAATACCGGGGTCCAATAAAAACCGGAACTTATCGGTTTCCAACAAATAAGCATTGCCTTTGCTTCCGCTAGCAAGGACTCGTATGCTAACCATTTTTTGACTATTTCATGTTAAAAATTTTTTCTCCAGAAAAAAAAAGAAAAAAAATTGGCCTGGAAAATGCTTCAAATTTATGTAGGATAAGCTGTGTCAACATCTTTAGGTCTATATCAATCTGTTAAGTTGCATCAGACATTGTCGCCACAGATGCAACATTCTTTGAACATATTGCAGGCACCTGCAGTAGAACTCTCTACTCTTATCCAACAAGAGTTGCTTGCCAATCCGATGCTTGAAATTTCAGAAGAAAAGCCTTTAGAAAATCCTGATGCATTGTCGATTGATCAGTGGATTCAGGAAGAGGAAAAATGGTACGAATATCTAGGTTCAAATTTCGAAGGATTCCAACGTTCGGTAGAAGATGAAAAAAGACGTCAGTTTTTTTTCGATTCACAGACCGCTTCAGAATCCATGACTACCGAATTATCGAAGCAACTTGCTCTAGTTTGTAATGATAAAACCCTTTTAAAAGCAGCCAACCATATTATTGGCAATTTGGATGAAAAAGGTTATTTGAGAGCAGAATTAGAAGAAATAGCGACTGATTTAGGAATGCCATATAGTCTAATTGAAGAAGCCTTATCTTTAGTCCAATCTTTGGATCCACCTGGTATAGCTGCTAGAAACCTCTCCGAATGTCTTTTATTGCAACTAAAAGCTCAAGGGAAGGAAAATTCCTTGGAGTTCCGTATTGTTAAAGAATGTTTGCCGCTTTTAGAAAGGAAAAAATTTAATGAAATTGCCAAACAGCTAAAAGTAAGTCTTAAACAAGTTCAAGAAGCGGTGGCTACGATTCGCTCCCTAGAACCTTTTCCTGGTTCAAAGTTTGGGAATGATGAAAAAGAAAAGATTATTCTTGTAGACCTTATTATAGTGAGGGAAGGAGAAAGCTGGAAGGTATACTTCAATGAGGAATTGATGCCTCGGTTACGATTGAATCATTATTATAAAAACTTGTTGAGTGATAAAGACAAAGATCCCAGCTTGAAAAATTATTTGAAGGAAAAAATGCGTTCCGGTCTCTTCTTGATCAAATGTTTAAGGATGCGGGAAAATACTCTTTTAAGGGTAGCCGAAGCAATCGTAGAGAGTCAGCAGGAGTTTTTTCAACATGGGCCTGGATTTTTGAAGCCATTGACAATGAGTGAAGTTGCAAAAAAAACTGGTGTCCATGAAACAACAGTTAGCCGCGCGATTGCTAACAAATATGTTCAGACCCCTTATGGAATATTTGAGCTTAAATATTTCTTTAATTCTGGATTTCAAAAAACAACTGGTGAGTTTGTCGCAAATCAGACCATTAAAGAATCGATCGAAAGACTTATTCGCAACGAGGATCCTCAGGCCCCGTTGTCTGATCAACAGATCGTTGAGGCTCTAGCAAAGATGGGAATAAAAATGGCCAGAAGAACTATCGCAAAATATAGGACTCATTTGAAAATCTTGCCCAGTCATTTAAGACGAAAAAGCTAAAGAAAGAGATGCAATGCTTGTTATTCAAACATAGAATTTCTACTAAGGGCTTTATAATTATAAAACGGCGCGGGAATACTCATTCCCTTTAGGGGATTGGAGTGAGAGCACCGCAAACTACGGTTATTTGCCTTGGCATGCCGCGATGTAACGACGAATGACTTCTACCGATACTGCCCTAGCCGTTCCCACATAATAGGCTTGCGTCCATAGATTTTCCCGGCAACGAAGGGTCTTGAGCTTCGGGAAGCACTCCTGAGAGCCCCACGGGACGTGTAACCCTTGAGGGGTCCCACGATCGTTGAAGGCGACCAACGAGGTGGGACCGATACGAACAATGCACATGGTCGATATCCGTTTCCAAAGCTGGGAGCCGAAAGCCGTGTTGCCGGCAGCATTCGGCGAGCAGAGCCTTGCAGGCCGCCTTCACATCACCGAATAGAATTCTGCGACGGTATTTCGGTATCCATACAAAGTGATAGGCGAGCTGATAATGCCCCCATCATGTTTTTCCGGTTTGTCATGTATCAGTCATACTGCTATGCATAGTATCTGTGGAAGGGGTCCACATCCTATCCTTGAAGCGTATCTCCAAAAGGGAGGCTCTCCACCATCGGCAAGGCCAGGGGGAGGCGGCAAAGGTCTGGGTGGCGTGCCGGAACATGCATCTTAAGGCTCGCCAGATGAATGCGCCATGGCCCAGACGCGATAAATATCCAAAGCCACCGCCCGAGGATGTTACGCCTTGCATTCCCAAAGCGTCCAACAGGTCTTTCGCATCTTCGATGCCAGCCGTGGAAGCAGTTCGCAGGAACCGCCGCGATGGTCGCAGGGAAATCCGTTATCTATACAAGGACAAAGGCTTTTTCTCCCTGATGTGGCCAGCTCAAGCAATGGGACCAGAGGAAAAGCGGATCGTCCTCCCCATGGGATGAGGCAGGTCGTCTCTGAGATTGCCACGTCCAGCTTGGCTTTTGTGCAAATCCGCTTGCCTGATCGTATGGAATGGCCTGCACAACGAATGGCACATAACCTTGGTCGAATCGGCAGCTGACTCGGACTCGCAAGAGACTACGGAGCGGTGTGTCACGGTGGATTTCGGTCAAATTCATTAGGCCGCCGTGGTCTCCAACGACGGCAATGCCCTGGTCGTTTCCGGGCGAAGAATGCGAATCATCAAACAGCTACACAGTAAGCGACTCGGAGAAATCCAGAAAAAGCGCTTCCGATGTAAGAAGGGTAGTCGACACGCTTACGCAAGCTTGGACGAGCCAGAGCGAAGCACACGCTGCTTCATAAACGCAGGATTTGCGACCTGCGTCACAAAGGTATCCGGAAGATCATAGACTTTTACCTGTATCATGGAATTCAATCCATCTTCACTGGTAACCCGGATGGGGCGCGCCGCGACGCCTGCGGACGCCGTCACAGCCAGCGGATGAGCCAGTGGGAATACGGCAAGGATTTAGACTATTTGATACAGAAAAGAGAGCAAGTCCGCATCGCGTGCTTCACCGGAGACGAGGGGGTCAGGTCCAGCCGGTGTGCGGAATGCAGCCATCGCCATAAGCCTCGTGGGCGGAACTGGTGGTGTCCGAAATGTGGCTTTCAGGACCACCGGGATGTGGTCGGCGGCGTCAACAGGCACCTATTTGGCCTTTGGTCAGGTGGTGCCATTTCCAATGTGCATCGCGTATCTGAGACCTGGCCCTCTACGAGGGCGGGCCGCCAGGATGAATAACCGGCAGCCTGGAAGCAGGTGTAGCCTGGACAACAGGCCAACGTTGTTTAGCTGAAGTACGGCCTCAAACGGCTATGATTCGTCAGCGGGTTCCCCACGGGAACCGCCCACAAGTCGTGCGTGCTAGCTAGAAGCTCACCAGTTTCAGCGGGTTGAAAGTGTCACTTTCTAATCAACCAGAAAATAAAACTTAGAATAATGCTAATAAGAATGGAAGTAGTAAGAGGAAAATAAAAAGTAAAATTGCCTTTTTCAATTTTAATATCTCCAGGCAATCTGCCTATCCATCCTTTTCCAAATCCAAGTCCAATGATTAAGCCTATAACAATGAGAAAAATTCCAAGAAAAACAAGAATTTTCCCGATTTCTTGCATATTTAACAATATTTATAAACCCACTTTTTAGCAACTGCGTGCATCCTTCTTCTTTAGAATAACGGAAATAAAACTGATACGGATCTTTATCCTAAAAACTCATTAATAGCTTTTCGGGCTTTTTCAAAAATAAGATTTAGATTGAGATCTTTTTTGTCTTTGCAACCCCCTTGGGCAATGGTGGCTGACCCTCCTCCTTTTCCTTCCAATGGAAGGAGAATCTTTGAAAGGACCGCTTTTGCTTGTATCTTTTGGGTTAAGGAAGGAGAAATCCCAACAAAAAAATTAATTTTCTCTTCCCACCGGCTAGAGAGCACCGCTATGCCTTCGACTCTTTTGTTTAGCTCATTCCAGAGGATTGGTAAATAGGAAGAAGGTTTTATTCCACAATCATAGAATATAACTGGAACCGAGCCAAATTTTTCTGCCCTAGCCTGGAGCTCCATTACTTGACTTTTGGCTTCCAATCGAAAAGATTCTTCCTGTTTTTTTGCCTTTTGTTTTTCTTTTTCTCGAATGTCTTTTTCAAGTTCAGCAATTTCTTCGCTCCTCCTCTGGAAGAGCTCAATCAAGGATTGGAAATCCAACGACTCTGTAAACTTTGGAAGCTTACGTAAAGAAGGATCTTTGCTGAAAAGCAGATTCCATTTCCTGTCTTGTTCTTCTGCCTGTGCCTTTAAAAATTTTAACAGAGCTTTGCCGCATGCTGCTTCTATTCTCCTAATGCCTGCAGAAACTCCACATTCACCAAGTATTTTAAAGTAGCCTAATTCACCGGTTGATTTAGCATGCGTTCCTCCGCATAGCTCTTTTGAATAATTCCCAATGGATACAATCCTTACCTTTTCCCCATATTTTTCACCGAAGAGCTGTAAAATGCTTGGGTTATTTTTAATTTTTTCATAATTTTCTTCTTCCCAGTAGACTGGATCATTAAGCTCAATTTTTTCATTAATAAGCTCTTCGATTGCTCTAAGTTCTTCTTTGCTGAGAGGGCCAGAATGAGCAAAATCGAATCTTAACCTATCAGGTCCTACATAACTGCCCCTTTGGAAAGTTTCAGGTCCGAGGACTTTACGCAATGCCCAATGGAGAAGATGAGTAGCCGTATGATGCGCGGCAATATTCTTTCGTCTTTCTTTGTCAACTTGAAGGAATACACGACTTCCCGGTTTGAGATCGTCAGTAAAGGCCAGTCTATGGAGATGAGCCCCACTAGCCGATTTAATGGTGTCAAGCACTTCAATTCTTTTCTGATCGACCAATATAAAGCCTTTGTCCCCTACTTGCCCTCCCATTTCTGCATAAAAGGGAGTACGATCGAATATAGCACGGTTAGCAGAAAGCAAAGCGACAACTTCGGCTTCTGCTTCCAACTCCTCATAGCCCACAAATTCAGAGGTTTTTGTCAAGCTGACAATGTCTTCTTCGTGTGCTACAATCGATCTTTGTCTTTGCTCTTCCATGTATTGTTCAAAACCTTTAGTGTCGACACTAAAGCCATGCTCTTTGGCGAGGAGTTGAGTTAAATCCAAGGGAAAACCATAGGTGTCATAAAGAATAAAAGCCTCTTTACCAAGTATTTCTTTTCTGTTTTCCGATAGCATCTTTTGCTTTATCTCCTCGAATACAGCCATGCCATGGGAGAGAGTTTTAGCAAAAAGTTCTTCTTCAGAACTAACAACTTCTTCAATTCGTCGTTGTTTATCGATCAGCTCAATATAGTAATGTCCCATGGTCTGGACAAGGGGATCGACGAGTTCAAAAAGAAAAGGAGGTTTTAGTCCAAGAACAAGACCAAATCGAGTGGCTCTTCTTAAAAGCCTTCGCAGGACATGCCCTCTACCCAAATTGCTTGGAAGGATGCCATCTGCAATAGCAAAGGCAATGGCACGAAGGTGATCAACGATAACCCGAAAAGCAATATCTTGCCGGATCGTTAAGTCCTGAACGGTATTCTCCGTTGGAATGGTGCCTTTATAGGAAATTTTTGAAATGTCTTCTAGTTTTCGAATAAGAGGAATGAAAAGGTCTGTATTGTAGTTAGAAATGGGAGCGTCAAACTTTTGAAAATAGGAGGTTCCTTTAAAAATGGCACAAATGCGTTCTAGTCCCATGCCTGTATCTACGTGCCTGGAGGGAAGCAAAGAAAAGGATCCATCTTCCTTAGCATCCAGCTGTATGAAGACCAAATTCCATATTTCAATACAGTAGGGACTGTTTTTATTGATTAAAGTTCCTTCAGAGTTGCCTTCTGGCGTAAGGTCAATATGAATTTCCGAACAGGGCCCACATGGTCCTGTTTCTCCCATCATCCAAAAATTATCCTTTTTTGACCCAAACTGGATGTGCACAAGAGGGTTAAGCCCGGATTTTTGAAAAAGCCCAAACCAAATTCTAAAGGAGTCTTCATCAAATTCAGCAGGATCTTCAGGGGCAGGTTTATAAACTGTTGCATAAATCCTTTCTTTTGGAATTTTCCATACTTCAGTCAAAAGCTCCCAGGCCCAATGGATGGCTTCGTTTTTAAAATAATCATTAAAGGACCAATTCCCCAGCATTTCAAAAAAAGTGTGGTGGTAGGTATCATAGCCAACTTCTTCTAAATCGTTATGTTTTCCCCCCGCACGGAGGCATTTTTGGCTGTTGGCCACTCGAGGAGGAACATAGGGGCATTTCTGTTTGCCTAAAAAAATGGGAACGAAAGGATTCATTCCCGCATTAGTAAAAAGAAGATTAGGGGATTCTGGTACAAGACTGGCTGAAGGAAGGATTGTGTGTCCTCTTTCTTTAAAAAAATCAAGAAAACTTTGTCGAATTTCATTCGAATTCATCAACTTATTATTTTTCAAAAAGTTAATCGTTAATTCAGTTCTAAAAATTCTTGAGGCACATCGAAATTGGCATACACATTTTGAACATCATCTTGATCCTCAAGAACTTCTAGAAGGCGAAAAAGGGATTTGGCTGTTTCTTTATCGCTTAGAAGAATTGAATTTTTGGGCAAATAAACTATTTGAGAAGACTTAACAACAATTCCAGCCTTTTCCAAGCACTTGAGCAGTTCATCTAATTTCTCAGGAAAAGCAATCACTTCAATTTCACCCTCTTTTTGTTGCACTTCTTCAGCCTCAGCTTCTACTGCTACTTCGAACACCTTGTCAAAATCGCATTTATCCTTTTCAATAAGAATTTTGCCCCTTCTTTGAAACAACCAACTAACGCTTCCAGCAGCACCCAGATTGCCTCCATATTTAGAAAAAAGATTTCGTATTTCGGAGGTGGTTCTGTTTCGGTTATCTGTTGCTGCTTCAACAAGAATGGCTATACCTCCTGGGCCGTAGCCTTCGTAAAGCACTTCTTCATAGTGACTCCCCGATATTTCTCCTGTTCCTTTTTGGATGGCTCGAATGATGTTTTCTTGAGGAACCCCTTCATCACGAGCAGTTGCAATAGCCCTCCGAAGCCTCGAATTGAATGCTGGATCTCCTCCTCCAATTCGAGCCGCTATAGAAATTTCTCTGGAGAGCTTACTAAAAAGCTTTCCTTTTCTTATATCAGATAAACCTTTCTGATGCTTGACCTTTGCCCAGTGACTATGTCCTGCCATATTTGATCAATTGCGTTGTTTTTTAAACTACTTCTTTTATTATGCTTTGATAATTTAAATGTATTTAACCTTTATATATTAACCTACAAGGATATTGGATGAAAGTTTTATAATCCCAACAGTTCCGCTTGCCAGGGACAAAGCTTATCATTTTCAATTAATCTTTGTCGAATCGTTTTAGGGTCCATGGCCATTTCGCTTAAAAGGGCTTTAGAAGCTATTAGACCAGGATCTAAACCAAGGGAAGAAGCAATCTTGTTGCGTTTGTTTTTTAGTTCTTCAAATCTTTTGGAAGATTCTTTATCCATGAAGTAAAACGGTTTTGAGACGAGCGGTTCTTTGTGAGGCCCATTTTGTTTTCCTTTTTCTATCGCTTGCAATAGGCTATAACGGATGCTTTTTTCTAGCTGTTTAACAGCAGGAATTTTTAAAACTGATTCCCCTTGAGAGGAGATGGAACTTATTTGAATGAGATCTTCAGTTCTTATGATTTTAAAAGGCGGAATGCCTTTTGATAGGGCTAGTTCTTGGCGCCATCGCTGTATTTCAAGCAGAATAGATTGACCAAACGGATCGAGTTTTTGAAATCCTTCGATTCTTTCAGGATCTTTATATGGTGGTTTAGAAAGAGATTTTTCAATTTTTCTTCGAATTCTTTCACAGCTTTGTTCCATCCATTCAGATCTTCCTAAACTTTTAAGAAGTTTTGATAAAATGTCCTTAAGTTTTTCAAGATAAAGGACATCTTTGGCCGTGTAATGAACAAGGGATAAGGGTAAAGGTCTTCTGGACCAATCGGCTTTTTGATGTTCTTTGGACAATTTAACTTGAAAAAATAGGGAAACTAGATCAGCATAACCAACAGAATCAAATCCGCAAAGCTTAGCAGCGATATGGGTATCGAAGATTTTTTGTGGCTGAGGGCATCCGGCCCTTCTTAGCATCTTTAAATCATAATCCATTCCATGACAAATCCACTCACAGCCACTGAGCATTTTCCAAAGAGACGAGAGATCGCCTTTTAAGCAATCGACAACGGCAAGAAAACCCTCTTGGCATAAGGAAATAACGCAAAGTTTTTCTGGATAATGGTGAAGACTATCTCCCTCAATATCAATGGCGATTGGTTTTAAAGGATCTAATATGGATAAATATTCTTGGAGCGAATTGTTCTCCTCAATCCATTGTACTTTTCGATTCGTGGTTGAGAAAGAGAGCAAGTTTAATTGCTTATTTTGTTCCATTATTATCTTATAAAATAAAGACGAGCCATTTTAAGAAAAAGAAATTTCTTTTCTTTATAAAAAAATATCTATAGATTTAGATCACTTATCAAGGAATAAAACGACTTGGTGAACCGGGGTATATCTTTTTTTGGCTTTGAACAATAATAAAAGAAATAGGGAAGAAAAGAAAGATAAAGATGAAAAGTTTTATACCAAGAGTTGAAAAGACATTTTCTGGTATGGAGTTATCTCTTGAAGAAATTAAACGCTATGGGCGTCATCTGATCATGCCGGAGGTAACTCTAGAAGGACAAAAAAAACTTAAAGCGGCAAAAGTGTTAGCTGTGGGGACAGGGGGACTAGGTTCTCCGCTGCTTCTCTATCTGGCCTCTGCTGGGATTGGAACTTTAGGTATTGTGGATTTTGATGTTGTTGATCATTCGAATCTGCATAGACAGGTCATTCATAAAACAAAAAATGTAGGAAAACCAAAAATAGAATCAGCTATCGAGACTATTTTAGAAATAAATCCAAATGTCAAAGTTGTACCCTATGAGATGGCATTAAGATCTGAAAATGCCTTAGAGATAATCAAGGAATATGATTGTGTTGTTGATGGTACCGATAACTTTCCAACCCGTTACTTAGTGAACGATGCCTGTGTGCTTTTAGGCAAACCTAATGTGTATGGTTCGATTTTCCGATTTGAGGGACAATCTACTGTTTTCTGGGCTGAAAAGGGGCCATGTTATCGGTGCCTTTATCCAGAACCTCCTGAACCTGGAATGGTTCCAAGTTGTGCTGAAGGAGGAGTATTAGGAGTGCTACCGGGAGTTATTGGGGTTTTGCAGGCCATTGAAACAGTCAAATTAATTCTTGGCATAGGCAAACCATTAATTGGTCGGTTACTTCATTTTGATGCTTTGCAAATGCGTTTTCGGGAATATGTCCTAAGAAAAGATCCTGATTGTCCATTATGTGGGAAGAACCCAACCATAAAAGAGTTGATTGATTATGAAGCTTTTTGTGGCTTAAACAATCAACCGCCTGTGGATCTTAATAATGGCATACCTTCCATTTCCGTTGAGGAGCTGAAACGAGCATTGGACAATGGAGAGGATTTTATTTTGATTGATGTTCGAGAAGAGCATGAATATCAGATAGCAAAAATTCCCAATGCTAAACTTATACCGTTGGGACAGTTGCATGCTAGGCTTCATGAATTAGATAGTTCTAGAAAAATCATCGTTCATTGCAAATTGGGCGGAAGAAGTATGAAAGCTTGTCGTATGCTTTTAAATGCTGGCTTTAAGAACATTTGGAATGTTCATGGAGGCATCGATGCATGGAGTCAGTTAATTGACCCGACTGTTCCTCGCTATTAATAAGAAATAAGAGCCATTTCCTATTCTGGGCTCATCATAATATCCACTACCACTGCTGATTGAAGGTATCGGCATTGAGCCTTGCATGGTTGGGAAATAGCCTGAAATGTCTAGGGCAAAACCTTTTTCTTCTGAGTCGATTATAGGGACTTTCGATTGAGACTTTTGAGAATCCCCCATGGGTAAGTAGATTGTTGCTCTATTGAAATAGTTATCGATGGGTGAAGAACAGGGAGGAAATAGCACTTCAGTAACCGACAAGCTGATAAAGTGGATTGGCTAAAAAGCCTGAAGCACGGTAGAGGCTCTATTTTCAAAATGTCGGCCTTTGATTGGTCGATTGAAGCACAAAATAAATTTGGCTATCCCTAGGATAAAACGGTGCTAAAAGAATAAGGCCTTTTTTGAACTTTCAGTTGGTTTTAGTGTTCTTTTATAAATAGAGGGATGCTTGTCTTTTTTAATTTTTATCTTTTGTGATTATTGATTGGCTTGTCGTTCCTGATTATAATTGAAAGAACAGATAAATGATCGCGAAAAAAGATACTTTTATTCCAGCTGGGGCAACATTAAAATTTAGGCCTTTTTTTTGCGAAAAAGGGAGGGATAAAAAGTTCGTTTTTATTCGTAATGATTTTTGATTTGTTATTTAACGAATGCGAATACTATTTTTTAATAACCATTCCAATGAATGACTGAAGGGAGGTGGTTAATGGCGGTAGAGCAATTAACAAGTCCTGATGTAATAAAAGAAGAGTCGGTCGAAGAGAAGGTTAAGGAGGCCTTCGACCAACTTTGGGGAGTTATTGTCTGGAATGACCCAATTAATTTAATGAGTTATGTTGTTTATGTGTTCCAGAGAGTGCTTAAGATGAGCAAGCAGGACGCTACACGTCATATGCTGGAGGTGCATAATAAAGGGAAAAGCATGGTAGCAAAAGAAACTAAGGAAAAAGCTGAGCTATTGGTTCACCAATTACAAGGGTTTGGTTTGCAAGCAACAATGGAGAAAACGTGAAGATTAGGGAGGAAAATGAAGAATTGGTTATTCTTTTCGAACCGACCGAAAGAGAATTACTTGTAAGTTCTCTTTTTGAGCTCAGGAAACATTATCAGCAAGAAATTTCGCAACTTCCTGAATCATTAAGGAAGTTTTGGCAGGGTGAACTCAGCCGAGATCCACAGCTTCAGTCTGAATTTGATGATCTCATAGAAGATTTATCAGCCGAAAGAATCGAGTTGCGTTCGGAAAGACTTCGTTTGTTAGAAGAATGGCTTTCTAGGGATAGCCCCTTACGTAATCCATCCAAAGGATTTTTGCGTATAGCTAAAAAGGATATAGATCAATTTTTATGCCTATTAAATGATCGCCGATTAACTCTAGCTATAATCCATGGAATAACTGAGGAACAAATGGACTGGGATCCATTTTTAATAAAATCCAAGCCCTTGCAGCAAGCAATTTGGGAAATTCATTTTTTAGCTTATCTTCAAGAAAATTGTATTTCTTATTTAATGGGTTAACGTTGCTCAGGTTTTTGAAAATTACTTAGGAAGACAAGGCGAAAGATTCCAAATGGTTGTAGCATATTGTTTAATTGACCGGTCGCTAGAGAACCAACCAAGAGAGGCAGTGTTGAGAATAGCTTTTGAAACCCATGTTTCTTGGTCTTTGTATTCTTGATCCACCTTCGATTGCGTTTCTTTGTAAGAGTGAAAATCAGCTAAAACATAAAAAGGATCCCCTCCGTCAATTAGACTATGAACGATAGGATGAAGCACAGAAGGAGGTTCTAGAGGAGTAAATTCTCCACTTCCTAACCAATCCAATAGATATTTAATTTCTGGATCTGTCTCATAAATTTTTCTTGAAGAATACCCGGCAGCAGCTAATTGAGCAATCTCTTCAGCTTTAAGACCAAAGATGAAAATATTTTCTTCTCCAACTGCCTCTCTAATTTCAATATTTGCTCCATCCAGAGTCCCAACTGTTAGAGCTCCATTTAAGGCAAGTTTCATATTTCCCGTTCCAGAAGCTTCTTTGCCTGCTGTTGAAATTTGTTCGGAAACATCAGCTGCAGGAATAATTTTACATGCTGACCAAATACCGTAGTTAGGAATGAAATAGACTCTAATTTTTTTATTCGCACGGGGATCGTTGTTAATTTTATAGCTAACGGCATTGATCGCTTTGATGATGCACTTGGCAAGATCGTATCCTGGAGCGGCTTTCCCAGCAATTAGAAAAACTCGTGGATGGATATCCAGATTAGGATTATCTAGTATCCTACGGTAAAGAGAGAGAATTTGTAGCAAATTGAGATGTTGCCTTTTATATTCATGAATTCGTTTAATCTGAACATCGAAAATAGCCTCTGGATCCAGAATAAAATTGTATCGGCTTTTCAGCAAGTTTGCCAATTCTATTTTATTGGCTTGCTTGACTAGTTTGTACTCTTCTTGAAAATCAGGATCTAAAACAAAGCTTTTAAGCGCTTTTAGTTTTTCTAAATCGGCAGGCCAATCTTCTCCTATGGCTTTAGTGATAAGGTTAGAAAGCCTAGGGTTGGAGGCTAATAACCAGAGTCGTGGGGTGATGCCATTGGTCACGTTTCGGAATTTCTGTGGAAACAAAAGATAAAAAGGGTGGAAAAGACTTTTTTTAAGCAACTCACTGTGAAGGGAGGATACCCCATTGATAGAATAACTGCCACAAATTGCAAGATTAGCCATTCGAACAAGCTTTGGATAGGTTTCTTCGATGATTGATATCTGACGTATAATTTTATCTCTTTCTGGTATGTCTATGGGGATGCTATCCAAAAGATGTTTGTTAATTTCATAAATGATTAGAAGATGCCTAGGTAATACTCTCTCAAAGAGTGGAACGGACCATTTTTCCAGAGCTTCAGGCAATAAAGTATGGTTTGTATAAGCAAAGCTTTGAGATACCAGCTTCCAAGCTTGATCCCAAGACAAGTTGTGTTCATCAAGAAAAATACGCATCAGCTCCGCAACGGCTATAGAAGGATGGGTATCATTTAGATGAATTACCACTTTTGAAGGAAAATCGTTGAAATTAGAGTGCTCCTTCAAAAACCTTCGGACGATATCATGGAGAGAGCAGGAAACAAAAAAATATTGTTGAATTAAACGCAACTCTCTCCCAATCTCTGTTTTGTCATTGGGATAGAGAACTTTGGAGATAGACTCGCAAAAGTTTTTTTCTGCAACCGCTTCAAAATATCCACCACGGTTGAAAGCTTCAAGATCAAACTCAACGGTAGATTTCGATCTCCATAAGCGTAAGACATTAACAACAGGACTATTATAACCAGGTATGAGATAATCATAGGGGACTCCTAAAATATCCTTTCCCCCCACCCATACAGGCTTTTGACCATTCCAATCTATATTTCCATAGAGTCTGATAACTTGAGATAATCGTGGCCGAATAATCTCCCAAGGAACTCCAAATCTTGTCCAGTCATCGGGTCTTTCCACTTGGTAGCCGTTGATGATTTCTTGATGAAAAAGGCCAAATTCATAGTGCAGACCATAACCAAAGGCCGGGTAACGCAAAGTCGATAAACTATCAAGAAAACAGGCAGCAAGCCTTCCTAACCCCCCATTGCCTAGCCCTATTTGAGGTTCTTCTTCAAAGATTTGATCTATATCTAATCCAAGTCCGATTAAAGCCTTCTTGGTTTGTTCAACAATTCCAAGGTTTATTAGATTTTGATGCAAAAGCCTGCCCAAAAAATACTCCAGTGATAAAAAATAAAGCCTTTTTACCTTCTCTATTTTCTGCGTTCTGTAAGCAGCAAGAAATCGGTCAACAATATGATCTTGACACATCATAGCTGTTGAAATCCACCAATCAAAAGGAGTTGCTGTGTCAGGAGATCGAGCCAGACTGAGCCTAAGATGAGTAAGGATCGATTCTCGTATGCCTTCAGGAGTAGTATCCGTGGCAAATCTCCATTGCCCATTATGAGATGTCATTGTAAAAAAGTATTTTCTAAGCAGATGCTTTTAATTTTTAATAAAATAAATTAATAAATTTTAAAATATTCAAAAGTTTTCTTTTTAGATTCTTTCCTCGATGGAATTTTTTCTTTTTTATATCAGGTTGTAAATTTTTTTTTTATATTGTTGAAAAATCAAGAAAAATAGGCATAATGTGAGTGATAAATTCATTAAAAAAAATAATTATATATTTTTGTTATTGATATGAGTAAAATAGAAAACTTTTTCGAAAGAAAGCCTGAGCCACCTCCTATACCTGTCGAGGAGTACCGTGGGAATGGCCATAAATCAGCCACTTCTGGATTTATAAAAGAAGAAAAAAAGCCCTTTCGAAAAAAAGAAACTAAAAAAATATTGTTTTTGATTAGCGGATTTTGTCTTTTCATTCTGACATTATCTTTCTTGATTTATATATTTACGAAGCCTTATCCCGGATCTACGACAAACGATGAGATAAATTCTTCTGAGATCGCCTATTCAAAATACCTTTTCTGGAACGAACAGATAAGTCATTATATGCAGTCTAATATTACTCCTTTTCAACCTCTTAAGGAGTTTAATCGGCCAAATTTCTGGCAAATCTATCATGATTTGCCTAACAGCAAAGCTGTAAAAGCTGCATTGTTGAGGCATCTTCCGGCTGGTTTTGCACTACTTAAAATAGATCCAGTCCAATTCGAAAGAACAAAGGATTACGTTCAGGTCACTTATAATGTTAAGGTTCTTCCATCCTATACAGAATGGATTATACCAAGGGGCAAGGCCATGCTACCTGCCTCAAACGAAGATAAAATCCAAAAAAAGTTAGTCCGCCTTGTTCTTTTTACCCATGATTTGCCCCCAGGATTTATTTATTTTTTTGGAGAAAAGAAAATTTTAGCAAAAGCCCAAGAACCTTTTGAATTTTCCTGGACAGTGAAAAAAGCTGTTGTGCAAGGTGGGCTATGGCGCATTCTTGAGGTGGAACCGACTCCATTTGAAGGGCCAGAAAGCCTTTTGCATTCATTTCAAAAATCCATTGAAGCTGAAGAGCTTTATTCCGTTAAATCAGATCCTGTTTTGAATCAATTGATGCAAGAACAGGATCAGAGCTGGCAGGCTTTTTTTGCAAGAATTAATCAGATTCGCGATCAAGTGATCGATTATCGCAATCAGCTTATAAAGGATATTCCAGGTATTCCTCAAATGGGTAAGCCCTTTGCTTCTGGTTCAGGTACGCCGACTACGACACTTGAGGGTGCCGGAATTGGTCTTTTGGGAGGGGCACTCATTGGAGGATTGGCTGGTGGAGGTCTGGGTGCAGGCATAGGTGCTGGTCTGGGACTGTTAGGTGGAGGCTTGGGTGGTTATCTTTACAGTCATGAACGGAGAAAAAGCATCTATAGAAGAAAGCTTGCTGAACGAAGGGAAAAAATTAAAGAAGTAAATGAAAAGGTTGAGGCCTATAGAGACAAATTAGTAAAGGAATATGAAGAAGAGTTAAAAGAAAAAATTCAAGCAAGACAAACTCAATATCAAGGGATATCTAATAGCTCTCCAAAATTTTAGAAAGCTGCAAGCTAGACAGAAATTTTACTCAATTCATTTAGAAGGGCTCAAGCCAATTGATTGTGACAATCTATTCTCTTCACTCTAAAAAGGAAAGCTTCATCAGCACATAGGAGCAGCCGCATAAGCCTTGGGCCTTTTCATCCCTAGACTGAGGCGATGGGAAAATAGAAAGTAGGTTGGATGCCGAACAAACCATGTAACCTTCAACATTTTGATTGGGCGAAAATATGTACAGAACGGTTTTTATGCTGCGGATAGTATGAACCGTCGGTTGAGAATGGCTACGTCCTCCTCTTCAGCTAGGAATAGAAAGGGGATTTGGAGTGGTAGAAGCAAGCTATACAGACTATATTGCAATAGGGGCCAGGCTGGATATAACCGAGAACGTACCCCAGATGGCGATCATTTACGGGGATGTAATATTACTTTGCAGAGCTAGGGAATCTGACCCTGGTTCCATGATCTTGAGCCTGCGGAGATGTCGACTTTGGCGCGCATATGGTCAACCTTAGCAAAACAGGAAGTTAGCTTTACAGCTGTCTAGGCTGAAATAAGGAAGCCAGGAGAAAACTGAAAACATATGGCTCATATAGCTATATGGTGACCAATTTGAAAATATCCATTCGCATATGGCTGTTTCTCATGCATCCTGGGGAAGGTGTTCTTGTTTTATTCTGGAAAGCTAAGTGAAAATTATTTTCTTTTTTTATCACTTTTTATAGATTTAAACTAATCTCTTCATCATTTTTATTGCGCTCGTGGCGGAATTGGCAGACGCGCTAGATTCAGGTTCTAGTGGGTATCCCCCATGGGAGTTCAAATCTCCCCGAGCGCACTATTCATGATTTTTTTTTGCTATTTTAAAATTATAAATAAACGCGAGAATACCCATCTCATTTAGGCGATTGGGATGAGAGCGCCGCACTTTAGTATTATGGCTATTTTCTTTGATATTCCGCAGTGTATATATATATGAGATTTGATATAGAAGGCAGAGTATAAGTCCGCATCGCGTGCTTCACCGGTGACGAGTGCGTAATGTTCAGCTGGTGTCCTGATGAGGTCATCGCCATAAGCCCAATGGACGGAATTGGTGATATCCGAAGTGTGGCTATCAGGGCCGCCGGGATGTAGTTGGTGGCGTTAATATGCACCCGCTGGCCTTTGGCCAGGTGGTGCTGTTTCTTCTCTTCCTCCATATGATATTTAGAGAGCTTAGAGAGCAACTCCCCAAACCCTCTTCCCTATTTCTTTCCGTGATCATCTGTGCAAACTTCAGAAAGTAGAGCCACTATCCCGACCACTTCTCCCTATAATCGCTTCGGAATTTGTAGTGACGCCCCGTAGGGAATTCCCGCCTCCTTTTCCTTGGAAACAAGACACATCATGCCCCAAATCTTTAAGTTAGCAAATAAAGCAATGACCATCCTTTTACCACCTTCAAGACTCATGAACGGGATATACTGTCTTTCCTTCTCTTCAAAAGTCCGGTATCTCCATTCCTCGCATCCAATTGAGTGAGTCAGCCTCACTCTTGGCAGCTTTCCGATTGCCCTTTCGCAAGTCCTTTCGCAAGCTCAAAAGAATGGTAGCTAGCCTCTCTTTTTTCATGTGAAATTTAGAAGCGGGCGGCTCTCTTTTTCCTAACATAGAAACAAGCTGCTGCAGAGAATGGAATATCTAGAAAACAACCCGCTTTGCTCCTTCTGTCCATCTCAGGCACCGCCGGATCTTTGGGTTGATCATCGCAGAGGAGGCTAACCCACACTTTTCGATCGTTTCCTAGTCGTCTCAGAGGGCTACCTTCCACACTTTTGCCTGCAATCTGCTAGGGGCTCGGGTAGCCTTCCACCACAAGCTTGTCTCACTTCCCGCGTTTTCGAGAGTCTTTCCGCGAAGCGATCTAAGCCAGAGAAAGAGACAAGAAACTGCTTTCCCTCGATTGCGTAGCGAAGGCAAAGATCCCCTAGCATCTCACACTTCTTCGTGTTCAGCCGCAGGCTTTCCCCCCTGGATTGTTCGCCGCCTCGCCTCATCCGGCTTCCCCAGGTTTCCCTATGGCCTCTGGTTTTTTTCTTTTTGTATTGGCACAAACCGAAAAGAGGGCTAGGGAAAGTAGGAAATGATCAAAAGGAGATCATCCTTGGGCATCTCTTCCTCGAGAGAAAGGGATTCGCCCGTTCATGACGAGGATTTTGGTCCTAAGAGAGGGGCAAAACTTCTAGGGGTCATTCGAAACTGAACCAGACTAGCTAGTCCTTGTGAGCGACCACAATCCTGGAGATCTCCCCCATCTCCATCAGACCTGAGGAAATCCTTTCTCTTGTAGTTTAGTCCTCTGCTTTCAACCCCCCCAGCCGTGTGTTCACCGTTTTGCCCAAGTCCGTTTGGCGGGCAATACTCCTTCCCACCGCCTTTTGTTACTGCCTATTGACGCTGCGAACGATTAGCGCGCCAAGCTTCTTCGGTGAATACAGGTTATAGGTTCGTCAGGCAGACATTTAACAACTAGATTGGCATCGCAATATCCATAACTATTCTTTACTCCTCAATGGTTAGGGGAATAATGGACTGTCCATCTTTTCAGCTTTGATCTATAAATTGCTTCGTTTCTTTTTCTCTATTTGCTGACTATAGATACAATGCTCTGAAGGGCTCTGGCTCAAGAGAGCAAAGGGGAAGATCTTTTAAATGAGTGCTATGGATGTTATCAGTAGTATCTATCGATCTGACTATTCCTTGTTCTGTGCTAATCTCTGCTAGATTCTCTATAGTGGTTCATAATAATGAAACGGTGCGATTTTGAAGGATAGGGATTAATGCGGCCTGATCTTTATAAACACAAGATGGTTTTTTGCACATTCGTCTTCATGCGACCAGACAAACGGTCATTGCTATATGGCATCTCTTTTTCTGTTGCAATGGGTAGGAATGGATTTTCTTATATTTAACTATCGTTACTCATGGAGTTCAAATAAAGGCTTACCACCGAAATAAGCATTACATAAAATCAATAAGAATCTCGATTAGCTGCCATTGTATAATTTCTGGTGCTTCTTTTATTGTTTAGTTGAGAATTCTGTTTGGAGAAGAAAAAAAGCCATAGCAATGAGAAGATAATGGGGATTGTAGTTGGAGATATTATTTCTAGAAAGATAAAAACAACAAAGTTTTTTATGAAAAAAGATCAGAGAAATGAAAAAAGAAAAGTTTAAAAAAGAAAGCAGGTGCGTTTTCAATTATTAGAGTGTCTT